>DATJGH010000137.1:0-62928 GCA_035495215.1 Patescibacteria group bacterium
ACAGCAATTCCAGGGCCCGAGGAGCACACCGGACCCCGTCTATATCCTCTTCGAGGACTTCACGCACGTGAAGTTCTATCGACTCTCGCTGCGGGCCTCGGTAGAGCTCGTGGATGGCCCCTTCGACGAGGGGTTCCACCACGTTGACGATTGGGCACCGCAGCGCCTCGTGACGGCAACCGGGCCGAACCCGCTGCGGCGCTGACCGCGCGGCCAGAGACCGTTCACGTCCCACATCGCGGCACAGGTCAGCCGATCTGAAGGGCAGTGAGGATCGCCACGACCGTTGCCTCAGGGTGCGTTCGCTGCGGCGAGTGTGGTCCGCCGGCGATGGTGATCACGTGGTCGGCGCCGAGCTGGCGCTCGATGGCGGGGATCTTCGAATCTGGGATGAAGCCGCCCGTCGACCACTCGCCGCGAATGAGCCACGCGTGCACGTCGCGGGCCTTGGGGTCGCGCAGCGCGGCCATCCCACTGTCCCAGCTGCCGTTCCTGAGGAGCACGTCGAGGACGAGCTGCGGGTTGAACTCGGTCAGTGCCTGTGCCTTCGCGGCCACGTCACCCTCCGACCACGACGGGTTCGCGGTGCGCACAGCGGCGATCGAGTCTGCGAGCGTCGCGTACGGGCGCTCGGTCGGCTGCTCTGTCAGGGCCCTCAGTCGGCCGAGGGTGAGGTAGGGCGGGTCGAGCAGGATCAGCGTTGCCGGCGCGAGCCCGGCCCCAGGCAGGTTGGCGCTGACCATCCCGCCCCACGAGTGGCCGACGACGGCGAGATCCGGTCGGTCGATGCCGGCCGCCTTCGCAAAGGTCGTGAGCTCTGCCGCGGTGTCCGCGAGCCGATGCGACCGGGGTCCGCGAGCGGTGCGGCCGTGGCCGGGCATGTCGACCGCGATCACGCGGCGCCCAGCAGCGGCCAGCGCAGGCCCGATCCGCCACCAGATGCCCGCGTTCGACGTCACGCCGTGGACGAGGAGCACCGGCGGGTCACCGGGGTTGCCCCAGGTCAGCGTCGGCCAGGCGGTCCCGCCGACGTCGATCTCGCTTTGCTCGCCGGCCGTTGGGTTCGCGAGCGCGCCCGCGACGGCGGGCGGCAGGTCGGCGGCTGTCGCTGTCAGGCGCATCGTCTTCGCACTCTAGCCACCGTCCGCTCCGGGCGGGGCTACGATGCGCGCGATGGCCAACCAGTTCGTGGTCCAGCTCAAGAACCAGCCCGGGGCGATGGCGGTCCTCGCCGAGGAGCTCGCGGCACGCGGCGTCGACCTGCGCGCGATCGGTGGCGGCGGGCTGGGGGACAGCGGCCACGTGATCATGACGACGGCTGACGACGCGACGACGAAGCAGGTGCTCGACGAGGGCGACTACACCTACGTCGAGGGTGAGTCGATCATCGCCGAGGTCGACGACAAGCCAGGCGGCATGGCCCGCATCGCGCGCCAGCTCGCGGACGCGGGGGTGAACATCCACGGCCACCTGTTCCTTGGCCGCTGGGGCGATCGCGCGATGTTCGCGTTCGTCGTCGACCGGCCAGACCTCGCGAAGCCGATCCTCGAGCGCAAGGGCTAGGCCGGGCCGGCGCGGGCCGGTCATGAAGGACGGGCCCCTTCGGGCCGTCCGGCACTACCCGACCACCCGGCGAGAGCGCACACCACTCCCAGCAACGGGAGGTGTGCCATGACGCGAGTCCTCGTTGTCAATCACGACATCGATCTCGCCGATCTCGAGGTCGATTCGCTGCGGCGGCGTGGCTATGAGGTCCACGAGTGCCAGGGGCCGATCGGCGCCAAGTGCCCGATCCTGTCGGGGCGGCCGTGCGGCCTCGTCGAGTGGGCGGACGTGCTCGTGTACGACGCCTGGGCGACCGGTGAGCCCGACGGCGCGGTCGAGCTGATCGACGGCCTGCGCGAGCACCATCCAAGCATTCCGATCGTGCTCTCGGCGTCGGGGATCGAGCCGTCCTGGATCAAGACGACCGGGCCGCTCGGCATCACGCCGCTCGTGGGTGCGCCGATCGGAGAGCGGCTTGTCGCCGCGATCGAGGAGGCTGTCGCCTCCGCAGAGCACGAGGCCGGCGCCGCCGTCGTGGGCTGAGTCGGCTCAGGAAAACGAAAGCTTCGTCTCGCCGAGCGAGAGCTCTGCGCGCACCGCGTCGGCCTCGGGGGTCAGCCCAAGCTCCTCGAAGCCGGCGAGCGCCTGCCGAAGGTGCGGCTCCGCCTCGCTCGCCTTCCCGGCGGCGCGAAGCGATTCACCCCACGCCCGTCGAGTCCGGGCGAGCATGGGCCGCAACCCGATCTCCTGCATCAACGCGATCGCCGCTTCGGCATCCGGCCTCGCGGCATCGACGTCGCCGTGCGTGACTGCCGCTTCCGCGCGCTTGGCCAGGATTCCCGCCTCGCCCATGCGGTTCCCGATGGACCGCGCGGTGGCAAGCGCCTCGTCCCACTCGCCGTCCTCCGCCGCGCCGAGGGCCGCCTGGGTCGAGCTCAGCCAGGCCACCAGCGTCGGGCGCCATACCTTCCGATCGACCACCGCCGAGATATCCGTGCCGCGCTTCAGGATGTCGCGAGCCTCCGCGTAGCGACCCTGGCGATAGAACACGTCCCCGAGGATCCATGAGCTCGCGATGATGCAGGCAGTTGCTCCGGTCTCCGCAGATTGCTGCACGCATTTGCTGGCGATCGGAACGGCTCCCTCGAGATCGCCCTTCGCTGATCGGACCAGGGATTCCGCGATGAGCGCGTCGAGCTGCGCGATCAGGTCGCTCTTGCCGGCGAGCTCCGTAGCCCGGGCGGCCGCGGCCTCCGCCTTCTCGAACTCCCCCACGTAGGCGTAGCCGATGGCGAGCGCGCCCCGGGCAAAGGCCGGCCCCACGGTGTCCCGGCGGCCCTCCAATACGGGGAGTGCCTCCTCGAGCTCGGCGATACCTCTGTGGGGATTGCCACTGAAGACATGGCTGAGACCCACGAGCGCCGTGGGAATGACCCGCAACGATGGATCGCCGATCGCCTCGCCGACCTGTGCGATCCGGTCGAGCGAACGCTTGACGACCGGTTGGCTCGCGGATTCCCCGTTCTGCAGTCGGCCGAGCGCGATCAGGGTGTGCAAGCGCCCGATGAGCTCCTGGTCGCCCAGCTCCTCGGCAGGCTCGACGATGTCCTCGAGGGCTGCGAACGTCTCTTCAGGCGAGCGGAAGTAACCGCCGGCATCGGCCCTGCCGAGCTCGATCTCGATCTGTCGCCGTCGCCGCCGGTCGATCTCTGACCCTGACAGCGCGGCTGGGCCGGACGACTGATCCTCTTCGTGAATGAGGGTTGCCGCGCGATCGAAGGCCTCGTACGCCTCCTGGATGGCGTTCTGGCCGAGCGCGTGCTTGGCGCCCTCGGCGTAATAGTCGATGGCCCGCTCGGTGTCGCCGGCCTGCTCGAAGTGCATCGCCAGGACCGGCGCGAGCTCTCCGACGCGTTCCGGATAGAGCTCCTCCAGGGCGGTGCCGACGCGGCCGTGCAGCTCCCGTCGCTCCTGCTTCAGGAGCGACGTGTAGGCGGCGTCCTGAACGAGGCCATGGCGGAACAGGTACTCCAGCTCCGGTCGGATCGCGGCGAGGCGGATGAGGCCCTTCGCCTCGAGGACGTCGACCCTGGTATCGATGGTCATGCCTCGGCTCCGATCACGCGCTCCAGGACGCGCACCGGGAACTGGCGGCCGATGACCGCCGCGACCCGGAGGCTCCGCTTCGCATCATCAGGCAGCTGATCGATTCTCGCCAGCAGCAGGCCGTGGAGCGTCTCCGGGATCTCGACCGAGGCCACCTCTGCCGTCGCAACCCACCGGCTTCCCTCCTGCACGATCACGCCTCCCTCGATCAGCATTCGGACGAGCTCCTCCACGAAGAAGGGGTTGCCCTCCGCCCTGGCGAGGATGAGGTCGCGGACGCGGTCGGGGAGGGACTCGATCTCGAGGAGATTCGCGACCAGGCTCCGACTGTCCGATTCGGCGAGCGGATCGAGTCGAATCTCGGTGAGCGCTTCGCCGAAGATCGTGCGGGCGTGGCCGATCAGCGCCCAGCCCGGCGAATCCGTCTCGGCGCGCAGCGCGGCGACGAACAGGATCGGCAGCTGTGCGGCGAGCGGCATGATCTGCCGTGCCACGTCGATGGATGCGGGGTCCGCCCAGTGCAGATCCTCGCAGACGACGACGACCGGCCCGCGTGCCGCGAGCCCGCGCAGCAGACGGTGGGTGGCAGCGATGTACCGCCCCTGGAGCGTCTCCGGGGTTTGGGTCGGGATGGCCTCACCCGGGCGCAGCGGCAGCCCCAGCAGATCTGCGAGATACGGCGCCGTGTCCTCGGCTTCGGTCTGGTCCGCGCCGAGGATGTCGACGAGCGCGGCGTCGAGCGCCGAACGCGCCTCCGCCTCCGTCGCCGCGAACGAGAAGCCCAGGATCGAACGCAGGAGATCGATCAGCAGGTGGTACGGCAGGCCGCGCCCGTACGAAACGCAGTGCCCTTCGAACCAGCGCGTCGTCGACGGTGGCGAGAGCGCGGCGCGCTTGAGCTCCGCGAGGAGGCGGCTCTTGCCGATGCCCGGCTCCCCGACGATGAACGCCGCCCGGCCGTGACCGGCACTCACGACATCGAGCAGCGAGCTGAGTCGCTCGAGCTGCTCCGCGCGCCCGACCATCGGGCTGTCCAGCCCAACCGACGCCAGGCCGCGGCGCCGCCCGGGGGCCGCATTCCGCCCAAGGACGCGATAGACGTGGATCGGCTCGGTCTTGCCCTTGACCTCGATGTCGCCGAGGTCCTCGAGATCGAACGTGTCTCCGGTCAGGCGGCGGGTCATCTCGGTCACGAGCACGGTCCCGGGCTGGGCGGCGGTCTGCATCCGCGCCGCGACGTTCACCGCGTCGCCAAGGGCCGTGTACTCGTAGCGGAGGTCGGAACCGACCTTGCCGACCATGACCGGCCCGCTGTTGATGCCGGCGCGGATCCGGAAGTCGATGCCATGTGTGGCCTTCAGCTGCGCCGCGAACTCGGCCGTGGCATCGAGCATGTCGAGCGCCGCGAAGATCGCCCGCTCCGGATCGTCCTCGTGCGCGACGGGTGCGCCGAAGAACGCGAGCATCGCGTCGCCCTGGAGCTGGGCGATGGTCCCTTCGTAGCGGAAGACGGCGCGCGACATGAGGTCGAACGCCTCGTTGATCATCGCGGTCCAATCCTCGGGGTCCATGTACTCGGCGAGGGTCGTCGAGCCGACGACGTCCGCGAAGAGCGCGGTCACGGGCTTGCGTTCGCCGGTCAGGCGAGCGCTCCGCATCTTGGTGATCAGCGGCGCAGGGGCCGCGGCGGCGACGCGCGTGTGCACCGCTGCATCGGCGGTCGAGGCCTCGGTCAGCGCCTGGCCGCAGTTCGCGCAGAACTTGGCCTCCGGCGCGACGCTGGCGTCGCACCGCGGACAGCTCTGCGTCATGGGCTCGACGGTCATTCGAATCGCATCGTACCGCCGTACCCGGCGGCTGCTGTTCAGGCCGGGATTGCCTCGATCAGCGCCGCGATGGCGTCCCGGATCGCCTGCGCCCGTTGCGCGTCCACGCCCTTGGTTTCCTTGTCCGCGCGGTCCGAAAGCCGCTCCGCCGCCGTTCGAGCCGCGGTCATGTCCTCGCTCTCGAGTGCGCTGCGGACAGCCCCGGCCAGGTCGAGCAGCTCGCCCGCCGCCTTGCCGTTCAGCCCGTCGCGGCCGCCCTTGGCCGCGTTGATCGTCGTGACCACGTGACCCAGCGCGGTGAGGGCCGGCCCTGCGGGATCGGGAGTGGGGGAGGGGGACGGCGAGATGGTGGGCGATGGCACGACGGTGGGGGAGGCTGTCACGCCGGGTGGCGAGGCCGACGCGGACGCTGATGCGGCCCCCGGGAGGCGGTTGGCGAGCGCCAGGAGCAGTGCGGCCGCCACCACGGCTGTGCCGAGCAGCAGGGCCGCGGTGCTGGGCGTCCGGCGTTCGCGCGCTGAGGAAGGCCGTTCGGCGCGCCGCCGCCGAACTGGCGCCGCGCGGGTCACCCCCGCTGGCACAGCGATCCGCGTCGTGTCCGTGAGCGGATCCGGCTCGCTGGACGGTTGCGCCTCTACGGCCGCCGCGGCCTGCGGCGCCTCGGACGCCAGCGCCGGTTGTACCTCCGCGTCCGAGCCTCCGAGCACGCCAACGAGGCCCGCGGTGAAGGCATTGAGGCCCGGGCGATCGGCCGGATCGGTGGCGAGTCCCTTCTCGAGCAACGAATCGAACCCCGAGCCCAGCGTCGGCGCGGCGCTCGACGCGACCGGGATCGGTTCGGCCATCGCCGTCAGGAGGCCGGTCAACGTCTCCGACTGTCGCGGCGCCCGACCGGTCAGGGCGTGGAACGTCGTCGCCGCGAGCGCGTAGACGTCGCTGGCGAACGTCGGGCGGCCGCCCGCAACGAGCTCTGGCGCCATGTACGCGGGCGTGCCGATCGCCGTACCCGCCTCGGTGAGGGTCGGAAACTCCGGCCGCCCGTCGCTCCTCGCCAGGCCGAAGTCCGCCAGCTTGGGCCGACCGCCTGTGAACAGGATGTTCGCCGGCTTGATGTCACGATGGACGAGGCCGTTGGCGTGGAGCTCGCCGAGACCGCCCGCGACCGCGAGGATCAGCGGGACGAGCTCGCCCGCGGAGATCCTGCCCGCCGTCTCGATTCGGTCCGCGAGGCTGCCACCCTCGCACAGCTCCATGACGTAGAAGGGCTCGCGCCCGGCTTCGAGATCGCCTGGCTCGACGTCGAAGATCTCCGCGATGCTGGGGTGGGTGACCGACGCGAGGAGGCGCGCTTCGCGATCGAATCGCTCCGCGAATGACGGATCACGAGCCAGGTTGGGGACGAGCACCTTGACCGCGACCTCGCGCTCGAGGCGAAGGTCGGTCGCGCGATAGACGGTGGCCATGCCGCCCGCACCGAGAACCGCATCGACGCGATAGCGACCGGCAAGCACGTCTCCGACGGCGGGCATGCGCGGCAGCGTACGGGATGGTGGCGGGGAGTCATCGAAACGAACGTCGTGCGAGCCCTTGTCGAAAGGGAACAGACGTTCTAAACTTCAGCGTGCCCGCAAAGCGCAACCAGCGACCCACGAACGTTCGCTTCTACGCGGCGAACCGGGCGAGCGAGATCGAGCGGGTGCGACGTCGGCAGGACCTCACGACTGCGTTCCTGCGGGAGCTTCGTAACGTCCCCTGTGCCGACTGTGGCGGTCGGTTTGCCGGCCATCAGATGGACTTCGACCATCGGGATCCGAACGAGAAGGCGTTTGACCTCACGAAGGGCCGGGCTGCGCTCAAGAATCGGGAGCAGCTCCTTGCCGAGGCAGCCAAGTGCGATGTCGTCTGTGCGAATTGCCATCGCCTCCGGACGCGGAGACAGCATCGCGAATGGCTGGCGGCGCGGACCCAGGCGACCACTCCTGGCCTGGCCGACCGACGGAGACACTGGCGCTACAACGCAGATCTGCTGGATCAATTGCGGTCAGTGCCCTGCGCCGATTGCGGCGGTCAGTTCGCACAGTGCGCAATGGACTTCGATCACCGAGACCCGTCGACCAAGGTTCGAGGCGTTACCCGGATGATCAATGGCAGTACGGATCGCATGCTGGCCGAGGCAGCCAAGTGCGATATCGTCTGCGCGAGCTGCCACCGCCTTCGGACGTTCGAGCGGCGTTCGCGGCAGTCCGCCTGAGCGGGCGAAGCAAAGCTGGTTTTGCACCTGGCTTCCAACCAGGCGGTCGCGGGTTCGAATCCCGTCGCCCGCTCCATTTCTTATATCGAGCCTTGGTGCGCCCTCGTGGGCGTGAGCCTGTACCTCAAGAACTACCTCAGCGTGGCGACGACACTGCCTGCGCTCACCTTCCTGGTCGGCGGAAATCTCGGTATCGTCGCGTGGGCGCGCGGCGGCACGGTGCTGCAGCGGGCATTCGCGAATGCTGCAGCCATCGCGGAGGAGATGAAGGCGGCCGGGGGCCCGCCGAGCTCCGAGCTCATGGCCCGCCAGCTGGCAGCCACAGCCCGGCTTCGGACCATCGGGCAGCAGGACCTCGTCCTGGTGCTCGCGGCCGCCGTGCTCATGTCGGTGGCGCGCTACCTCTGATGCGCGAGCCGGCTCCTACCATCTCGCCGATGGAGGGCCGGCAGCTCCGCGATCGTGAGGCGATCGCGCTCGACGTCATCGGCGTCGCAGGGCTTGCCGCATTTGCCATCGGCCTGATCTGGCTGCAGGGCTCGAAGAACCTCGGCTTCGACCTCGGGGCCGCGATCGAAGGCGTCCTCGGGCAGGTCGGCGTCACGGTCCCGGCGGCGCTCCTCGTCCTCGGCGCGAGCGCCCTCGAGCTGGCGGCCGGGCTGGTCCTCGCTCGCGCCGCGCGTCGCACTCCGTTCGATTCGCTCGGCGAGGCGGCGATCGGGGCGATGGTCGCCGCGGTCCTGAAGGACACGCTGCTGCTCGGCACCCTTGCCGCGTTCGGGCTGTTCCTCGCTCCGATCCTCGCCGGCGTGGACGCGTTGATCGTGGCCGCGGCGATCCTGCCGCCGCTGCGCGGGCACCTCAGGCCGCTCGTCACGCTCGGCAGCTGGCGCGACCTCCTCGCCGCGATCGGCTCGTGGCCGCTCGCGGCCCTCGTTGCCGTCGTCTGGGTCGGCCCGGCGATCCTGCAGCTGGCGAGCCCGGTCGTGCCGTTCATCGACGTCCTGCCGAACTACGTCGGGCCGGTGGAGCACCTGCGCACCTTCGGCTGGTTCGCGCCCCTCACGGCGACACAGTCGCCGATCATCGGGCCGTCGCGGACCGTGCTCGGGTACGACGCGCTCCTCGGCGCCGTCGCGACCCTGACCGGCCTGTCCGGCGGCCTCGCGATCGCCGGGTTCATCCTGCCCCAGACCGTGCTCGTCGCGGCGGGTGTCCATCGCCTCGCGAGCGCGATTCGAAACGGTGATCCACCCGTCTCCGCGTGGGCCCTGCTGGCCTTCGCGCTCAGCCAATCCTTCGCGCGACTCGCGGACGCCCGAGGCACGGTCGTCGTCCTTCCGCTGGTGTGCCTCGGCCTGGCCGTTGCCGCCGAGCTGATCCGCGACAGGCCCGAAGGCGACCCGTGGCGGATCGGACGCGGCGCCGTCATCGGGCTCGCGCTCGGCGCGGCCACGCTCGTGCACCCGGTGATCGGCTTCTTCGCGATCGTCACGGTCGGCATCGTCGGGCTGGCTCGCCCGCGTGCAGCCGCGCCGGCCGCCTTCGTCGGGGGTCTTGTCGCCGCGCTCGTGGCCCTGCCGCAGCTGGCGACCATGCTCGGGCTCAGCCTGCCCACGCTCGGCCTCGGCCTCGGGCTCCCGATCGCCGTCGCACTCGGCATCGCGGCGAGTCGTTTCGTCGATCGGCGCGAGGTCGTTCGGGCAGGCATCGTGCGCCTGGCGGACCTGGGCCGTCTCGTGCTGGTCGTCGCCGGGGGTGCCGTCCTGATCGGCGCGTTCGCGGTCGCGCTCCTGAACGCCGACAGGATCCCGGACGCGGCGGGCGAGGCAGTCAGCCTCGCGCTCGAATCGAGCGGGATCCTCCTGATCACGCTCGGAATCGGCGCCGCGCTCGGCAGCCGTGGCGCTCGCTCGCCGATCGTCGTCGTCGGCCTGGTCGTGGGGGTGGTGGCGGTCGGGATCACGCAGGTCCTCCCGGACGACCTCGGCTTCCTCGGCACCGCCCTCCGGTTCGAGGTGCCCAAGACCGTGCACTACTGGCTGTCGTTCATCGCGGCTGCGGGCGCCGCATCGGCGCTCGCCTTCGCGTGGGCGGGCGGGGGCCGGCCCGTGCTCACAATGGCCGCCCGGGCGGCGATGGTGGCCGCCTTCGTCGTGGTCGCAGCGCTCCCGCTCCGGTTCGGCAACAGCGGCGACGACTCGAGCTGCAAGGCCGACTGCTCGACGATCAACGCGTACCACCTGGGCGAGCACCGCTGGTCCGAGTCGTTCGCGATCGACCTGCACTTCGCGGCGATCGGCTTCTGGCAGGGCTTCCCCGACCCGCGCACGGTCGTCGACCGGCCTCGGCAGGAGATCCTCGACGCCGTCCGGGCGGAGATCGACGCCGGCCGGCTCGAGCACGACACGCCGGTCCTGCACGTCGCGAGCTCCTTCCAGCAGTGGGTCGCCACGCCGCTCGGCGTTTTCGACGGCGTGGACGAGACCGATGTCAGCCTCGATCCGGAGGTCAGCCATCAGACCGTCGGCGGCCGGCTCTACGGGCTCGATGCCCTCGCCGGGTTCGTCACGTCGGGCGAGTTCCCGTACGTGGTCCTGGAGCCGCGCGGCCTCCAGGACGGCGTGCGGCAGCAGATTGAAGGGGCTGGCTACGAATCCTTCTTCGCCAACGAGCAGGGCGAGGTCTTCCGCGCGCCGTAGCTGACGCTGTGCAGTGCGGACTGGTACAGACGGGGGATGGTGACTGGGCCCCGTCCGCCCGAGCATCGGGCTGCCCTCCCGAGGGTCGGACACACGGCCGTCTGCCTCCGCCGTCGCCACGAGAGCAAGTGGACACCTCCTCGACGCCCATCCGAGCCGCGAAACGACGCGCCGCAAAGACCGCCGCTCCGGCTCCCGAGGCCGCGAGCGAGGAAGGTGCGCCCGCCGCGCCGACGCCGCCGACGGAGCCGTTCGCCCCGGTCGAGCACTCCTTCAAGGACAGGCGCGCGGCCGCCACGGCGCGGACGCGCCGATCGGCGCACCTGACGCTGCGTCTCACCAGCGATCCGCAGTTCCTCCTCGCGGTGGCGATCGCCCTGCCCGTCCTCGCGGTGGAGGGCACGTACCAGCTCGCGCTCCCGTGGCTTGTCGTCGCCGTCCCGGTGGGGTACGTGGGCCTGCAGCTCGCGCTGACCGCGTGGCGCTCCGCGCCGGAGTGGCTGGCCCCGGTGCGCCTGGCCCTTGCGCTGGTGTTCATCGTCGTGGCGAACGCGTGGCTCGATCCAACCGGCACCTGGCCGCTGAGCGCCCTCGCCGTCCCGGTCGTGGCCCTCGCGGCATCACGCGGGGACGTCGCGTCCGTCGCGGTTGCGCTCGCGGGCATGGTGGCGATCCTCGCCCCGCTCGCCATCCCGAACGCGGATCCCGGCTCGCGCCAGCAGACCCTCGCCCTGGCGATGGCGGCGGGGGTCGTCGCCTTCGGCTGCCAGCGCATCGTCGCGAGCCTGAAGCGCTCGACGGAACGCGTCCGTTCCGCCAACTCCCGCGACCGCCGCCGGGCGCGCCAGCTCGCCGCCGTCGAGTCGGTGGGCAGCCTGCTCGCGCGCGAGGGCCCGACGACCGAGACCCTCGATCGGATGATCGGGCTGCTCGAGGAGACGTTCCACTACAGGTACCCATCCGTGTACGTGTGGGACGGCCGGGCGCTGCAGCTCGGCGCCCACCGCAACTACCGCTTCCCGATCCAGACGGTGACACCGGACAAGGGGGTGATCGGCAGGATCGTGCGGAGCCGCCAGCCGGCGTTCCTGCCCGACGCCCGCTCCGATCCCGATTTCCTGTCAGGTGATCCCGAGGTCGTCAGCGAGATCGGGATCCCGCTGGTTGCGGGGGGCGAGCTGATGGGCGTGCTGAACGTCGAGACGAGCGGCGAGCACCGCCTCGACGAGGACGACTTCTCCATGATCCAGATCGTGGGCGACCGCCTTGCCGTCGCGCTTGCCCTCGGTCGCGAGCGACTGAAGCTGACCGAGCGCGCGGCGCTGCTCGATCGCCTGACGACCTTCGCGACTGTGCTCAATGCCAGCCTCGAGAGCGCCCTGACGGATGATGAGATCGCGGCCGGCGCGGGCGTTGTCATCCCCGCCGACAGCGTGGTGATCATCCATCGCGACGAGGCGACCAGCGCCTACCGGATCAGGGCCGTGGTCGGTGGCGACACCGCCGTCGTCGGCAACAAGATCGAGCTCGGTGAGGGCATCAGCGGCAGGGCGATCGTGGCTCGCAAGGTGATGGTCACCGATCGGCTGGAGCGCTCGCAGTTCCCGAAGGCCGTTGCCAAGGCGAAGCTGCCCGATGTGCTGGCTGCGATGTCGGCGCCCATGGTCATCGGCGACCAGATCGCCGGTGTGGTCACCTGGCTCCGCGGCGACCTCGCCAGGCCGTTCAGCGATCAGGAGCAGGAGGTCGCCGCGCTCGCCGCGAGCAGGGTCGGACTGTCGCTCGCCAACGCCCGGCTGCACCAGAAGACGCGCGACGCCGCGATCACCGACCCCCTGACCGGCATCCACAACCGCCGCCACTTCGACGCCGCGCTTGCGCACCAGGACGCACTTCGCCAGCGGATCCCGGCGGAGAAGCGTGGCCTTCGCTCCGCGATCCTGTTCGACCTCGACCACTTCGGCAGCGTCAACAAGCGCTTCGGGCACCAGGTCGGCGACCGCGTGCTCCGGCTCTTCGCCGACACCCTCAAGACCCGCATCCGGGGCAGCGACCTCATGGCCCGCTACGGCGGCGAGGAGTTCGTCGTCGTCCTCGAGGGCGCGAGCCGCGACGAGGCGATCGGCATCGCCGAGCAGGTGCGCGCGGCGTACTCGAAGCAGTCGGTCGATACGGGCACCGGACAGCGGCTCAACTCGACGGTCTCGGCGGGCTGCTCCACGCTCGAGGCCTGGGAGGTCGAGGGCGTCCTCCTGCTCGAGCGCGCCGACGTCGCGCTGGCGATGGCCAAGGCCGGCGGCCGCGACCAGGTGGTCGCCGCGTAAGGTCGCGGATCCGGACGCTGGCGGCGTTGCCGGTTGTGCGCCCTCGCTCACGCACGTCGGCGTGCGCTCGTTCGGGTGCTCGCCGTCGCCTTGCCATCGCCTCGGCTGCGCGACCTTGAATTTGTTGGAGTTCAGTCCTCGACGAGCGGCACACCCATCACATTGAAGCCGCCATCGACGTAGATCACCTCGCCGGTGACGGCGCTCGACAGGTCGGAAGCCAGCCACAGCGCCGTCTTCCCCACATCCTCGGCACTGATGTTCGAGCGCAACGGCGCGAGGGCGGCGAAGGTGCCGTAGAGCTTGCGGAAATCGCGGACGCCCGATGCCGAGAGGGTCCGCACCGGCCCTGCGCTGATGGCGTTGACGCGGACGCCGGAGGGGCCCAGGTCAGCGGCGAGATACCGCACGCATGCCTCGAGCGCGGCCTTCGCGACGCCCATCACGTTGTAGTTCGCGACGACCTTCTCGGCCCCGTAGTAGGACAGCGTCAGTACCGACGAGCCGGGGTGGAGGAGGCCGGCCTGGACAGCCTCGCGACACATCGCCACGAGGCTGTACGCGGAGACGTCGAGCGCGATCGCGAACCCCGCCCGTGTCGTTTCGGTGAACGAGCCCTCGAGATCCTCGCGCGGGGCATAGGCCACCGCGTGAACAAGCACATCGAGCTGGCCGTGCGCAGCCTTCCATTTGCCCAGGACCCCGCGGAGCTGTTCGTCGGATGAGACGTCGCACGACTCGACGAATGTCGAGCCGATCGAGGTGGCCAGCGGCCGGACGCGCCGCTCGATCAGGCTCTCGACCGACGAGAACCCGAGAGTCGCGCCCTCGCCGTGCAGTGCCTTGGCGATGCCCCAGGCGATCGAGTGGTCGTTCGCGACGCCGAAGATCAGCGCCTTCTTCCCGTCGAGCAAACCCATCGCCCGAGCCTACCATCGGCCCGTGCCCCGAACCGCCACGAGGTCGCGCGCCGCGGCTGCCGACCTGCGCGCCGCGCTCGATGGCGTGCGCGCGTTCGTGCTCGACGCCGACGGGGTGCTGATGTACCGCAACCAGCCGATCCCGGGCTCGCCCGAGGCGGTCACCGAGCTTCGGCGCCGCGGCATCCCGTATCGCGTCGTGACCAACTTCTCGTCAGCCCATCGGTCCACGCTTGCCGCCCAATTCGGTAAGGCGACCGGCCTGGCGGTCGACCCTGCCGAGATCATCACGGCGGCCTCTGCCGCAGCCGTGTACACGGCGGCGCGCCACCATGGCACGCCGCTCCTGGTGCTTGCCCAGCCGGATGCAAAACGGGAGTGGGCGGGCCAGGCACTGCTCACGCCGGACGAGGCGGACGCTCGCGCCGAACCCGTTGCAGCGGTCGTCATCGGCGATGCCGGCGACGACCTGACGTACCGGAACCTCGACATCGCCTACCGCCAGCTCCGTGCCGGCGCCGAGTTCGTCGCCATGCACCGCAACCCGTGGTGGGTCACGCAGAAGGGCTTCACGCTCGACGCGGGCGCGCTCGTTGCCGGCCTCGAATTCGCGCTGGGCCGGCGCGCGATGATCTGCGGCAAGCCCTCACCCGTTGTGTTCCGCCAGGCAGTCGGCGAGCTGCGGGCCGAGCTGGCTGCGCGGCCCGGTGAACGCAATCGGCCCCGTCTCCGTACCCGCGACGTCGCGATGGTCGGGGACGATCCCCGGGCAGACTTTGCAGCCTCGCGACGTGCCGGTTTGCGCGCCTTCCTCGCGCTCACCGGCAAGGTCAGCCGCGACGAGGCGCTGGCAGCCGGCGTAGCAGGCAGTCGTATCGCCCGGGATCTCGCACAGCTTGTCGACTCCATTTCCTGAAGCATTCGGATCGGAGCAACGGACCCGCGTCGCCTGAACGCTTGACGCTCCCATCGTGCGCGGAATACTGCATCGACGGCCGGGCAGGACCAGGGAAAGAGGGGACCCACATGATCATCGATCCGGGCATGCCCAAGTCACGGCGTGCGTTGCTTCTTGGCGCGCTTGGCGGGATCGCGGCAACGGTGGCCGGCTTGATGAAGGCGCCGACCACGCTCGCGGGCACCGATGGTGACCTCGCTCTGGAGACCACCAACAACACGGATGTGTTGACCGAGCTGGTCGGGTCGTCTGCGCCCGCGCTCCGAGTCGTTGGTGGCGGCGTCGGCCTGCAGGCCTGGGGTGACATCGCCCTCGATGCCTTCGGGGACATCGCCGTCAACGCGATCTCGGACGCCACCTCTGCGCCGGCGAGCATCGGGTTCAACCGGGGCAGCTCGGTCGGGGTCCTCGGCTGGAGCGCCGATGGCAACGAGTCGACGCCAACCCTGCCGCCCAAGACGGGTGTCTTCGGGCTCGCCGAGCAGGATGCGGATGCGCGAGGCGTTCTCGGGAAGAGCGGGTCTGGCCAGGGCGTCCGCGGCGAAGCCCTGACGGGGATCGGCGTCGCCGGCGTCATCGGCCCCAATCCAGCACCCAGCACGCCGGCGGCGAGCTGGCCCGGCGTCGAGGGCTACGGCCCGATCGGCGTGATCGGATTCAGCGATCTGCTCACCGGCGTCATCGGTGTGAGTGACCCGACGGTTCCGTTGACGGTGTCGCCCAAGACCGGTGTCTACGGCATCGCAGCGCAGGACGCGTCCTCGCGAGGCGTGCTCGGCGAGACGGATTCCGGTGTGGGTGTCCTCGGCCGGGCGTCCACGGGGCAGGGTCTTCGCGGTGAAAGCGATTCCGGGCCCGGCGTCTTCGCAACCAACAATGCAGCAAGTGTGGGATCGATCGTCGCTGAGGGTGGGCCAGGCACAGCCGTCCACGGGCACGGCGGTGGCGGGAACGTGCCCGTGTCGCCGCCAACGACCGGGATCTACGGCAGCGCCGCTGGTGTCGCGACGGGTGTGTTCGGTGACGCGACGAGCGGCGTGGGCGTCCGCGGCTGGGCCACGACAGGAGACGGTATGTCGGCGAAGGCGACAACCGGCGTCGGGATTCGGTCGGTTGCCACCAGTGGGGAAGGCGTGCACGGAGAGGCGACGGCGGGAGTCGGCGTGAAGGCGCTCGCCACGACCGGGGTCGCGCTCGCCGTCTCGGGCAGGGCGACCTTCAGCCGCTCTGGCCTCGCGATGGTGTCGCCGAAACAGAGCGTCGTCGACGTGATCGTGCCTGGTGGACTCACCGGCAGCCCCATCGTCTTCGCCCAGCTGCAGCTCAAGCGCGGCAACGTCCATGTGCTCGCGTGTCGCCCCAACTCCCCGTCGGCGGGCAAGATACGGGTGACCCTGAGCGGCGTCGCCTCGACCACGGCCGCGACGCCCCTGGCCTGGCTCGTGCTCGGGTAACGCTTCCGGCGGCAGGGCCTGACGGACCGGGCGGTAGACTGGTCGCAGACGTTCAACGCGCGGGCCTGGAGGCGGCCGCGCAGCCGGAATCGGCACACCGGGAGACCACATGACCACCGAAGTCCGACCTCGGATCAAGATCACCTACGCGACCCTGCGCAACGACAACGAGGAGTTGCACGCCCTGTACGAGCACGGCGTCGAGGAGTCGCGGGCGGCCCTCGGCGGCCACCACCGCAACTTCATCAACGGGCGCTGGGTGGACGGCTCGGCCGGTGTCTTCGAGGCTCGTTCGCCGATCGATCGGGACATGCTCATCGGGACGTTCGCCAAGGGCGACCGCGTCGATGTCCAGCAGGCGATCGCGGCCGCGCGAGCCGCCGCGCCGGCCTGGCGGCACACGCCGTGGCGCGAGCGCCTCGCCGTCCTGCGCAAGGCCGCGGAGCTCATCTCCGAGCGCCAGATGCGCTACGGCGCGGACATGGCCTTCGAGTGCGGGAAGAACCGGCTCGAGGCGCTCGGCGAGGTCGAGGAAGCGGCGGACCTGATCCGCTTCTACTCCGACACGATGGAGCGCAACGACGGCTACGACCACCCGATGGACAACCTCGGCGACGCGGCCGTGCACACCCGCTCGATCCTGCGGCCGCACGGCGTCTTCGCGGTCATCAGCCCGTTCAACTTCCCGATGGCGCTCGCCGCGGGCCCGGTGGGCGCGGCGCTCATGGCCGGCAACACGGTCGTCTTCAAGCCGGCCTCGGCGACGCCGCTCAGCGGCGTGAACCTGATCCACGCGTTCGAGGACGCGGGCCTCCCGGCGGGCACGGTCAACCTCGTCATGGGCCCCGGCGACACGGTCGGCGACGAGCTCCAGAAGAACCAGGACATCGACGGCATCGTCTTCACCGGCTCGTACGACGTCGGCTTCAAGCTGTTCAAGTCGTTCTCGACCAGCTGGCCCCGGCCGTGCATCGTCGAGATGGGCGGCAAGAACCCGGCGATCGTCTCGCGCAAGGCCGACCTCGAGGAGGCGGCCGAGGGCATCATGCGCAGCGCCTTCGGCTTCGGTGGCCAGAAGTGCTCGGCGAACTCGCGGGTCTACGTCGAGCAGCCGGTCCATGACGAGCTCGTCCGGATGCTGGTCGAGAAGACCGAGAAGCTCGCGATCGGCGACCCGATCATGCGCGAGAACTGGCTCGGGCCGATCATCGACCAGAAGGCGGTCGACCGACACCAGCAGGCCGTCTCCGAGGCGCGCCGCGACGGCACGGTGTTCATCGGCGGCGAGCACCTGTCCGACGGCGCGCTCGCTCGCGGCTTCTACGTCGAGCCGACGGTCGTCGGCGGCCTCTCGGCCGACCATCGGCTGTTCCAGGACGAGCTGTTCGCCCCGTTCACGGCCGTCCAGGCGGTCGACTCGCTGGATGAGGCCCTCCGCCTCGCCAATGACTCGACCTACGGGCTGACGGCCGGTGTCTACAGCGAGGACCCGACCGAGGTCGAGCGCTTCCTCGACGAGATCGAAGCCGGCGTCCTGTACGTGAATCGCCGCGCCGGCGCGACGACCGGCGCCTGGCCGGGCGTGCAGGCGTTCGGTGGCTGGAAGGGCTCCGGCTCGACCGGCAAGGCCGGCCTGTCGATGTACTACGTCGCCCAGTTCATGCGGGAGCAGAGCCACACGCTCGTCGACTGAGACGCTCCCGCATGGCGCCACCGGGGAGGGTGCGCCACATGCGCAGGCTCATCGCCGCATCGCTCGTGGTGCTCATCAGCGCCTGCTCGAGCCCCACGTCCGCGACCGCGCCCGCGACGGGGTCGGCCGAACCGTCGGGATCGCTCGCGCCCACCCTGGGCCCGAGTCCGTCCGCGGCGCCCAGCGCGGCCCCCAGCCCCAGCCTCGGCCCGTCACCGACCCCGGCGATCGGCACCCTGGACGTCCTCCCGCCCGGCGTCGCGGTCCAGGTCGCGGTCAAGGAGCTGAATCTCCGCGCCAGGGCATCGACCTCCGCCAGGCGCGTGAAGATCCTCAATCGCGGCGACGTGCTGGTCATCTCGCCGCTGGACAACATCTCGTTCGGGTATGGGCCCGTCAGGAAGAATGGCTACACGTGGTATCCGGTGGTCGTGACCCCGTACCGGAACGGCACGCTGCCGGCGCTGCCCGCGGAGCCGGTCGATCTCCGCGGCGGTGAGCCGACGTGGGGGTGGGTGGCGGCCGACGATGGCGCGAACCCATTCTTGGCCATCCTCCAACCGCGGTGTCCTGTGACGGTGGACCTGGCGAGCGTGCAGGGCATGCTCCCCGCGGAGCGCCTGGCGTGCTTCGGCGAACCGATCGTGCTCGAAGGCACGTACGGCTGCGGCGGCTGCGGCGGCACCCTGACCGGGACCTTCAAGCCGGAATGGATCGCGTCGCCGCTGTCGTTCGGGTTCCTCTCGGCCAACGCCTCGGATCGGCTCGGCCCGCTCGCGCTCCGGTTCCCGCCGAAGGGCCCGGCCGAGCCGGCTGCCGGCACGATCATCCGGGTCACCGTCCACGTCGACGATTCGCGGGCGACGAAGTGCACGATGTCGGAGCTGTCGGACTCGGGCACCCCCCTGCCCGTGGATGCCCGGACGGCCGTGTTCCAGTGCCGGGAGCAGCTGGTCGTCGAGTCCTACGACGCGCTGGGTGCCGATCCGAGCTTCCCGCTCGGCTGACGCCCGGCCGGCCGACCGGCGCATGCTAGATTCAGGTTCTATCCACTCTGCATAGATCCTATGCACTCGCCTCGAGGTGCCCGGTGGCCCAGACCATGTCCTCGCTCGACCGCGCGTCACGCCCGATCGGGGAGCGACCGCTGCCGGACCTGATCACCGAGATCCCCGGCCCCAGGGCCCGCGCGCACGTCAAGTTCGACGAGGAGTGGACCTCGCCGAGCCTGCCGCGCGCCTACCCGATCGTCCCCGTGCGCGGCGCCGGGATGGCCATCGAGGACATCGATGGCAACCTGTTCCTCGACTTCGCGGCAGGCATCGCCGTCAACTCGACGGGTCACGCGCACCCGCAGGTCGTCGGCGCCATCAAGGAGCAGGCAAGCGAGCTCATCCACTACTCCGCGTCGGACTTCTACCTGCCCGTGTACGCCGAAGCGGCACGTGCACTGGCTCGGATCGCGCCGATGCGCGGCAAGCTCCGGACGTACCTGGGCAACTCGGGCACGGAGATGGTCGAGGCCGCGATCAAGCTCGCCCGTCATGCGACCGGCCGGCCGTACGTCGTCGGCTTCCTGGGCGGGTTCCACGGCCGGACCTATGGCGCGGTCTCGCTGACCGCCTCGAAGGCGAAATACCACGCCCGGTTCGGGCCGCTGCTCCCCGGCGTGTACCACGCGCCGTTCGGCAAGGTCGCGGACCTCGCCTGGTTCGACGAGGTCCTGTTCACCCACCTGGTCCTGCCGAACGAGGTCGCCGCGGTCATCGTCGAGCCGATCCAGGGCGAGGGCGGCTACATCGTCCCAGAGGACGGCTTCCTCGAGGGCCTCCGCGAGCTGTGCACGAAGCACGGCATCCTCCTCGTCGCCGACGAGATCCAGTCGGGCGCCGGGCGCACCGGGAAGATGTGGGCAGTCGAGCACTGGGGCGTCGAGCCGGACATCCTGCTCGTGGCCAAGGGCATCGCCTCGGGCATGCCGCTCGGCGCGATGGTCGCCCGGGCCGAGATCATGGAGGCCTGGGGCATCGGCGCCCACGGCTCGACCTACGGCGGTAATCCCGTCGCCTGCGCCGCCGCGCTCGCGACCATCGAGCTGCTCGAGGGCGGACTGACGGGGAACGCCGCGGATCGCGGCGCGGAGCTGATCACCGGGCTGCGCGGGCTGATGCAGCGCTTTCCCAGGAGCGTCATCGACGTCCGCGGCAAGGGCCTCATGGTCGGCGTCGAGTTCGCCGACCCGAAGCTCGCCGAGGAGGTCCAGTGGGCCTGCTTCACCCACGGGTTGCTGGTGCTCGAATGCGGCAAGCAGACCGTTCGACTCTGTCCGCCGCTCATCGCCTCGGCCGACGACATCCGGACGGCCGTGCGGATCTTCGGCGAGGCAGTCGAGGCGGTGGCGACGCACCCGTCGGAGATCGCCCGCCAGGCCGAAGCGGCCGGCGCGCTGCACGAGGGCGAGGTCGCCGGCTAGGGACCCCCGGTCGACCGGCCAGCTCGCGAGCGCCCGCTCCAGCCTTCTGAGGGCGCGCCACGTCGTTCTGCCCGTCGAATGGCCCGTTCTGACCGGGCGACCGACCCGCGTGATCCTCCACAATGCACAGGGAGGGAAACCATGCACACCACAAGACTGGCAAGCGCGCTCGCAATCACTTCAATCCTGCTCGCCGCGTGTGGCGGCGGCTCGGCGGCGACCCAGCAGCCGCCCGGCGCGACCACGTCGACCGGAGGCGGCGGCGGATCCGCCACCGAGGTGCCCGCGGACACACAGGCCGCGGAGGCTACGAGCGGCGGTGGCGGCGGTGGCGGCGGTGGCAGTGCCGATGTCGAGGCCGTTGCGAACCAGCTCGTTCCGCCGAACTCCACGGAGATCAGCAAGACCACTGCCCAGGACACGTGGTTCGTGATCTACGAGTCGACCGACTCCGTCGATTCGCTGAAGAACTTCTACGCGGATGCGATCGTCAGGGCCGGGCAGAAGATCTTCTCGACCACGACCATCCAGGGTGGCGTGTCCTACGTCTTCGCGAAGGATGACAGCGGCGGCTTCGGCGGCTCGGTGAACATCTACCCCAGCGGGGACGGCAAGACCGCGGTGCAGGTCACGGTCGCCAAGACCTGACGCCGGGGCGCGCGCGGGCACGCACCACGCGCCGGCGGAGTCCTGGCGCCCGGCGACGTGACCGCTAGAGCTCGTCGTCCGGCTGATCGCGAAGCAGGGGCAGCAGCACGCTGAAGGTCGTGCCCACGCCCAGCCGGCTCTCGACGCTGATCTCGCCGGCGTGCTCCTCGACGATGTGGCGGGTCCCCGCCAGGCCGACGCCCGTCCCGCTGATCGAGCGGGTCACGTTGCTGCCGCGGAAGTAGGGCTCGAAGACCCGGTCGAGCTCACCCGGAGGGATGCCGATCCCACTGTCGCGCACCGAGAACAATGCCCACGGTGCGCCCTCGCGCTCCACGTTGGCGGTCCGGATCACGATCTCGCCGCCCTTGGGGCTGTATTTGACCGCGTTCGACAGCAGGTTCGCCATGACCCGCTCGATGCGCGCCTCGTCCCAGTCGCCGACGAGGCGCTTGACCTCCGATTCAACCTCGATCGTGTGCCGCGGGCTCATGTTCCGGTACTCGACCGCGAGCCGGTTCGCGAGCTTGACCAGGTCCGCTGGGCCGAGATCGAGCTCGATGGCCTGACCCATCCGCCAGCGGGTGATGTCGAGGAGCTCGTCGACGAGCCGGACGAGCTGGATCGTGCTCTCGTCGATCGAGGTCAGACCCTCGACGACCGTCGACGTCGGCACCGTCTCGGAACGTGCCAGGGCCCGGTGCAGCAGGTTCGCGCGGCCCTTGATGATCGTCGCCGGCGTCTTGAGGTCGTGCGACACGGCCGCCAGGAACTCGTCCTTCTGGCGCTCGAGGTCGCGCAGCGGGGTGATGTCCTGGAACACCGCCACGCCGCCCGCGGGACCGCCCGACCCGTCGCTGAGGGGCGCGCTGTTGACCAGGATCGGCACGTCCCGGCCGGCGACGTCGTTCGCGACCACGAGCTGCTCGCCGAGGACGACCTCGCCGTCGAACACGGCTCGCGCGAGGGGTGTGCTCGTGGGGTCGCACGGCGTGCCATCGAGTCGCCGCGTCCGGCCCGCCGACTCGTCGTGGACCGTCTGCGGAACCGTACCCATGATCCGTTCCGCGGCCGCGTTCCGGAGGTAGACGCGGCCCGCGGCGTCCGAGATGAGGATGCCCTCGGGCATCACGTCGACGACCTGGCGAAGTCGGGCCAGGCCGGTCTCGGCCTCGGCGCGCGCGGCCTGCTCGCGGAGGAGCTGCTCGCTGCGCAGGCTCGCATCGATCGAGTTGAGGGCGATCCCGACGACCTCGGCCAGCTGGTCGAGGAACGTCAGGTGGATGTCGGCGAAGCCCTTGAACGAAGCCAGCTCGAGCACCGCCCGCGTCGAATCCTCGATCAGGACCGGGACGAGCACCAGCGACAGCGGTGGCGCGCTGCCGAGCCCGGACGTGATCGCGATGTAGCTGCCGGGCACGTCGGTCATCAGGATTCGCTGCCGGTCGCGTGCGCACTGGCCCACGAGCCCGACCGCCAGGGCCATCTCGTCCATGTGCTCCGGCGCCGCGTACGCGGCGGCGGCCGCAAAGCGTTCGCCGTCGTCGCGACGATCGATCACGTACAGCACGCCGTGCTGCACCCCGATGAGCGGCGCGAGCTCGGTGAGGACCAGGCGTCCGACGGTCGAGGGATTGCGCTGACCCTGGAGCAGGCGGCTGAGACGGGCGAGATTCGATTTGAGCCAGTCCTGCTCCTCGTTCTCCCGCGTCGTCTCGCGCAGCTTCCGGATCATCTCGTTGACGTCGTCCTTGAGGATGCCGACCTCGCCGGCCGCCTCGACCGAGATCGACCGGGTGAGGTCGCCGCGCGTGACCGCCGTCGCGACCTCGCCGATCGCTCGAACCTGCGTGGTGAGGTTCGCGGCCAGCCGGTTGACGTTCTCGGTCAGGTGGCGCCACGTTCCGGCAACGCCCGGCACTTCCGCCTGGCCGCCGAGCTTGCCGTCGATGCCCACCTCGCGTGCGACGCGCGACACCTCTGAGGCGAACGCGTTGAGCTGGTCGACCATCGTGTTGATCGTGTCCTTGAGCTCGAGGATCTCGCCCCGGACGTCGACGGTGATCTTCTTGGACAGGTCGCCCTGGGCGACGGCGGTCGTGACCTCGGCGATGTTGCGCACCTGGGCGGTGAGGTTGCGGGCCATCGAGTTGACGTTGTCCGTGAGGTCCTTCCACGTCCCGCCCACGCCCTGGACGTCGGCCTGACCGCCGAGCCGACCCTCCGTCCCCACCTCGCGGGCGACGCGGGTGACCTCGGAGGCGAACGCGTTGAGCTGCTCGACCATGGTGTTGACGGTGCTCTTCAGCTCCGCGATCTCGCCCTCGGCCTCGACGGTGATCTTGCGGGACAGATCGCCCTGGGCGACGGCGGTCGTGACGTCGGCGATGTTGCGGACCTGGTCGGTCAGGTTGCGCGCCATGAAGTTGACGTTCTCGGTGAGGTCCTTCCAGGTCCCGTCGACGCCCTGGACGTCGGCCTGGCCGCCGAGCCGGCCCTCCGTGCCCACCTCCCGGGCCACCCGGGTGACCTCGGAGGCGAAGGCGTTGAGCTGGTCGACCATGGTGTTGATCGTGTCCTTCAGCTCGAGGATCTCGCCTCTGACGTCGACGGTGATCTTCTTCGACAGGTCGCCCTTGGCCACCGCCGTCGTGACCTCGGCAATGTTGCGCACCTGGGCGGTGAGGTTGCCCGCCATCGAGTTGACCGAGTCGGTCAGGTCCTTCCACGTGCCCGCCACACCGGGCACCTCGGCCTGGCCGCCGAGCTTGCCTTCGGTGCCCACCTCGCGGGCGACGCGCGTGACCTCGGAGGCGAACGCGTTGAGCTGCTTGACCATCGTGTTGACGACCTCGCGGGATCGACGGAACTCGCCGCGCAGCGGGCGGCCATCGAGCTCGAGAGCGAGGCGCTGGTCCAGCTCGCCCCTGGCGACCGCGTCCAGGACCCGGCTGACCTCGAGGGTTGGGGCGGTCACGTCGTCGAGGAGCTGGTTGACGGCGCCGAGCATCACCGCCCAGTCGCCGCCGAGGTTCCCGGTCGAGGCGCGCTCGCGGATGCGCCCGGCGCGCCCGACGGCGCGCTGGATCCGACGCAGCTCGCGGACCGCCCGCTGGTTGGCCTCGACGATGTCGTTGAACGCCATCGCCACGTCCGGCGAGACCCCGCCATCGCCGATGGGGAGGCGAACGTCGAAGTCCCCAGCCCGGACGGCACGGAGGGCGGCCAGAAGGTGGCGCTGGGCCTCGTCGGACGGCGCGGCGACGTCGGGCGGCGGGGGCGTGCCGCCGGCCAGGGCCTGGGCGACGGTGGCGTCGGCGAGAACCTCATCGAGTGAGGTCACGCGGGCGGGTGCGACGGCCATCTCCGTTCCATGCAGGGCAGCCATGGGCAGACCACCCGGTTCGGGAACTGTCGTATAGCCGCCCGCGCGGGGTAATGCACCGGCCGTTGCAATCCCGGCCCGCGACATTGCGCCTGCGCTGCGGTGAATCCAGGCACCAGCCAAGCGCCCGCCGTCCCGGCGCCGGGCAAGCCCGGCTCCGCCGACCACAGTGCACGGCGCCGATCGCTCATCGCGATACTTGGTCAATGCCCGCCTCGAAGGTCGCCTCGATGCACGACGCGGTCGCGGAGCTCGTCCGGGACGGGGACACGGTCGCGATCGAGGGCTTCACGCATCTCATCAGCTTCGCCGCGGGTCACGAGATCATCCGCCAGCGCCGGCGCGACCTCACCCTCGCCCGGCTGACGCCCGACCTCATCTACGACCAGATGATCGCCGCGGGCGTCGCCCGCAAGCTGATCTTCTCGTGGCTCGGCAACCCCGGCGTCGGGGGACTCGGCGCGATCCGGCGACGGACCGAGGCCGCGACGAGCGCGCGACCCGGCGATCCGGACGACGAGGGCAAGCTGCCCCGCCTCGAGCTCGAGGAGTACAGCCACTTCGGCATGGTCGGGCGGTACACGGCAGGCGCCGCGAATCTGCCCTTCTACCCGCTCCGATCGTACTTCGAGACCGACCTGCCCAAGGCGAACCCGCTGATCCGCGAGGTCCAGTCGCCGTACGGCGACGGGGTGGTCTACGCCGTGCCGCCGCTGAAGCCGGACGTGACGATCGTCCACGCCCAGCGGGCCGACGCGACGGGCAACACCCAGGTGTGGGGCCTGCTCGGCTGCCAGAAGGAGGCGGCCTTCGCCGCTGAGCGCGTCATCGTGGTCGTCGAGGAGCTGGTCGACGAGGCCGTCATCCGGGCTGATCCGAACCGCACGATCATCCCGGGCCTGATCGTCGACGCCGTGGTGGTCGAGCCATACGGGGCGCACCCCTCCTATGTCCAGGGCGCCTACGACCGCGACAACCGCTTCTACCTGGACTGGGACGCGATCACCAAGGATGAGGACGCACTCCAGGCCTGGCTGCGGAAGTGGGTCTACGGCCTCGATGGCAGGGCCGCGTATGTCGAGAAGCTGGGGGCCGAGCGGATCGCGGCACTCAAGCCCGGCTCGGCGCCGTCCGGCTCAGTCGACTATGGATCGTACCCATGAGCCCGCGAGCGGAGTTCCCGGGGATGACCTTGCGGCGCGACGTTCGTGGGTTCGAGCGAGGCTCGAGCGGTCCGCGGCGCGTCGCGGGGGGTCTGTTGCCTGTGAGTCACGAAATCAACGGTCAGGCGGCGGGTTCAGGCTCGCGGGCTGGCCAGGGCCGCGGATGTTGCCTGTGAGGCACGAGATCGACGGTGAAGGGGCGGTTTCAGGCTCGCGGGCTGGCCAGGGCCGCGGAATGTTGCCTGTGAGTCACGAAATCAACGATCAGGCGGCGGGTTCAGGCTCGCGGGCTGGCCAGGGCCGCGGAATGTTGCCTGTGGGTCACGCGCTCCGGTTGCGCCAACCGATTCCGGCGTTGCGCGACGAGGATCGCCCCGCAATCGTGCCGGGCAGTCAACGCTCCAGCGCCGGATGGCGGCCGTGTCGCCGGCGATGAGCAACCCTGAGTCCGCCTTCTCCAAGTCCGAGATGATGATCGTGGCCGCCGCTCGCGAGCTGGCCGGGCAGCGCGTGTGCTTCGTCGGGGTGGGCCTGCCGAACATCGCGGTCAATCTCGCGCAGCGGACCGTTGCGCCGGACCTCGAGCTCGTCTACGAGGCAGGCGTGTTCGGGGCGAAACCCGCCCGCCTGCCCCTGAGCATCGGCGACCCGACGATCGTCACCGGCGCGACCGCCGTGACGAGCATGTACGAGCTGTTCAGCTTCTACCTGCAGGGCGGGCTGATCGATGTCGGCTTCCTCGGCGCGGCGCAGATCGACAAGTTCGGCAACATCAACACCACGGTGATCGGCGAGTACGACGCACCCACCACGCGCCTTCCCGGCAGCGGCGGCGCGTGCGAGATCGCGATCAATGCGCGCCAGGTCTTCGTGATCATGCGGCAGTCAACGCGGTCATTCGTGGAAGACATCGACTTCCGGACGTCAGCCGGCAATCTCGGCGGCGCCGCGGACTCGGAGCGGATCCGACGCGCGCAGGGCTGGAACGGACGCGGGCCGTCCGTGGTGGTCACCGACCTCGCGATCTGGCACTTCGACGAGACCGGCGAGATGCGCGTCGACAGCCTCCACCCGGGCGTGACGCTGGACGACGTGCGGGCCGCGACCGGGTGGTCGCCGAAGGTCGCGGCCACGGTCGCGACGACACCGCCACCCTCCGAGGTCGAGCTCGGACTCATCCGCGACGAGCTCGACCCCGGCGGCGCCTACACGCGCTAGCCCGGACAGCAAGAAGCGCGCCGCCGTCCGGCGACGCGCTTCGGATCGTCAGCGGCTGACGATCAGCGGTTCAGGCAGGTGTTCCTTCGTCGGTCGCTTCCGGCTCGATCTCGCCGGACCGGGTCATGGCCGTCGCCACGCCGATCACGAGCATCGCCGCCATGAGCGCGAACAGTACGAACAGGAGCTTCTTCATGGGTCGCCCTCCCAGGCCGTGAAATGGTGTCGACGCCAAGGCTAGCCCATGCCATCGGGGACCGCTCTGGCCGAGCCTCCATGGGAACGAAAGAGACCCGACCCTCTTGCGAAGGTCGGGTCTCGGAGCGCCGGGAGGGAGCAGGGCGCTCCCTCCGTGAGCGATCAGGCCGGGGTCGGGGCGACCGTCGGCTGGAAGGAGGGCTTGACGGCCGGCTCCTTGAGCGTCTGGGCGACCCACACGAGGCCGAAGCCCGCGATCAGGGCGAAGATCCCCATGCCTGCGAAGAGGCCGGCGATTCCGAAGCCGAGCTGCAGGGCCGTGGCCGTGGCCGTCCCGACACCGAGGTTCGAGATGAGCGCCAGGCCCGTGCCGGTCCAGGCCTGATCGCGGGCCTTGCCCTCGATCGGGTTGGCGCGGTTGAACTGGCTGAAGTAGCGGCCGTCGACGTTGAACTCGTACGTGCCGGCCTTGAAGACCGTGCCGTCAGCGGCAGTCACATCCTCCGGCAGGACGACGGTCTGCGTCCCGCTCAGGATGTGGTGGCTGATGGTCGCCATCTGGAACATGAACTCGGTGGCCGTGTTCACGACCGGGTCATTGGGGTTCAGGTCGGCCGTGTTGACCGGGTACTTCCAGTCGTCGCGGAGGAGCGACATGATCGTCTGCGCCGCGGCGGGGTCGCCGCGGTCGACGAGCTGGCCCTGGTCGTTGTAGCTGAGCTTGACGTTCTGGGCCGCGCTCAGGGCGTTGAGGCTCTGGTAGCCCTCGTAGGTCTTGGCAAACACGAATGCTCCGCCCGCCATGAACACGATGCCCATGAGGGCGAGCACGATGCCGAGTCCACGCATCCGTCCGTACATCGAAATCTCCCTTCAACCTTGGTGTTGCCTGTGGATCTGCTGATCAAACTGTCGCAATCGCGGGTGGGTCCGGGACGCTGCCAGACGGACCGATCACGGGGCGGGGTGGCACGGTCGGGGCGGGCCATCTGTCCCGGGCCATCGGGACAGGGTCAGGAGCGGACGATCAGCACCGGGCACGGAGCGTGTCGAACGACGTGGTCGGAGACGCTGCCGAGGACGAAGCGCTCGACCCGGTTCCGGCCGCGCGTGCCGACGATGACGAGGTCAGCGGCCTCCGCCGCGGCGGCCTCGACGATGGCCGGCCCGGGCTCGCCCTCCCAGACGAGGAAGGACACGCTGACGCCGATGCGCCGGCCCTGCACGACGATCGCCTGGGCGGCGAACTCCCGGGCCGCGCGGCGCTGGTCCATGCGCTCCACGGGACCGCTGGACAGCGGTGTCGCCGGGTCGATGACGCTCACCACGAGGAGATCCGCGTGCAGCGATCGCGCCAGCTCCAACGCCTCGTCCGTCGCGCCAGCCGACGCCGGCGAGAGATCCGTCGCGAGCAGGATTCGCTGAATCGCCCGGCGCGGCGCGGGCACGAGCGACGGGGTCACGGCGGGCACCGCGCTCAAAGGACCCGACACTCCAGCGCCGTGGACCCGGCGGCGGCCGCGGCGACGCGGACGGGCGATGCCGCACCCGCGCTCACGGTCGACGCGGTCGCGGCAGCTGGCGCCTGGACGACGAGCGCGGTGACCATCCCGAACATGCCGTCGCGGCCCTCGGCGTGCGGCAGGATGTGGCAATGGAATGCCCATGCGCCGGGCTCGGTGCAATCGATCACCACGTCCCACCGCTCGCCCGGGTTCACGCCAAGCGTGTCGCAGCGGAACGAGGCCGCCCCGAGCTCGTAGCCGTCCCGGGCGACGACATGCATCGGCGTACCGTGCAGGTGCCAGGGATGCATCATCACGCCCTCGTTCATGAACCGGACGAGGATCTTGTCCCCGAGCTTGGCGACGAGGGGCGCCGTGGCAGGAAAGCCGCGGCCGTTGATCGTGAATCCGCCAAGGGAATCGTTGCTGATCCAGACGATGTCCTGGCTCACGCCGTACTTGCGCTCGACGCGCTGCGCAGGATCCTTCGGGTGGACGATGAACGCGCCCAGCAAGCCGCGCCCGACCTGGTCGGTCGCGTTGTGGTGCGAGTGGTACATGTGCGAGCCGGTCGTGCGGGCGGTGAACTCGTAGGTGAACGAGGCTCCCGGCTGGATCGGGTCCTGGGTGATGTGCGGGACACCGTCCATGTTGTTGGGCAGCTGCTGCCCGTGGAAATGGATGCCCGTCGTCTCGTCGAGGTTGTTGGTGAAGATCGCCCTGACCTTGTCCCCCTCGACGACGTCGAGCCGCGGACCGGGCCACGTGCCGTTGAAGCCGAGGGCATCGATCGGGTCCTTGAGCGCATCGATCCGGTGCTTGATCCGGTCGACGGTCAGCTCGAACACCTTCCACTCGCCATCGCGCTTCGGCTCGCCGTAGGGCTGGTTGCCCTTGCCTTCGACCGCAGTCGCTTCACCGTCGAGGAAGCGCTTGACGATCGCCGCCGCGTTCGCGTCGTGGTCGTCGGCGCCGGGGCTCGCGCCCGGGCTGCCGTGATCCATCGATGCTCCCGGCGTCGTCGCGGGGCTGGCCGCAGGGCCGCTTGTCGTGTTCGGTGCGCCGATCGGCCCGTAGATCCAGGGCTGTGCCGTCGCCGCGGGCGTGCAGGCCGCCGCGACGGTGGCTGCGACCGCGCCGCCGCCGGCGAGCACCGCGCCGCGCAGGAACCGGCGCCGGCTGAGCTCCCGGGGGAGGTCGGCGATGAGCGCGGCTGCCGCGGGGCCGCCGGGCAGGGATGTGCTGCGGTCCGTCTCGTTCGTCATGCCGGGATGTTGGCGGCGAGGCCATTGGCGTCACAGTGACCTTCGGCACGTATTGCGCGGGCAAATGGCATCCGGCGGGTGGGCCCGCGGAATCGCCGGGTGGGCCGCGGTAGGCTCTCGGAATGCGCTCGGACGACGCCCTGTACCAGCTGGACCGCGCCACCCGCGCGATCGCCGGCGAGCTCGACCTGGATCGCGTCCTCCAGCTCATCGTCGATGGCGTGCGTGAGCTCGTCGGGGCGCAGTACGCGGCCCTCGGCATCGTCGACGTCACGGGCCGGATCGAGCGGTTCATCACGAGCGGGATCTCCGATGCGCTGCGCCGCTCGATCGGCCCCCTGCCCGAGGGGCATGGACTGCTCGGAACCATCATCCGCGACGGTGTGACGCTTCGGATACCGGACATCTCGAAGCACCCGGACTCGTACGGCTTCCCGCCGAACCATCCCCCGATGCACTCGCTGCTCGGCGTCCCCATCCGGGTCGGCCGGGCGACGGTGGGCAACTTCTACCTGACCGAGAAGCAGGGGGCCTCGGCGTTCAGCGACGACGACGAGGAGCTCGTCGAGATGTTCGCCCTCCATGCAGGCATCGCAATCCAGAACGCACGGCTGCTCCTCGAGGTCCAGAAGCTGGCGATCGTCGACGAGCGGCTACGCATCAGCCGCGACCTGCACGACGGCATCATCCAGAGCATCTATGCGGTGAGCCTGTCGCTCGAGGACGTGCCGGAGCTCATCCAGGAGGATGACGCCGAGGCGGTTGCCCGGGTCGATCGCGCGATCGACCGGCTCCATACGACCATCGGCGACATCCGGACGTTCATCGTCGGACTGGGGCCAGAGGCGGGCTCCGGGCTCGGAGGCGCGATCGAGTCGATGGCCCGGGAGCTGTTCACCGGGTCGACGACCGAGCTCACCCTCGACCTGCCGGGTGCCAGTGCCCTGGATGTCGGCCTGCCCCCGGAGGCCGCCCACGAGCTGGTCCAGATCGCCCGGGAGGCCCTCAGCAACGTCGCCCGTCACAGTCGCGCCGGCCGGGCCAGGCTCGAGCTCCGGCTCGACGACGGCGAAGCCGAGCTGCTCGTCGAGGACGACGGCGAAGGGTTCGATCCCCGGCAGCGCTTCGGCAGCGGCCACTTCGGCCTGGCGAATCTCCGCGATCGGGCGGCCGCGGTTGCCGGGACCCTGACGATCGACAGCGAGCCCGGCAAGGGCGCGCGTATCATCGTCCGGCTTCCCATCTCTCAAGCGGAGCCCGCAGCTTGACCGAAACGCGTGCCGAGATGCCGGGCGGCCCGGGCCGGCCATACCGTCTGCTCATCGTCGACGACCACGAGGTCGTGCGCCAGGGCCTGTCCGCGCTGCTCGACCGGCGCGAGGGCTTCCAGGTGGTGGCCGAAGCAGGCACCGCCGCTGAAGCCATCGAGCAGGCGCGACGCTTCGAGCCCGACATCGTGGTCATGGACGTACGGCTGCCCGACGGCTCCGGGATCGAGGCGTGCCGGGAGATCCGCGCCGAGCTGCCGTCGACCCGGGTCGTGATGCTCACCTCGTACCCGGACGAAGAGGCGGTCCTGTCGGCCATCGTGGCCGGGGCGGCGGGCTACCTGCTCAAGCAGATCCGCGCCCGCGACCTCGTGGCGGCGCTGGAGGCCGTTGGCCGCGGCGAGTCCCTGCTCGACCCCGCCGTCACCGAGAAGGTGCTGGAACGCGTCCGCCGCATCGCGACCGGGGGCCAGACCGACGAGATGTCCCTGCTCACGTCGCAGGAGCAGAAGATCCTGATGCTCGTCGCCGAGGGCAAGACGAACAAGGAGATCGCGGCCGACGTGTTCCTCTCCGACAAGACCGTCAAGAACTACGTCAGCTCGATCCTGTCCAAGCTGAACCTCGAGCGCCGCGCCCAGGCCGCAGCCTTCGTCGCGAAGCACCGGGGATACGGCCGCCCGCCCGACTGACCAGCCCGGGTTGCGCCGGACGTCCCGTCCGGCCGGTCCATTCGGCCATGGTCGAGCCCGCTGGCGGTGGCTAGCGTGCCATCCGGGTCGGTGGAGGCGCCCGGTCATGCACACCCTCGAGCAGCACGTCCCCGCCCAGGCGGCGGTCATCTGGGTTGACACCTGGCACGCGCTGATCGCGCGCACCGATCACGGCCGGCCGACCGTGACCGAGGTCGATCGCGTGGCCGAATCGGAGCACGACTACTTCCAGCGCGTCGCCCGCGAGGCCGAGGATTGCGATCGCCTGATGCTCCTCGGGCCGGCCACGACATGGCAGGCGTTCGAGCTCGAGTACTGCACCGTGTTCCGGCGCGTCGATCGCTTCGTCGAAGCCGAGACCGCCGCCCCCACGACGCCGCGGGAGCTCGTCGAGCGACTCCGCCTGCTCGAACCCGACGAACGGCGCGCCTGATCGGGACCCGCGGCCCTACCCGGCGCCGTCGCGGCGCGTGAGCATCTCCACGACAGGAGGTGCGCCGTGACCATCCAGCTCTCAGCCGATGTCATCGAACGGCGATTCGTGGAGCAGGAGCATCACCGGCTGCGGGCCGGTCTCTCGAACCTTCAGGACGCGCTCGAGGACGCGCATCGACTGAGCCAGCCCGAGATCATGGACCGGGTCGTCCGCTCGCTGACCTGGCTCCGTCGCGACGTGCTCCCGCACGCCGCGTGGGAGGAGGCCTGGCTGTACGGCCACGTCGATTCCCAGGCCGGGACGCCCTGGGCGACGCGGGCGCTGCGTTTCGAGCACGAGCAGATCCGGGAGGTTGCCGCGGCCCTCGAGACGGAGTTCCAGACCGCCCACGAGCACTGGACCGTCGAGCAGGCGACGCGACTGGTGATCGCGCTGACCCGCCTCGAGACGCTGATCTCGGCGCACCTCGCGCAGGAGGAGCGCATGGTCGTGCCGCTCCTGCAGGCGGCTGACTAGGGGAGCTGGTTGATCACGGCCGGCCGAGCCAGCGACTCGGCAGCACCCGCAACGTGGAAGGGCCCGCCGGCAAGCCGGCGGGCCCTTCCGATGCCCCGTGTCGGTGCGGCCGGGGCGTCTTGCTGGGGTTCTCCGGGTCAGGCGGCGAGTCGGCGCATGCGCTCGAGGATCCGGGCTTCGGCCAGGGGCGCCGAAAGCGGGATCCCGACGAGGCGCTCGGGCCTGTGGCTGATCGCCACGAACTCTCGTTCGAGGGCCAGCCGGACCGAGCTCGGGCCGACGATGCTCACCTTCGGCCGGTTACCGATCTCGTGGACGACGTGGGCGAGGTACTCCGTCTCGGATGCGGACCCACGCTCGATCTTCTCGGTCGCGATCCCGCCCTCCGGCTCGGTGCACGCGACGATCGCGCGCGCCGCATCCACCCAGACCACCGCGCTGGGCTCCCGCTGTGCCTGCTTCCTGTCTGTCATGGCCGCACCTCCTGCGTCGACCCTAGCCCTGCGTCGAGACCGCTGATACGGCCGTCCGGCCCGCGGCCACATGCCGATTGGGCCCTCATGGCATCCGATCGGACCGGGCCACGCGGACGATTCTCGGTGCGCGATCGGTGCTCCTGGACCCTAGGCGTTGCCTGGCGGACTGCCGATGCTGGAACCGTGACCAGCACCGGCCTTGCAGTGCGGGCGCCCCAAACGGCCACGGAGCGTCGTGCACTGCTCGACGCGCTCGAGGATCCGGCGGGCTGGCCGGAGGCCGCAGCGGCCCTGCTGGCCGAGCTCGGCTTCCGCCTCGTCGCCGCCGACCGGATGGCCGACGACGACAGCCACCTGTTGATCGCCCTGCGCGAGCGGCCGACGCTGCGACACTTCGATCCCGAGTCAGTCGCCTACTACGCGCCGAGCGGGACGACCGCGGCGCTGGCGGCGGTCGATCGCGCCTCCCTGGACGGTCCGTCCCGTGACCGCCGCGCCCTGTGGGGTCACGTCCACGTGATCGACCGGATGCCCGTGGAGAACCGGTTCCTGACGTTCGGCGGCGACCTGCGCGCCGCGCGAATCGACGCCGAGCTCACCGTTGTCGACCTCTGGTCGCCGGCGCCGATCGTGCGCTGGGGCGGGCACAGCCAGGCGACGGATCCGCTGGCCGAGGCGATCGGCGCGTTCTTCGGGCGACTGATCGTCCCGGTCGACTTCGTCCCGGGCGTCGCCCAGATGGTCGACGAGCTCCTGCCCGAGGTGCTGTACCGGGCGTTCCTGCTTGACGCGCTTGCACGCACCGCGCGCGTCGACCGCGCGAACCGACCAGCTTCGCCCTTCGACGCCTGGCTGGCCGCCGCGTGGGCTCGAGCGCGGGCCGACCGGCAGGCCTGCACCGCGGCCGAGGGCGTCATTCGCGAGCTGCGCCTGCCATAGGGCCGCCCGGGTGACATCCGGCACCCAGCTGCGGGCCCAACGGCCGGGCGCCGCCGGCGCGCCGGGACCGTACGCTCCGGGCATGCGAATCGTCACGCCTGCCGAAGCGGTCGCCGGAATCCGATCGGGCGAGCAGCTCTACCTGCATTGCGCCGCGGCGACGCCGTCCGTGCTCCTCGACGCCCTCGTGGCGCGCGCGCCCGAGCTGACCGACGTCCGCGTCGTTCACCTGCACTGCGAAGGTCCGGGGCCGCATCTCGCCCCCGAGATGGCGCCTCACTTCCGGCATCGCGCGTTGTTCGTCGGACCGAATGCGCGCGCCGCGGTGAACGAGGGCCGCGCCGACTACGTGCCAGTGTTCCTGTCGGACGTGCCCCGCCTGTTCGAATCCGGGATGCTCCCGCTCGACCACGTCTTCGTCAACGCGACCCCCCCGGACGCCCACGGCTTCTGCTCGCTGGGCACCAGCGTCGAAGCCATGCACGCCGCTATCAGAGCGGCTCGGACGGTCATCGTCCAGTTCAACCGGGCAATCCCGCGAACGCTCGGCGAGAGCTTCATCCATGTCGACGACATCGACCTCGGGATCGAATGCGACGTCCCGCCGTACGAGCACCGCAACGGTGGGATCGGGGAGGTCGAGCGGCGGATCGGCGGCTACGTCGCCGAGCTCATCCCCGACGGGGCGACGCTCCAGCTGGGGATCGGCGCGATCCCGGCCGCGGTCGGCGCCGCGCTCCACGGCAAGAAGGACCTGGGCGTGCACACCGAGATGTTCACGGACACCGTGGTCGACCTGGTCGAGGCCGGCGTCATCAACGGCTCTCGCAAGGAACGGAACCGGGGCAAGATCGTCGCCGCGTTCATGCTCGGCACGAAACGCCTGTACGACTTCGCCAACGACAACCCGATGGTCGAGATGCGCTCGGTCGACTTCACCAACGACACCCACGTGATCCGATCGTTCGGCCGGATGGTGGCGATCAACTCCGCCATCGAGATCGACCTGACGGGCCAGATCGTGGCCGACTCGATCGGCCACCGGATGTATTCCGGTGTCGGCGGCCAGATGGACTTCATCCGGGGTGCCACCCTCGCCGCCGAGGGCCAGGCGATCATCGCGCTGCCCGCGACCGCCACTGCCGGGGCGCGGTCGCGCATCGTCGCCTCGCTGCAGGAGGGAGCGGGCGTCGTCACGACCCGAGCCCACGCCCGCACCGTGGTCACCGAGCACGGCATCGCGGAGCTGTGGGGTCGATCGCTCCGGGAGCGGGCCAAGGCGCTCATCGCGATCGCCGAGCCGGCATTCCGCGACGAGCTGACGCGAGAGGCCCGCCGGCTCCACCTCGACTAGGCGACGCGCGAGTCCGGAGGTCCCGGCCCCTCGGGACCTGTGGCCGCGCCGATAGGGCCGTCTGGCGCTCTCGCGGGAGGTGCCTCCCTCCTACGTTGATGGCGGAGGTACCTGCCTCATGACCAGCGCCCCGATCGACTTCGCCGCTCCGGGGAGCGTGCTCGACCATCTTTCCGGCTACGCCCGGGATCGACTCTCGCGCATCTCGCGGACCGAAACGTTCGAAGCAGGCGCCACGATCCTCGCGGAAGGCGGTCCGACGCTCTTCCTGGGCGTGGTCGAGTCGGGCCGGATCGCGCTCCGACTTCGGGTCCCCGAGCAGGGTGATCGCCTCACGATCCTGACCATCGAGCCGGGTGAGCTCTTCGGCTGGTCAGCGGTCGTGCCGCCGTACCGGGCCACGATCGACGCGATCGCGACCGAGCCGGCGACGGTCCTCGCGATCGATGCCCTGGAGCTGCGGACGACGCTCGCGCGCGACTGCGACCTCGCGGCGGAGGTGCTGCCGCTCGTGCTCGAGTCGCTCGCAGCGCGCCTTGCCGGCAGCTGGCACCAGCTGCTCGACCTGTTCGCGACCGGGACGCCGCAACCGTGGTGATGCCGGGCGACCCCCTGGCTCCGGGTCCGTCGCCGGGCGCCCCGCCGGCCGGCTGGGGCGAGGCGACCCGATTCCTGCCGCGAGACCGCCTGGGCGACCTGATCGCGGCGCTGCGCGCGGCCGGACGGCGCGTCGTCGCCCCCGTGGTCGAGGACGGCGCATTGAAGATGGCCGAGATCGAGAGCCCGAACGAGCTGCCATTCGGCTGGACCGCGAAGTCCGAACCCGGCGTGGCCCGGCTGGTTCGGCAGCCCGCGGGGTCGCCGGGCGCCGATCGCGCCTTCGACAACGGTCCCGCATGGCGCGGCATCAAGCCCTGGACGTTCCCGGCCCGGGTGGAGTCGCTGGCCGTCGAGACCACCGCGGACGGGCGCCTCGCCGTCCGAGTCGAGGCGCCGGCGCTGCAGCCAACCGCGGTGTTCGGCGCCCGTGCCTGCGACCTCGCCGCGCTCGCGGTCCATGACCGCGTCCTCGCGGACGGTCCCGCGGTGGATCCGGACTACGCAGCGCGCCGCGGCGACCTGTTCGTGGTCGCAGTCGAGTGTGCCCTGGCCACGTCGACCTGCTTCTGCACGTCGATGGGCACCGGGCCCGAGGTGACGACCGGCGCGGACATCGTGCTGAGCGAGGTCGACGGCGGATTCGTGGCTCGCTCCGAATCGGCCGCGGGCGCTCGGCTCCTCGACGGGCTCGCGCTCGACATCGCCATGCCCGCGCGCGTCGCGCAGGCCGCCGACCAGGTGGCGGCGACGCGGACCGCCATGGGCAACCCGGTGCAGGCGGCGGGCCTGCACGACCGGCTCCTGGCCAACCTCGACCATCCGCGCTGGGACGCGATCGCCGAGCGCTGCCTCGCCTGCGCGAACTGCACCCTGGTCTGCCCGACCTGTTTCTGCACCGGGCTGGAGATCGGCTCGGACCTCGAAGGCCGCGAGTCGACCGCGACCCGGACCTGGGACAGCTGCTTCACCGCCGGCTTCGCCCAGGTCGCGGGCGGCGGCTCGTTCCGGCCCCGGCAACGGGATCGCTACCGGCAGTGGCTCACCCACAAGTTCGGGACGTGGTGGGACCAGTTCGGGACCTCGGGCTGCGTGGGCTGCGGCCGGTGCATCGCCTGGTGCCCGGTCGGGATCGACGTGCGCGAGGAGCTCGCGATCATCGCCGCCCCCGCCCTGGCGGACGCCGCGCCCGCCGCGCCTGCCGCGACGCGCCGGCACCCGGTGCTCCAGACAACGGTCGAGCCGGGCTCGGTCCGGACGGACTACGTGACTGTGAAGGTCACCGAGGTCCGCCCCGAGACCGCCGATACGACGACGCTCGTCCTGGCCACGGACGATCCGTCCCTTCTCGCCGCACGCCCGGGGCAGTTCGTGATGGTCGCGATGCCGGCCTTTGCCATCCCCCCGATCTCGATCTCGCGGATCCGGCCGGACGGGCTCGAGCTGACGATTCGCGCGGCCGGTCCGGCGACGTCGCTGCTGGCCAGGCTCCAGCCGGGCGCGCAGCTCGGCCTCCGCGGCCCCCTCGGCCGGCCGTGGCCGATCGAGGATGCAACGGGACGCGACGTCGTGATCGTCGGCGGCGGGATCGGCCTCGCCCCGCTGCGCGGCGTGATCGACGCGGTGCTCGCCGACCGGGACCGCTACGGGGCCGTCCGCGTCTACGCCGGCGCGCGCACGCCGCGCGACCGCCTGTTCGTGGCCCAGCTCGATGCCCTGTCCGCCCGAGACGACGTGGTCGTCCGGTCCACCGTGGACCGGGCCGGCGCGGACTGGCTCGGCCGGGTCGGGATCGTGACCCAGCTGTTCCCGACGCCGCAACCGGGGATCAGCGGCGCGAACGTCACTGCCTTCGTGTGCGGGCCCGAGCGGATGATGACGGCGACCGCCGATGCGCTCGTGGACCTCGGTGTCCCGGCGGACCACCTGTGGTTGACGCTCGAACGGCGGATGGAGTGCGGCGTGGGGCTGTGCGGCCACTGCCAGCTCGGAACGCGGTTCGTCTGTCGCGACGGGCCGGTGTTCTCGGTCGCGGAGCTCGGGCCGGACCTCCGGCGGGAGGGGTTGTGATGGCGCTTGCCATGCCGGAGCCCGGTCGAGTCCGGCGCGTCGCCGAGGCGCAGCGACCGCGGGTCGGTGTCGTCAAGTTCGCGTCGTGCGACGGCTGCCAGCTGACCATCCTCGATCTCGAGGACGAGCTGCTCGCCCTCACCGACCGCTTCGATTTCGTCGAGTTCGCCGAGGCAACGTCGAAGCGCTCGTCCGGCCCATTCGACGTCTTGTTCGTCGAGGGCTCCATCTCCACCCCGGAGCAGGCGGTCGAGATCGTTCGCCTGCGGGCGGTCACGAGGACGCTGGTCACGATCGGGGCGTGCGCCACCGTCGGCGGGATCCAGGCCCTGCGAACCGCCTCGGAACACGAGGCCTTCCGGTCGGCGGTGTACCCGTCGCCCGCGTTCGTCGACTCGCTCGTGGTCGCCTCGCCGATCGCCAGCCACGTCACCGTCGACCATGAGCTCCGCGGCTGCCCGATCGACGGACACCAGCTCGTCGAGCTGCTGACCTCCGTCGCCACGGGCCGGCGCCCCCAGCTGCCGGACCAGGCGGTGTGCCTCGAGTGCAAGCGGCGCGGGTACGAGTGCGTCGTCGTGACCCGCGGCGAGCCGTGCCTGGGGCCGGTCACGCAAACCGGTTGCGGCGCGATCTGCCCGGGCATGGGGCGCGGCTGCTACGGCTGCTTCGGGCCCCGGGAGGGTGCCAACGTCGAGTCGCTCGCCGGCTGGTACATGAACGGGCCGTCCGGGCCGCGGGCCGCGGTCGACGTGGGCCGCCTGTTCGCCGGCTTCACCGGCGCGAGCCCGGCCTTCCGCGCCATCACGGATCGGCTCGGCGGACGCCCGCCCCTGCCACTGCGGCCGGCGCTGGCCCACCCGCCCGAGCTCGTCCAGGAGGCGCTCCCCACGTGGGGGCCGCAACCGGCGGAGGAGGCTGTCGATGCACACGAGTGACCTCCGCTTCCAGGTCCAGAACCTGACCCGTGTCGAGGGCGAGGGGTCGCTGCACCTGACGGTCCGGGACGGGCAGGTCAGCGAGGCGCGACTGCAGATCTTCGAGGCGCCGCGGTACTTCGAGGCGCTCGTGGTTGGCCGGACCCCGAACGAAGTCCTCGACATCGTGTCGCGCATCTGCGGCATCTGCCCCGTCGCCTACCAGATGAGCGCGGTCCACGCCTTCGAGGACCTGTTCGGCGTCGAGGTCGAGCCGGCGACGCGGGCCCTCCGCCGGCTCCTGTACTGCGCCGAATGGATCGAGAGCCACGCCCTGCATATCTACCTCCTGCACGCCCCCGACTTCCTCGGCTACCCGAGCGCGGTGGAGCTCGCCCGGGACCATCGCCAGCTGGTCACGGATGGGCTGCGGCTCAAGCAGATCGGCAACCAGCTGCTGGCGCTCCTCGGTGGCCGCGCGATCCACCCGGTCAGCGTCCGCGTCGGCGGCTGGTCGCGAGCTCCGCGGCGAGCCCAGCTCACGGCGTTCGTCCCCGCCCTGCACGAGGCGCTCCAGCTCGCCCGTGCCACGGTCGACGTGGCGCTCACGCTCACGCCGCCCGAGTTCGAGCGCGAGCCGCGGCTCGTCGCGCTCCACCATCCGGGCGAATACCCGATGAACGAGGGCCGGATCGTCTCTGATCGCGGGCTCAACCTCCCAGCGCAGTCCTGGCCCGAGGTCTTCCACGAGGTCCAGGTGCCCTGGTCGAATGCGCTCCAGGCCCGGGACGACAGCGGCCTGCCGTATCTCCTCGGGCCCGCCGCGCGGATCGTGCTCGATCACGACCAGCTTCATCCGCTGGCCAGGGAGGCGCTCGAGAGCAGCGGGGCGCTGGAGTCGATCCGGCGCAACCCATATCGAAGCATCGTTGCCAGGGGCATCGAGCTGGTGCAGGCCGCCGCGGACGCGCTCGACATCGTCGAGGCCTACCGGCCTCCGGAGGCACCGGCCGTCACCTGGGAGCCGCGGCCGGGCGTCGCGGCCTGGGCCACCGAGGCGCCGCGGGGACTCCTGTTCCATCGCTACGAGGTCGGCGAGGACGGGCTCGTCGCGGCCGCGACGATCGTCCCCCCGACGTCGCAGAACCAGGCAGCGATCGAGGCCGACATCGCGCTGTTCGCGCCCCGCGTCCTGGGCCTGCCGATGGACGAAGCGACGCGCCGGCTCGAGCAGCTGATCCGGGCCTACGACCCGTGCATCTCCTGCGCGACGCACTTCCTGGACCTGTCGATCGATGGGGTGCCGGCATGAACGCGCCGGCGCCGGTGATCCGGCTGCTCGTCTGCGGCAATGCCGATCGGGGCGACGACGGCGCTCCGCTGTGCGCGGTCGCCCATGTGCTGCCGCGCCTCGACGCCTCGCTGCGCGGGCTGCTCGAGGTACGCCGTTGCGAGCAGCTGGACGCGACCGACCTCATCGACGTCGCCCCCGGCGAGGCGTGCCTGATCCTCGACACGGTCGTCGGGGTGGAGCCCGGGGCGATCGTCGAGCTCTCGCTCGAGGACCTCGCGCTGCAGCCGACGGTCACGCCGCGGTCATCCCACGCCCTGCCGATCAGCCAGGTCCTCGGCATCGCCCGGTCCGTGCGCGGCTCCCTCCCGCGCGGCACGTTCGTCGGCATCGGCGGCAAGTGGTTCGGGTTCGGCGAAGTCCGGTCACGTGCGCTGCGCGAGGGCATGGACGATTTCGAGCGGGCGATCACGGCGGCGATCGCGGCACTTGCGACGCCACAGGAGGTTGCCGGCTGACGGGGCCGACCGGACCCCGCCCTTGGGGCCACTGGTCCCTTCGTTCGGCGCCGCAAGTGGCCGACCATCAGCACATGAGCGCATCGAGGCCACCGCTGCAGCCACGCTACCCGGGCATCCCGGCGATCGTCGACGGCTCCGAGGCCGTCGCCCACGTCGAGACCCGGCTCGCCGAGGTCGCCTGCGTCTACCCGATCACGCCGTCGACGACGATGGCCGCGATCTACCAGGCGGCCGTGGCGGACGGCCGGACCGACCTGTGGGGCACCCACCTGCGCTTCATCGAGCCGGAGTCGGAGCACTCCTCGGCCTCCGCGGCGGAGGGCGCCGCGCTGGCGGGCGCGCGGGTCACCAACTTCACCGCTGGCCAGGGCCTGGTGCTGATGAAGGAGGTCCTGTACGTCATCAGCGGCAAGCGGCTGCCGGCCGTCTTCCACGTCGGCGCGCGGGCGCTGACGAGCCAGGCGCTCAACATCCACGCCGGCCACGACGACGTGATGGCCGTGGCCGACTGCGGCTGGGGCATCCTGTTCGCCCGGAACGCCCAGGAGGCGGCGGACCTCGCGGCGATCGCGCGCCGGGTCGCCGAGCTGACCGAGACGCCGTTCATGGTCGCGCAGGACGGCTTCCTGACGACCCACACGCTCGAGAACGTCCGGCTGCCCGAGGACGAGCTGCTGCGCGAGTTCGTCGGCGACCCGCGCCAGCACGTGCGTGACCTGTTCGACCCGGCCGAGGCGCTGATGACCGGCGTCGTCCAGAACCAGGACAGCTACATGAAGGGCCGGATCGGCCAGCGGGCGTACACCGACAGGACCCACGGCGCGCTCGAGGGCGCGATGGCCGAGTGGACCGAGCTGACCGGCCGAGAGGTCCGGCCGGTGAGCACGTACCGGACCGAGGGCGCCCGCGAGATCCTGATCGCGATGGGCACGATCGCCGACACCGCGATCGCGGTCGTCGACCATCTCCGCGAGGCTGGCCGGCCGGTCGGGTGCATCGCGCTGACGGCGTTCCGGCCGTTCCCGGCCCTCGCCCTGGCCGAGGCCATCGGCGACGCCCGCGCGGTCGCGGTCGTCGAGCGGACGGATGAGCCGCTCGCCGCGGCCAACCCGCTTACGCGCGAGATTCGGGCAGCCCTGTACGACGCCGCCGCCGAGGGCGAGATGGTTCCCCGGGTGCGGTCCTACGTCGCCGGCCTCGGCTCGCGGGACGTCTCGGCGGGCGACCTGGTCGCCGTCTTCGACGATATCGCGGACCGCGCAGAGGTGAGCGATCGAGTCCGGGTCCTGGGCATCCGCCATCCCCTGGCGCTGCCCTCGACGTCGATCGACCTCCGGCCCCCAGGCGCCTACTCCATGCGCGGTCACTCGATCGGCGGGTTCGGCTCCGTCACGACCAACAAGCTCGTCGCCACGCTCGTCGGCGAGCTCTTCGACAAGCAGGTCCAGGCCTACCCGCGCTACGGATCGGAGAAGTAGGGCCTGCCGACGACCTACTACCTGACCATTGCGGACGCCCCGATTCGCGTGCACGCGGAGCTCGATCAGGTCGACTTCGTGCCGCTCCACGACGTCTCGGCGTTCGATCTCGGAAACCCGCTCGCGGGTCTCGTCGACGGCGGCGACCTGTTCATCCAGTCGCCGCTCGCCGCGCCGGAGGCCATCTGGGCCTCGATCCCGGCGGACGCGCGCGCGGAGATCCTGGCGCGGAGCATCCGGGTGACCGCGCTCGACACCGCCGCCCTCGCCGTCCGCCACTCGCCGCGGCCGGATCTCGTGATCCGGATGCAGGGCGTGGCGCTGGTCGGGGTCTTCCTGCGCGTCGCGCCGTTCGCGGCGGCCGCGGGCATGGGTCGGCACCAGCTCCTGGAGGCGGTTGGCGAGCGGCTCGGGCGCTTCTTCGGCAAGCGCGGCACGAACGTCGTCCGCGCGAACCTCGCGGTCATCGGCGAGGCATGGGACGGGCTGATCGATGTGACGGCTGCGATCGGCGGTCTCGAGACGGCAAAGCCGGTGCTGGAACGAGCGGGGGTGCTGCTGTGAATGAGGCGCATGGGTCCGAAGGCTCGCCGATCGTGGCCGACCGGATGGCCCGAACCCCGATCCTGATCCAGGCTGACGCCACGCTCACCGAGGCGGCCGGAATGATGGACCGCAACCATGTCCACGGCCTGCCGGTCATCGATCCCGACGGCACGCTCGTCGGCGTGCTGTCCCAGACCGACCTCAACCGCGCCCGCGCGACGGAGTACCTGTGGGTCAACTGGCCCGGGCTGTCGGTGCGCCACCTCATGACCAGCCCGGCCGTGACCATCCATCGCTCGACCCCGCTGATCGTCGCGGCGCGGAAGATGGAGCAGCTCGGGATCCACCGCCTCGTCGTGGTCGAGGACGGCGACGAGACGACGCCGATCGGAGTCCTGTCGATGAGCGACCTGATCCACGCCCTCGCCGAGGAGACGGACGGGGGTCGAGCCTGATGTCCGAGCTGCTGGCCAAGGGCATCGGCGAGGTCAAGGAGGCCCACGACAGCCGCCTGCTGGCGGCAGCGCCGCCGCTGCTCGACATGGATGCCTACGTCGAGGAGTTCGGCCGCAGCGTCGTACCCGCCTACCGGCGGGGCATCGCCGATCGCGAGCTGCCCGCGGACGTCGGGCTCGCCCGCAGCGTCATCCCACCCGGGACGGCGGCGACGCGCGACTTCAGCCATCTGGCGCCGCGAATCCCGGAGCTGCTCGCGGAGCGCTGCGTCGGCTGCATGGCCTGCGTGAACGCGTGTCCCGACTCGGCGATCCTGGCGACGGTCGTGCCGGCGCCGGAGCTGGAGGGCCGGATCGCGACCTTCGCGGCCTCGACCGACGATCCGGCGCGCGCCGTTGCCACGGCCCGCAGCCATTTCGCCGACACGCAGAAGTACGGCGAGGTCCCTGCCCGCCGCGGACTGGACCGCGGCTCGTTCGGCCTCTTTGTCGATCCCGGCCACTGCAAGGGCTGCGGCGAATGCGTCGAGGTCTGCTCCGCGCTGGGTCACGACGCCCTGTTCATGCTCGACAAGGTCGCCGAGGAGCTGCCCCTGGCGGCTCCGCTCGCGGCGGCCGATCCGGCTCCCGTGACCGCGCCGACGGCACCCGCCGAAGGCCCTCTCTTGGACGAGCACATCACGGTCCACGCCGCCGCCGAGTCGACGCTCGATCGATTCCGCCGCGACATGGCGTTCTATCGGACGCTTCCGCCGACGCCGAGCGAGTACCGCAACGAGAAGGCCCTGGCGGACGTGATGCTCGGCGAGTTCGCCTTCGGCTACGTCGGTGGCGCGGGGTCGTGCGCCGGCTGCGGCGAGGCGACGGCGATCCGGATGCTGGTGGCCGCGACGCGACAGGTCCACGGCCCGGAATCGATGGGCATCGTCGCCGCGACGGGCTGCAACACGGTCTTCGGCAGCACCTATCCGTTCAATCCCTATCGCGTGCCCTGGACCAACTCGCTGTTCGAGAACGCGCCGGCCGTCGCGCTCGGCGTCCGGGCCCGCTGGGACGCGGCCGGCCATCCCGAGCGGCGCCTGTGGGTGCTGGGCGGCGACGGCGCGATGTACGACATCGGCTTCCAGTCGCTGTCGCGGATGGTCGCGTCCGGGGCGGATATCAAGGTCCTCGTCCTCGACACGCAGGTCTACTCGAACACCGGCGGGCAGGCGTCCACGGCGACGTTCGGCGGCCAGGTGACCAAGATGTCGGCGTTCGGCAAGGAGCTGCACGGCCGCCCGGAGCGACGCAAGGAGCTCGGCCGGATCCTGATGGCGCACGGCGAGGTCTACGTCGCCCAGACGACGCCCGCCCACCTGAACCACTTCTACCGGGCCGTCATGGACGCCAACGAGTACCCCGGGCCGGCGGTGATCGTGTGCTACGCGGCGTGCATGCCCGAGCACGGTATCGCCGACGACGCGGCCACCGCGCAGGCGAAGCTCGCCGTCGAGTCGCGGGCGTTCCCCCTGTACACGTATGACCCGCGGCGCGGGCCCTCGATGGCCGAGCGGCTCTCGCTCCAGGGCAACCCCGCGCTTCGCGACGACTGGTCGAAGCAGCCCGATGGGGCGCCCGTGGACTTCCTGGCGTTCGCCCGCTCGGAGGGCCGCTTCGCCGGCCACTTCGGCCCAGACGGCTCGCGCACCCCGGAGATCCTCGCGACCCAGGACGACCGGCTCGCCAACTGGCGCGGCCTCCAGGAGCTCGCCGGGCTGTCCTGAGTGCGCATCGCCCCGCGGGTGGATCGCTCGCGACGAGCGGCCCGGCCGGAGGCATCCATCGGCACTACCGCCCGCCGCCCCAGGGGGCTGTCATGAGCACGGGCCCGCGGGCCCGCAAGGAGGAACTTCGATGCAGCAATCGTTCGGTCAGCGCCCTGTGGCCGCGCCCGCCATCCTGGGCTTCCTGCTCATCGCCGTCGGCGCGATCGTCCTGCTCGCGCAGGAGATCGGCTTCGACGTGTTCGGGCAGATCGGGGCGTGGGGCTGGCCGCTGTTCGTCATCGTGCCCGGCCTCCTGCTCCTCGTGGCGGCCCTCCTGCCGAGCCCGCCTCGGGGCATCGGCTTCGCGATCGCCGGGGCGATCGTCACCACGGTCGGTGCGTTGCTCCTGTACCAGTCACGGACCGGGCACTGGGAAAGCTGGGCGTACGCCTGGGCGCTGATCCCGATGGCCGCCGGCGTGGCGCTCATCGCGTATGGGCTGTACTCGCGGTCGTCGAGCATGGTCCGGGGCGGGACGTGGATGGCCGGCATCGCGGCGCTCATGCTGGCGATCGGCGCATGGTTCTTCGAGGCCCTTTTTGCCGGAGGCATTCGACCAGAGCTCGGTGAGTGGTGGCCGATCGCGATCGTCGCGCTTGGCGCCGTCATCGTGCTCCGCGCCATGTTCACCGGCGATCGACGGCGCGAGGGAGCGCCGAAGCAGCCTGGCACCGGGGCCTGACCGGCTCCCGAGCGCTTCACCCCTGCCGGCGGCACGATCGCCTGCCCGCCGCGACAATAGCCGGGTGCCACGATCCATTACGGTCGAGGCCACCCGGCTCCACCCCGAGGCGCTTCGCCAGATCGATGTGTGGTGGCGGGCGGCCAACTACCTGTCCGTCGGCCAGATCTACCTGCTCGACAACCCGCTGCTGCGCGAGCCGCTGAGGCCAGAGCACGTCAAGCCGAGGCTGCTCGGCCATTGGGGCACGACGCCGGGCCTGAACCTGCTCTACGCGCACCTGAACCGGTGCATCCGTGAGCGCGACCTGGCCATGCTGTTCATCACCGGTCCCGGGCACGGCGGGCCGGGCATGGTCGCGAACGCATACCTCGAAGGGACCTACAGCGAGGTCTATCCGCGGATCTCGCAGGACGAGGCGGGCCTGCGCCGCCTGTTCCGCCAGTTCAGCTTCCCGGGCGGGGTGCCGAGCCACGACTCGCCGGAGCGCCCCGGCTCCATCCACGAAGGCGGCGAGCTCGGCTACTCGCTGATGCACGCCTACGGCGCCGCGTTCGACAACCCGGACCTGGTGGTCGCGTGCGTGATCGGCGACGGCGAGGCCGAGACGGGCCCGCTGGCCACGAGCTGGCATTCGAACAAGTTCCTCGACCCGACCCGCGACGGCGCCGTCCTGCCCGTGCTGCACCTGAACGGCTACAAGATCGCCAACCCCACGGTCCTCGCCCGGATCCCGGAGCCGGAGCTGGTCAAGCTGCTCGAGGGGTATGGCCACCGGGTCCTCGTGGTCGCGGGCGACGAGCCGGACGCCGTCCACGAGGCGCTCGCGGCGGCGCTCGACGACGCGCTCGACGACATCGCCGCGATCCAGGCCGAAGCCAGGCGGTCGCGCGACGGCGGGCGACGACCCGCATCAACGAGACCCAGCTGGCCGATGATCGTCCTGCGCACGCCGAAGGGCTGGACCGGGCCGCGCGAGGTCGACGGGGTCCAGGTCGAGGACACCTTCCGGTCCCACCAGGTACCCGTCTCGAACGCTCGGGGCGACGCCGAGCACCGCCAGATCCTCGAGGACTGGCTCCGAAGCTATCGGCCCGACGAGCTGTTCGACGCTGCCGGGCGGCCCCGACCCGAGCTGGCCGCGCAGGCGCCGGCCGGCGACCGGCGCATGAGCGCGAGCCCGCACGCCAACGGCGGGCTGCTCCTGCGCGACCTGGCCCTGCCCGACTTCCGGCGCTACGCGGTCGACGTCCCGACGCCCGGCGCCACGACCGCGGAGGCAACGCGCGTCCTGGGCGGGTACCTGCGCGACACCATCCGGGCGAACGCGACGACCTTCCGCCTCTTCGGGCCGGATGAGACCGCGTCGAACCGGCTGGATGCCGTGTTCGAGGCGACGGACAAGACGTGGAACAACGGCCTGCTGCCGATCGACGTCGATCTCGCCCCGGACGGGCGGGTGATGGAGGTCCTGTCCGAGCATCTCTGCCAGGGCTGGCTCGAGGGCTACCTGCTGACGGGCCGGCACGGCCTGTTCAACTGCTACGAGGCGTTCATCCACATCATCGACTCGATGTTCAACCAGCACGCCAAGTGGTTGAAGGTCACGCGCACCCTGGCCTGGCGCAAGCCCATCGCGTCGCTCAACTACCTGCTCTCGAGCCACGTGTGGCGCCAGGATCACAACGGCTTCAGTCACCAGGATCCGGGCTTCATCGACCACGTCGTGAACAAGAAGGCCGAGGTCATCCGGGTCTACCTGCCGCCCGACGCGAACACCCTCCTCAGCGTCGCCGATCACTGCCTCCGGAGCCGGAGCTACGTCAACGTCATCGTCGCCGGCAAGCAGCCGTCGCTGTCCTGGCTGTCGATGGACCAGGCGATCGCGCACTGCGAACGAGGCGCGGGCATCTGGGGCTGGGCGTCGAGCGACGCCGGCGGCGAGCCGGACGTCGTCCTCGGCTGCTGTGGCGACGTGCCCACGCTCGAGACGCTCGCGGCGGTCGACATCCTGCGCCGGGAGCTGCCCGACCTCCGCGTTCGCGTGGTCAACGTCGTCGACCTGATGCGGCTCCAGCAGAGCGGCGAGCATCCCCACGGCATGACCGACGCCGAGTTCGACGCGCTGTTCACCACCGACCGACCGATCGTGTTCGCGTACCACGGCTATCCGTGGCTGATCCACCGCCTGACCTACCGGCGGGCGAACCACGACAACCTGCACGTCCGCGGCTACAAGGAGGAGGGCACGACGACGACGCCGTTCGACATGGTCATGCTCAACGACCTCGACCGGTTCCACCTCGTGATGGACGTGATCGATCGGGTGCCCGGCCTCGCCGACCGCGCGGGGCACGTGCGCCAGCTGATGGTCGACTCCCGGGCGCGCGCCCGGGCCTGGACGCGCGAGCACGGCGAGGACCTGCCGGAGGTTCGCGACTGGACCTGGCCGGGCTAGCCATTTCCCGGCCGGTGCGGATCCTCGTCGTCAACGCGGGCTCGAGCAGCCTGAAGCTGCGGCTCCTCGGCGAGGGCGATGCGCCCCTGGCCGCCGCGGACCTGCCGCCGGGGGTCGCGGACGCGAGCCTCGCCGAGGCGCTGGACCGGTTCGGGCGAGTCGATGCGGTGGGGCACCGGATCGTCCACGGCGGGGTCGAGTTCCGGGACCCGGTCATCGTCGACGACGGCCTCGTCGCCCGCATCGCGGCCCTCGGCGAGCTCGCCCCGCTCCATCAGCCCGCGGCCGTGGCCGCGCTGCGAGCGGCAAGGACCGCGCTGCCCGCGGTGCCCCACGTTGCGTGCTTCGACACGGCGTTCCACGCCAGGCTTCCGCCGGCGGCGGCGACCTATGCGCTTCCCGCGGCGTGGCGGGGGCGCTTCGGGCTGCGCCGGTTCGGCTTCCACGGCCTGTCCCACGCGCACGCCTCGCGGCGCGCAGCCGAGCTTCTCGGTCGCGCGGAGGCAGACGTGCACTGCATCACCTGCCATCTCGGCGCCGGTGCCTCCCTCGCGGCGGTGCGCGGCGGGCGCTCCGTGGACACCACGATGGGCTTCACGCCACTGGAGGGCCTCGTCATGGCGACGCGGTCGGGGAGCGTCGATCCGGGCCTGCTGCTCTGGCTCCAGCAGCGGGCCGGCGTCGCCGTCGACGAGCTCGCCGACGGCCTCGAGCATCGCTCCGGCCTGACCGGCCTGGCCGGCACCGCGGACATGCGCGAGGTGCTGCGCCGGGCCGCGGCCGACGACGCGGCAGCGGTGCTCGCGCGCGACGTCTACGTCCACCGGCTCAGCGCGGGGATCGCGGCCATGGCCGCGGCGCTGCCTCGAGTCGACGCGGTCGTGTTCACCGGCGGGGTCGGCGAGAACGCGGCGGAGATCCGCGCGCGAGCCCTCGCCGGCGTGCCCTTCCTCGCCGTCGAGCTGGACGCCGAGGCCAACATGCGCGGCTCCGGGGATCGGGTGATCGGGCTGGCGGGCGACTCCTCCACCCGAGCCCTCGTCGTCTCCAGCCGCGAGGATCTCGAGATCGCCCGCCAGGTCCGATCCGTCCTCGCCTAGACCGCCGGGGGCGGTCGCTGGCTCAGGACGCCGCCTCTGCCGCGACGACCTGGGCGCCATCCATCGGCGCGAGGGTCGCCGCGATCCAGCGCGCCCACTCCAGGACGTCGTCCCACGGCCGGTAGTCTCCGGCCTGGGCGCCGACGGCCGAGACGATGACCTTCTCCCCGAGGCCCAGCCTGGACCGATCCAGCCGGCCCTCGAGGACCTGGTGATCGACGGCGTTCAATCGCTCCGCGATGGCGAGCGCCTCCGGTGGCGCGACCGCCGGCCTCGGCGGATCGCCGGTCGGGCCGCTGGACAGCAGCCACACGCGCCGCTCGCGCAACTGCTCGAGCTCGCGTTCGGCGAGCTCGCGCGCCGGCGCCAGCCACCGACCGCCGTAGATCGCGCTGCCGAGGATGATCCCGTCGTACGGTTCGACGGAGGTCACGTATTCCGGGTCGATGATGTCGACGTCGACCCCGGCAGCCTCGAGGACGCGCGCGATCGCCGTCCCGATCTCGTGCGTCGAGCCATGGCGGGACGAAACGGCGATCAGCGCACGCATCCTGGATGCCTCCCTGCAGGATGGGTGCGCCGCCACGCGGCGGCGCACCCAGTCCCTCACGCGCCCGTCGGGGCCGTGCTGATGCGAGCCGGGCCGGCCATGGGCCGCGGCACGCCGCGAAGCGTTCGGAAGAGGAGCCGGACGACTGCTCCAAAGCCGAGCAGGCTCGCGATCGCGGTGACGATCGTCAGCACCGGCACCAGGCCGATGACCGTGAGCACCAGGACGCCGGCGAGGACCGGCAGGTAGGGCCGTCCCTCGCCCTCGGGCGACGTGGCACTTGCCTGCCGGACGATCCAGCCGCCGATCCAGGTCGCCGCGACGACATAGCCGGCGAAGGCCAGCAGCGGCATCGCCGCGAGCAGGATTCCGACGCCGAGCGGCGCCCCGATGACCGTGACCATGAGCAGGATCGCGAGGATCGGCAGGAGGATGACCGAGCCGAGGCCGACGAGGAACGTCTGGACCGGCTCCGTGGCGACCACCCGTGCCGCCTCGCGCAGCTGTCGACCCGCAACGCCCGCGACGAGCAGGGCCCAGACGATGGTCGCCAGCCCGAACCCGAGCCACAGCAGGATGAGCGCCGGCGCCAGCATGGCGCCGAAGGCGAGCAGCGACGCAGCGAGGTCCGTGACCCCGCCGACGATCTCGGCATCGCCGGTCTGGTGCACGGTCGAGTCGAGGCGCATGACCTCCTGGGACACGACCGTGCCAGGCCCGACCTCGACCTGGCTGCGGATGGCGACGACGGACTCTGCGCGGGCGCCGACGAGATTGACGGAGCCGTCGATGACGAGGACCGTGTTGACCTCGCCGAGCACCTCGGCGTGGCCGTTGACCACGACGATGGCGTCGGCGTGGTCACCGGCCGGGATGACCACGTCACCCTGGGTGCTGATGAGCACGCGACCGGTGTGCTGAAGCGGCTCTGCCGCCACCGTCACGCCCGCACCGAGGGCGAGCGCAGCGATCACGGCAAGCGCGACGGCGAGGCGCCTCATGCTGTCGCCTCCTCCGCGACGTGCTCGACCTTCTCGCCGAGCGTGCGCCGCCATTCGGATGGCGCGATGTTCGCGGGCCACTTGCTGGGCCGCGCGAACGCCACCAGCAGGCCGGCGACCGTCATCGCCACGGTGAGCCCGAGCAGAACGAACAGGACGCGCTTCATGTGATAACCCTCCATGTGGACGAAATTCAGCACCATCTCACTGCGGCGCGAGCCGCCCGGCCAGAGCCATCGGCACCGGCGCGGCGGGCCTACGGGCCTGATCGCCCAGAGTTGCAGCGAGGGCTAGTGGATCCCGTACGGGAACTCGGGGCTGCGGGTGGCCGGCTCGACATCGCGATCGTCGAGCGTCCAGTTCACGTCGACGTTCGCGTTGACGATGCCCGGCACGAGCCTGATCGTCTCGGCAACGATCGCCGCGGTCGAGCGCCGCTCGACAGTGCCCCGCACCGTCGCTTCGCCGTTGCGCACCTCGACCGTGAACCCAGCCGGATCGAGCCACAGGATTCGGAGCAGGACGTCCTCCCGGATGGTCTGGACGAGCTCCTCGTCGGTTCGCAGGTAGGCGCGGACCAGGTCCGCGCGGCTGACGATCCCGACCAGTCGGTCCTTGTCGACGACCGGCAGCCGATTGATCCGCCGGCTGGTCATGATCGCGGCGGCGTCGCTGATCGCGCACGTCGGCGCGACGGTCACGGCGGGCGCGGTCATCGCCTGGCCGGCCGTGCCCGCGGCGAGCTTGTCTCGCTGGGTTCGCACCTCGGCGCTCTCGCCCAGCAGGGTCTCGAGGCGCCGGTGCCGGACGGCGCGCGCGCCCTGTTCCTTGATCAGGAAGTCGGCTTCGGAAACGACGCCGAGGACAGTCCCCTTCGCGTCCACCACCGGCACGCCGCTGATGCCCCTGTCGAGCAGCACGCGGGCGACGTCCTTGAGCGGCGTCTCGGGCCGGACGGTCTTCACTGCGTGGGTCATCACGTCTCGAACGGTCAGCATCTCGATCTCCAGTCGTCGCTTCAGGCGGGTTCGTACGGGTCGTAGTCGGGCGTCCACATCGCGCGGTCCACGGCGGGCTCGATGTCCTCGTCGCGCAGCTGCCGCCCGTAACCCGTGTCGCGCAATCTGCGCACCACGGCGACGGCGATCCGCCGGGCGATCGGCCGCAGGTTGCCGATCGGGGGATAGATGGCGCCGAGGGCCAGGCGATCCGGCGTCACGCACGCCGCCAGCTCATGTGCCGCGGTCAGGAAGGCTTCGTCGGTGATCTCGCGTGCCTCGGCGACGAGCGCCGCGAGTCCCACGCCCGGGAAGACGAACACGTTGTTTGCCTGCCCGATCGCGTGGCCCGGGATCAAGGTCTGGCAGGGGCTGCCGGTGGCCACGAGGGCGCGACCCTCCGTCCAGTCGAGGACGTCCTGCGCCTGGGCCTCGGCGCGATCGCTGGGATTGGACAACGGCAGGATGATCGGCGCGGGGTCGTGGCGCGCGACCTCCTGCACGAGCGCTCGGGTGAACACGCCCGCGGTGCCGGTGGTGCCGATCAGGACCGTGGGTCGAAATGCGCTCGCGATCGCCACGGGATCCGCGAGATCCGGCTGCGACAGCCCGCTCGCGGCGATCCACGAGGCACCGACTGCGAGCTCGCGCTGGTCGTCCGCGATGTCCGGGCGCCCGGCATGGACGAGCCCGTGGCTGTCCATCAGCGCGAGTCTCGGTTGGTCACGGTCGGCCCCGACGTCGTCGCCGAGGGCGCGTACCAGCAGGCGGGCGATCCCGATCGCCGCGGCGCCTGCGCCCAGGAACAGGAACCGGTCCCGGCGCAGCGCATCGCTGCTGCCGCGCGCCGCGAGGAGCCCGGCGAGGGCAACGGCACCGGTGCCCTGGATGTCGTCGTTGAAGCTCGGCAGGCGGTGCCGGTAGCGATCGAGGATGCGCAGCGCGTTGTGCTGCTTGAAGTCCTCCCACTGGAGCACGGCGCTCGGGAACACTCGCCGGACCGAGGCCACGAATGCCTCGATCACGCGGTCGTATGCCTCACCACGCAGCCGCGGCGCGCGATAGCCGAGGTACAGCGGATCGTCCAGGAGCTCGCGGCGGTCCGTGCCCACGTCCAGGGAGATCGGCAGGGTCAGCGCCGGGTAGATCCCCGCGGCCGCGCTGTACAACGCGAGCTTGCCGACCGGGATGGCCATCCCGCCGGCGCCCTGGTCGCCGAGCCCGAGGATGCGCTCGTTGTCCGTGACGACGATCAGGCGCGTGGACTCGTTGCCGGCGTTCTCGAGGATCTGGTCGATCCGATCGATGTCGTCGGGCGTGATCCACACCCCTCGCGGCCGTCGGAAGATGTGGCTGAAGTCCTGGCACGCCCGCCCGACGGTGGGCGTGTACACGATCGGCAGGAACTCCTCGAGGTTCTCGACGAGCACGCGATAGAACAGCGTCTCATTCCGATCCTGGAGCGCCGCCAGCCCGATGTAACGCTCGAGGTCGTCCGCCTTCCGCCGGACGTGCTCGAGCTCGAGGGCAACCTGCTCCTCGATCGAGCTGACCCGCGCGGGCAGGAGGCCCCGGAGCGAGAAGGCGTCACGCTCGCCGGCGCTGAAGGCTGTGCCCTTGTTGAGCAGCGGCTGGCCGATCAACGAGCGCCCGCGCTCCGCGACCCGGCGGCGGGGTCCAGGCGGCCTCGGGGGCGCGTCGGCATGGCCGTTCCGGCTGGCCGTGCGAACCGCCACGGCGCTGCGGCCGGGTTCCCGATGGGTGGCCATCGCATCGCCTCGCTGCCGGCATGACGAGCGTCGCCGGTGTGCACCGAGAGTCTGCTCGGCGACGCTTCGGAGACAGGGCCGAGCGACCCCTGTTCGCGGAGTCGATCGTCACAGCTCGCTGGGACCGACGGTGCCCGGCCGATCGGGAGAGGGTCAGAGCAGCTCGTCGAGCGTGACGAGCTCGAAGCCGGCCGCCCGGAGGCCGGCGACGATCCGCGGCAGCGCCTCGAACGTCTCGTAGCCACCGAGGTGCATCAGCACGATCGAGCCGCCCCGCGCGTTGCCGAGCACCTTCAGCACGATCTGGTCCGCGGTCGGGCCCGGCGGATCGTTGACGATCGGCCGCCAGTCGATGGTGTCGACGTCCCAGGTGACGGTGTCGCTGTAGCCGGCGGCACCCACCGCGGCGAGGACGTCGGCGTCGTAGCCACCGTTCGGGGGCCGGAAGAAGGGCCGCAGGTCCTGCGAGCAGGAGGGCGCGATGGCCGCCTCGGTTCGACGGAGCTCGTCCCGGATCTCGGCGGCCGAGAGGTCGCGGAAGTCGCGATGCGTGTACGAGTGGTTGCCGAGCGTGAACAGCCCGGGATGGGCGTCGATGATCCCGAGCACCCGTCGTCCGGCATTGGTGTTGACGCTATCGGCCATCGCGCCGGTCATGAACACCGATGCGTGTACGTCGTGCCCAACGAGCCAGTCCATGATCGCGAGCGCGTCACCGACGCGACCGCCCATGTCGAAGGTCAGCGCGACCATGCCACTCGTTCGCGAGCCGTGTCGCACCAGCCGACTTGGCGGCAACGGCGAGGGTGCCGGCGTCGCGGTGGGGCGGGCGGTGGGCCGCGGGGTCGGGGTCGGCGTTGGGCGGTGGGTGGGCGAGGGCGTCGGCTTCGGGGGATCCGTCGGCGCTGGCGTCGCGGTGTGGCTCGGTGACCCGGGCGTGGCGGATGGCGCAGCCGTCGCTGGCGTCGACCCGGCCGGGGCGGTCGAGGCCGTCGGCTCCGCCGAGGGCGGGGCGGTCCGGCCTGGCGGCGGGCTCGCCGGCGGCGTGCACCCGGCGGTCGGTCCGGCCGTCGGGGCAACCACCGCACCCGGCGAGATCACGGTGCCGAAGGCGGCGCCCGCGAGGGCGAGGAGCACGACAAGCATGCCCGCCCTGTGTGCGCCCTGGGATCGGAACTCGCTGCCGTGCATGGATCACCGCCACGTCCAGCATCGCGCATCGACACCCTGCGCCGGAACGGCCGAAGGAACGAAAAAGCAGGACAGGCGGACCAGCCCTCACGTGCATCCGTCCGGCTCGGCGACATCGGGACCTGCGGCACTACCTGCCTGATCGTGGCCGCAGGACGCTGCTGGCGTACTCAGCCGCGAAGCCACGGCGCGCGGCACGAAAGGAGCTCCGAATCATGAAGCGCATCCTGTTGGCGTACGACGGCGGTGAGCCGGCCCGTCGCGCGCTGGATACCGCGATCGAGCTGGCGAAGCATTACGAGGCGTCGGTCGACGTCGTCAGCGTCGTGCCGTTCCATTCCGGTCGCGCCCCGGTCGATCCCTGGGACGATCACGTCGTCCATGCCGACGAGCTCCGGGACGCCAAGGCGATCCTCGAAGAGCACGGCCTGCACCCCGAGCTGATGGAGCCGGTGGGTGACCCGGCGTCGAGCATCGAGCGAATTGCCAACGACGGTGGCTACGACACCGTCGTGATCGGGTCGCGCGGACTGTCCGCCCTGTCCCGAGTCCTCCAGGGCAGCGTGTCGTCGCACGTCGCGAGCCACGCGCACACCACGGTGGTCGTCGCCCGCTGACCCGGGCACGACCTCCTGCCGGAAGGGCTACCCGATCGTGACGGGCAGCCCTACCGCCGGAGAACGGTCCGGCTGAGCATGGTCCGGGGACGCGAGGCGTCCTCGAAAGGAGGAGGCAAGATGGAGCTTGCCATCAATCTGGGCTATGCCGGCTGGATCGCGATCGTGGCCGGCGCACTGCTCTTCGGGATCGTCGCCCAGTTCATCGGGGAGACGAGGACAGGCTACGAGTGGCTCGCCGACGGCATCGCGGCGGGGCTCGGCGCTGTGATCGCCAGCGAGTTCATCATCTCGGCTCGGACGTTCGAGCCGGTTTGGGACGGGCTCGCGATCGTTCCCGCGCTCATCGGTGGCATTGCGCTCGGCCTCGTGGTCGAGCTGGGCACTCGGTTCCTGACTGGCGGGAGGTACACGACCCGGCCGATGGCCGTGTGAGTCGTTTCGCCCGTCTGGAGAGGACGGCCCGCCGGGTTTGCCCGGCGGGCCGTATCTCGTCCCGCGGGGTCCCGGCGCGCCGAAGCACAGAATGGAAGTGATGGACGAGACCTACGCGCAGTCGCCGGACATGGTCGCAACGGCGCTCGCGGTCGATCCGGCCCAGGGCCTCGACGATTCCGAGGTTGCTGATCGGTCGGCAGCGTCCGGCCCGAACGACCTCGAGCGGGCGGGTCGCGCCCCCGTGCTGCGCATGGTCCTCAAGGCCGCCACCGAGCCGTTCGTCCTGCTGCTCCTTGCGGCAGGGCTCGGCGCAGTCCTCCTCGGCGAGGTGCGTGACGGTCTCCTGATTCTCGCCGGCCTGATCCCGATCGTCGGCGCGGACGTCGTGACCGAGTACCGCGGGGAGCGGGCGTTGGAGGCGTTGCGCGACGCGACGGCTCCCCGGGCCACGGTTCGCCGGGGCGGCACCGTCCAGGACATCGCGGCAGCCGAGCTCGTTCCCGGCGACATCGTCCTCCTGCGGGTCGGCGACGTCGTGCCGGCCGACCTGCGCGTGATTCGCGCGGACCGCCTGGTGCTGGATCGAAGCGTGCTCACCGGCGAATCGCTGCCGGAGCCTGCTGCGGTCGAACCCGCGGCCCCGGGCACGCCCCTCGCCGACCGGCGCTCCGTGGCCTACTCGGGGACGAGCGTCGTCGGCGGACGCGGCGAGGGCATCGTCGTCGCGACCGGGGCACGCACCGAGGTCGGCCGCATCGCCCAGGGGCTGACCGCACGACAGCGGCGGCGCTCGCCGCTCCAGCGCGAGCTGGACCGGCTGGTCCGGATCCTGCTCGTCGTCGCCGTCGGGCTCATTGCGATCACCAGTGGGCTCGGCTTCATTCGCGGCAACCCGCTCGGTGCGAACCTCCTCGCCGGCATCTCGGCCGCCATCGCCGCCATCCCCGAGGAGCCTCCGGTCCTGCTCGCCGTGATCCTCGGGCTCGGCGCGTACCGCCTCCTGCGCCGCGGCGTCCTCGTCCGGCGCCTCAACGCCGAAGAGGTGCTCGGCGCCGTCGATCTCATCGTCACCGACAAGACCGGCACGTTGACGCTGAACCAGCTCGAGGTCGCGAGCGTGTCCGACCTCGGCGGGCCGGTGCCGGCCGAACGGCGCACGCCGCTGCTCGAGGCCGCGCTCCGGGCGGAGGATGACGCGTGGGCCGCGCACGGCCGCGGCTCGTTCACGCTTGCCTTGGCCCGCGCCGTCGACGCCGCGGGTGGTGCTTCGCAGCCCGATGCCGCCGACCTCATCGAAGCCGAGCCGGTCGACGACGGCCGGCCGTATTCGCGAACGGTGGCCCGACGAGGCGCCACGCTCGAGACGCTGGCCCTGGGTGCGCCCGAAACGGTGGCGGACCTCGCCCTCGGATCGACCGGGCCGGAGCGCCAGCAATGGCATGCGCTGATCGAGGGATCGGTCGATCGTGGCGAGCGCGTCGTCGGGCTGGCGCGCCGGCTGGGCGAGGAGCGATGGGTCATGGAGGCGCTCATCGGCTTCGCGGACGCGCTCCGCCCGGGGATCAGGGAGGCGGCCGCGGAGGCCCGCGACGCCGGAATCCACGTCGTCATGGTCACCGGCGACCATCCCGGCACGGCCCGGGCCATCGCCGAGCATGCCGGCCTCGGCCAGGGGGCCGTCGCGCTCGGCGCGGCGGTCGAGGGATGGTCGGATGCCGAGCTCGGTGAGCGGCTCCCGGGCCTCCTCGCCATCGCCCGGTCGACGCCCGACCTGAAGCGTCGGGTGGTCGAGTGTGCCCGGGCGGCGGGCCACCTGGTCGCCGTCACGGGCGACGGCGTCAACGACGCGCCGGCGCTCCATGGCGCGGACGTGGCGGTCGCGATGGGCAGCGGAACGGCCGTTGCCAAGGAGGCCTCCGACCTGGTCCTCGGCGACGATTCGTTCGCGACGCTCATCTTCGGCATCGCCGAGGGGCGCCGGATCGTCGACAACGTGCAGAAGGGCCTGGTGTTCCTGGTCTCGACGCACGTCGCGCTGCTCGGCTTCGTGCTGATCGCGACGCTCGCCGGGTTCAGCCAGCCGCTGCTCCCGATCCAGATCCTGTGGCTGGAGCTGTTCATCGACTTGTCGACGTCCGTCGCCTTCGAACGGGAGCCGGCCGAGCCGGATCTCATGACCCGAGCGCCGCGCCAGGTCGATCGACCCCTGCTGACGCGCAGCCTCCTCGCACGGATCAGCCTTGCCGGCGGATTCAGCGCGATCGCGGCGCTGGGCCTGTTGTCCGGCGTGCTCGTCGGCTCTGCCCATCCCCAGTGGCTGGCCTACACCGCGCTCGTCTGCGCACAGGCTGTTCGGGCGTACGCGAACCGGAGCCTGACCAAGCCGCTCTTCCGCCTCGCGCCGAACGGCGTGCTCCTCGTCGCGTGCCTCGCGGTCGTCGCGGTGCAGGCGGCCATCCCGCTCGTTCCCGGGCTCGCCGACGCGTTCCGCGCGGAGCCGCTGTCCCTGGCCGAATGGGCGCTCGTGGCCGCGATCGCCGTCGCGCCGGCCCTGTTCGCTGAGCTCGTCCGCGCCACCCGGCGGGTTGCCTGGGTGGCCTGACCGAAGCCCCCGGGCGGTCCGGCCCGGGTCCTCTGGCGCATCGGTCGTGACCGTCGGCCCTCCCGCGAGGGCCGAGCCGGCCGCGAGAGTGAGGGCATGCGACGCCTGATCGTCAGCCGACTTCGCGAGCCCGCGGGCGCGTAGCCATGTGCATCGCAGCGCCCGCACGGATCATCGAGATCGAGGCTGGATCGGCCCTCATCGAGCTCGATGGCCGGCGTCGCCGCGCCTCGCTGCTGCGGGCTCCTGCGGTCGCCGTCGGCGACTGGGCGCTCGTCGCCGCGGGCAGCGTGCTCCGCCGGCTCGAGCCCGAAGAGGCCGCGGAGCTTGCCGAGCTGCTCCGCCCGGCGAGGCTCGCAACCACGGACCCAGCTGATCAGGACGCAGCCCACCCCGGAGGAGAATCAAGATGAGGACCGAACCGAGCGCACCCGCGACCAAGGCGCCCAGGATCCCCGGCACGCTGCGGTGGGGCCTCCTGCTCGCCCTGGCGACCGCCGCCATCAGCGGCATCTCGATCTGGGTCAACGCCTTCGCGGTGAAGCAGCTGCCCGATCCGGCCGTGTACACGACCGTCAAGAATGGTGTCGCCGCCGTCCTGCTCATCGCCCTCGTCGCCGCCACCGTCCGCCCGGCACAGGTCCGGGCGATCACGCCGCGTTCATGGGGCTGGCTGCTCCTGATCGGGGTCGTCGGGGGAAGCCTGCCGTTCATCCTGTTCTTCACCGGGCTGGCACAGGCCAGCGCGCCGTCCGCGGCGTTCATCCACAAGACCCTGTTCGTGTGGGTGGCGCTGCTCGCCGTGCCGTTCCTCGGCGAGCGACTCGGCTTCGTCCAGCTCGGCGCGCTCGGCGTGCTCCTCGCGGGCCAGGCCCTCGTGCTCACGCCGGCCGGGGTCACCTGGGGCGCCGGCGAGACGATGATCGCCGCCGCCACGCTGCTGTGGGCGGTCGAGAGCATCGTTGCCAAGCGCGTCCTGCGCAGCGTGCCGTCGCAGGTGGTCGGCGCGAGCCGCCTGGGCGCGGGTCTCCTTGTCCTCGTCGGCTATCTCGCGCTCACCGGCAAGCTCGGCGTGGTCGCCGGGCTGACACCGGTGCAGTGGGGCTGGGCCATGCTGACGGGCCTGTTCCTGCTCGGCTACGTCGGGACATGGTTCGCCGCGCTCCAGCGCGCTCCAGCGAGCCTCGTGACCGCGATCCTGGTGCTGGGCGCTCCTGTCACCGCATTGGCCCAGGTCCTCCAGACCGGCGCGGCTCCGGCCGTCCCGGCGCTCACCGGCCAGCTCCTCATCCTCGTCGCGGGCGCCGTCCTGGCGCTACCGGCCGTGCTGCACCTCCGCGGCGCGTCGAACCAGGCACCGGAGCCTGCTCGGACATGACCTCGGCGGCGCCGGTCCCGGCAACCTCGGACTGGACGCGGCCGATCCCGCCCGCGCCCGGGCCGATCCGCTTCGCGCGCTACGCCTTCGGGCCGAACCGACTGGGCTACTGCGGGCCGGACGAGGCCGGCGAGCTGTTCGCGCAGGCGACCCTCGGGCAGGACCTGCGCAAGCTGCGCGAGCTCGCGGGCCAGTTCGAGGGGGCCTACCCCTACCTGTGCCTGATCGCGGACGGCAACGGCGTGCGCGATCCCCTCGACGCCGGCGTGGTCGAGGCGTACTGGCTCGGCAACTCCCTGCTCGGGGGCGTGCGACCGCGCGACTTCGGCGGCAGCCTGGACGCCCGCTTCCGCGCGCGGCTGCGCGGCGACGGCTGGCGCTGGCTCGGATCGAAGCCCGAGCTGGGCGCCGTGCCCAACCACGCCTTCCACGTGCTGGACGTGTTCCCGAAGGTCGGCATGCTCCGGACCGGCGAGGTGGAGCACGCGCTCGAGGTCATGGATTCGTGCCGCATCCGCTGGGGTCGCGTCCTGGAGCGCGACGGCGATGCGCTCGTGGTGTCGGCGGTGCCGCTGACGATGATCGACGGCAAGCTGCGCATGGGCCCGCCACGGGTCGAGCGGATCCGCGGCTGGCTGGATGGCGCGGGCTTCGTCGACGAGGTCACGCCGGGCGATGTCGTCTCGATCCACTGGGACTGGGCGTGCGAGCGGCTGGACGCACGCCGCCTCGCCGCGCTGCGTGGCGTGACCGCCACGGAGCTGGAGCTCGCGAACCGCACGATCTGAGCGCGGGGGTCGGGACCTTCGGCAGGGAAACGGACCCAATGCGCCGCCCGGGAACGAGACGCGCGGCACTCATGCACAAGCCTGCATATGAGCATGCTCGTGACATGGACGAGATCACCCGACTCCAGGCCGACGTTCTGAAGGTGCTCGCGCACCCGGCCAGGATCGAGATCCTGCATCGGCTGGCCGGCGGACCGATCGAGGTCGGCCGCCTCGCCGAGCTGATCGGCACGACCCAGCCCAACGCCTCCCAGCATCTCGCCGTCCTGCGCGGCGCCGGGCTCGTGGAGCCGGACCGCCACGGGCGCGAGATCCGGTATCGCCTGACCGATCCCGACGTGATCGTCGCCTGCTCGCTGATGCGCGGCGTCCTGCAGCGCCGCCTCGAGCGCCTCGCGCTGCTCGCCTCGACCCCTTCGCCCGGCATGACGAGTACGTCGATGCCGAGCCTCCTCCGATCACCAGCCTGATGGAGCCAGCCATGGACCAACCGCTCAACCTCGTGCTCTTCTCCGGGACCGACGACAAGCTCCAGGCAGCCGCGGTCCTGACCGCCGGCGCCGCGGCGCTCGGGCGGCCGGTGAACGTGTTCCTGCAGTACTGGGCCCTCGACGCATTCCGCAAGGGCAAGGTCGATCGCGACCACGGCCTGGCCCCGGAGGCCGGCGCCGAGGGTCGCGAGCACGTGGACCACCTGCGCAAGGCCGGACAGGTGGGCTGGGCGGAGGTGCTCCGCCAGGCCAAGGACCTGGGCCCGGTCGACATCCAGGCCTGCTCACTGTCGATGGACCTGCTGGGCATCGACGAGTCCGACCTCGATCCACTCGTCGACGGCGTCGAAGGCGTGACCGCCTTCTACCTCAACGCCGGCGACGGGCACATGGTCTTCATCTGAGCGCGGACGAGCGCGAAAGGACCGACGCCATGACCCTCCTCGACATCGCAACCACCGTCGACGCGCGCGGGCTGTCGTGCCCGATGCCGATCGTCCGCACGGCGCTCGCCGTCAAGTCGCTGCAACCCGGGGCCCTGATCGAGGTCCTCGCGACGGACCCGGGCTCGCAGCGCGATTTCGTGGCCTGGTGCCGCTCGACCGGACACGTCCTCGTCGGGCAGACCGCCGATGGCCCCGTCTACCGCTTCCTCATCCGCCGGAAGTGAGGCTCGAGATGACCCCCACCGCCCCCATCGAAGCCCCGAAGACGACGCCCGCCCCGCCGTTCGACCCGATCGCCGCGGCGATCGCCGACGTGGAAGGCCTCGCCGGCGTCGATCCGATCCCTGCCCCGTTCGCCGAGGCGTTCGGCGCTCCGGAGGAGCGGGCCAAGCCCCGCGACCTCGTGATCATCTGCTACAGCGGGGACCTGGAGAAGACCTGGGCAGCGCTGATTCTCGCGACCACGGCGGCCGCCAGCGGCGTGACGACCAGGATCTTCCTGACCTTCTGGGGCCTCCAGACGTTCGTCAAGGACGAGCGCCGCATCACGGGCCAGAACTGGATGCAGCGGATGCTCAGCTTCATGCAGCGACCGGGCATCAGCCATCGGAAGCTGTCGAAGATGAACTTCCTGGGCATGGGCCCGTGGATGATGGGCACGCTCGCCCGCCGCTACCACGTCGCCAGCCCCAAGGAGCTGCTCGACATGGCGCTCGTCCTCGGCGTCGAGCTCATGCCCTGCCAGATGACGATGGACATGTTCGGCCTGACCCGCGACGACATGATCGACGGGCTCGGTGAGCCGGTCGGCGCCGCGACCGTCGTCGAGCTCCTCGCCAACGGCGCGGCACCCCTGTTCATCTGATCCAAACCTCCCGAAGGGAGCACGCCATGACCGCCATCCTCCAGGTCGAGACCGTCACCCGGACGGTCGATGCCCGGGGCAGCTTCTGCCCCGGCCCGCTGATGGAGCTGATCCGAGCGATCCGCGAGTCGCAGGTCGGCGATGTGATCGCCGTCCAGTCGACGGACAAGGGCTCGAAGCTCGACATCCCCAAGTGGGTCGAGAAGGCCGGCCACCGGCTGGTCTCCCTCGACGCACGCGAGGGCTACGACGAGATCGTGGTCCAGAAGCTGCGGTAGGGATACCCATGGACCGCATCGTCATCCTCGGCGGCGGCGTCGGCGGCACGCTCACCGCGAACCTCCTCGCCCGCCGGCTGCGCGCGCGGATCCGCCGCGGCGAGGTCGACCTGACGCTGGTCGACGCGCAGGGTGCCCACGTCTACCAGCCCGGGTTCATGTACATCGCCATGGGCGGCGAGCGCGAGGAGCGCCTCGCCCGATCGGAACGGGCGCTGCTCGATGATCCGGTGAACCTCATCGTCGGCACCGCCGAG
>DATJGH010000138.1:0-7240 GCA_035495215.1 Patescibacteria group bacterium
GCCGGCGAGGTCATGGACATCGAGCACGAGCTGCTGACGATGTACCGCAACCCGAACCTCGACGAGAAGCCCAAGCTGCTCGAGAAGCGGGGCGGGGCGTTCTACTCCGAGGCGGCCGCGCAGCTGATCGCGTCGCTCCACGATGGACGGGGCGACGTCCAGGTCGTCGACATCCGCAACGGCGACGGCACGGGCGCGAGGGCCATCCCGGACCTCCCGGACAACGCGGTGGTCGAGGTCACGGCGCGGATCACCCGCGACGGCGCGACGATCATGCCCCAGGCGCCGCTCGCGCCCGAGATCCGCGGCCTCGTCCAGGCGATGAAGGCGTACGAGGAGCTCGCGGTCGCGGCGGCGAAGACCGGCGACCGCGGCATCGCCCTGAAGGCCCTGCTCGCGAACCCACTCGTCGCGCGCTGGTCGATCGTGGAGCCGCTCCTCCCGGCCCTGCTCGAGGCGAACCGCGCTTACCTGCCGCGCTTCTACCCGGCCGCCGCCCGGAGCTGACCCGCAGCCGACCCGCAGCCGACCCGCAGCCGACCTGGTTCGAGCCGCCGTCTGACGACCGTTCCGAATCGCTCGTAATCCGCTGGCCATCTCCTGACACGCCCGCGACGCATTCGTCGAAGGAACGAGCGGCCGGCGCCCCGACGCGAGCCTTCCGCGGATGGATGGCCCGGCAGCGGCACGAACATCGGCCGAACGGCCAAGGCCGGGCTCATCTGCGGCCGGCGGCAGCTTCCAGGCGACGAGTGCGTCGAATCTGGAGCAACGTCGGCTCCGGGGCATGTCGGCCCACCGGCACCGCCATGATTCGGGCGTGATCTCTCCACGCGTTCGCGCGGCGCTCGCGTACATGGCCGCGTACGCGGCGGTCGGGTCGATGCTGCCGTACCTGCCGCTGTACTACCGGTCACTCGGCTTCAACCTGGCGGAGGTCGGCTCGATCCTCGCGCTCGGCGCGCTGGTCGGGCTGCTTGCGTCGCCGAGCTGGGGCGCGCTGTCCGATCGGATGCGCGGCTCGCCGATCGTGCTCGTTGCGGCCGTGGGCACCGCGCTTGCGGGCACCGCCCTGCTCTCGCTGTCCTCGCTCCCGCTCGCGGTGCTCGCGGGCGCGGCGCTCCTCGGCGCCGGGATCGGCGGGTTCAACCCGATCATCGACGCTCGCGCGCTCGAGACGGTCGGCACGGACCGCGCCCGATTCGGGCCGTTGCGAGCGTGGGGCTCGTTCTCGTACATCATCGCGGTGCTCGCGAGCGGCTTCGCCGTCGAGCGCTTCGGCCTTCGGTCCGTGTTCGTCTCGCTGACGATCACGCTGCTCGCCACGGGCGTCGTCGCGCTGGCCCTGCGGCCGGTGGGTGATCGACCCGTGCGGGCCACCTCGCCGCTCCGCGACGCCGGCCGGCTGTTCGGGCGGCGCGGGCTCGGTGTCTTCCTGCTCGGCGCCTTCCTGACCTGGCTGGGCATGTCGGCCGTGCTGACGTACACGCCGATCCGGTTCACGGAGCTCGGCGCGGGCGCGAGCATCGTCGGGCTGGGCGGGGCGATCGCAGCCGGAACCGAGGTGCCGCTGATGCTGCGATTCCCCGCCCTCGCGGCACGCTGGGGATCGCACCGCCTGCTGATCGCCGGCTCGGTCTTCACCGCCGCCCGTGCCGTCGTCGCCGCCTTCGCCACCGACCCGGCCGTGCTCCTCGCCGCCTCGGTCTTCGGTGGCCTGGGGTATGCGTTCTTCGCGATCGGCGGCACGACGTACGTGTCGGAGCACGTCCCGCCGCAGCTCGCGGCGACCGCGCAGGGCATCTTCCAGGGCGTCGGCAACAGCCTGGCCCAGGTGACGGCGGCCCTGGCCGGCGGCGCCGTGGCGGCCCTCGCGGGAGTGGTCGGGCTGTTCGCCATCAGCGCGGTGGTCGGGATCTCCGCGGCGCTGATCCTCTGGCTCGCCATGCGGCGCGGCGTCGAGGGCGCCGCGGGCGGCACTGCGGGCGCCGCGGGCGCTGCGGGGCTACCGTACCGGGCATGACCGACAAGACGAAATTGGGCGTGCTGCTCTGGAGCCAGGCCACGGACTGGCCGTCGTTCGAGGCCGCGGCGAGGCGCGTCGACGAGCTCGGCTACGACAGCCTGTGGACGTGGGACCACCTGTACGCGATCTTCGGCGACCCGTACCAGCCGATCTTCGAGGGCTACACGACCCTCGCCGTCTGGTCGAGGGTCACCACGCGCGCAAGGCTCGGCCTGCTCGTCGGCGCGAACACGTTCCGCAACCCGGGCATCGTCGCCAAGATGCTGACGACGATCGACCACGCCAGCGGCGGCCGCGCGATCGCCGGCCTCGGTGGAGCGTGGATGGAGGAAGAACACACCGCGACGGGCATCGAGTTCGGGTCGGGCTTCGGCCAGCGCCTCGACTGGCTGGACGAATCCGTCGCCGCGCTCCGCGGCCTCTTCGCGGGCGAGCGAGTGACGTCGGCGCCGGGCGGTCGCTACCAGTTCGACGACCTGGTCCTGCTGCCACCGCCGGTCCAGAGGCGCCTGCCGATCATGATCGGCGGCTCCGGCGAGAAGAAGACCCTGCGGACGGTGGCGAAGTACGCCGACCAGTGGAACGCGATGGGCTCGGTCGAGAAGCTGGCCCACAAGGTCGAGGTCCTGCAGCGCCACTGCGACGACGTCGGGCGCGACATCGCCGAGATCGAGATGACCGCCGGTTGCAAGCCGATCATCCGTTCCCGCGCCGAGGACGCGGACGCGGTCTGGCGGTCGCAGATGGCCGCGAACCGGACGCCCATGGCGGACGTGCTCGACGACGACACCTTCTGGGTCGGGACACCCGAGCTGATCGCGGAGCGGATGGCCGAACGCAGGGCCCTCGGCTTCCACACCTTCCTCGCCGAGATGGCCGCGCCGTACGACGAGGAGACGCTCGACCGCTGGATCAACGAGGTCCTGCCGATGGTCGACGCGGGCTAGGCCTCAGAACAGCCCGTTCGGCGATCCGAGCCCGGCGAGGGCGACGGCGCCCGAGACACCGGCGAGGAGCAGGAGGACGATCCCGAAGGCCGAGGCCACCACGTGGCCGCGCCGCCCGATCGCCTCGTAGGTCATCACGGCCGTCAGGACCAGCATCCAGCCCAGGCCCGCGAACCCTGCCCCGAACATGACGAGCATCAGCGCCCACGAGCTCCTCAGGCAGTCGATCGCGTGCCGCCGCCCGGCGTGCAGGCCGTGGTCCACGTGCACGGCCCCGAGCGGGTGCCGGCAGGCGTCGAGCGCTCGGTGCTTCGCGGGCGTGAGCTGATACACGCCCGCGATCGACAGGGTCACCGCGCCGACCAGCCATGGGTGGGCCAGGAGGAACGGTGTCGCATGCACGAAGCCGTGGACACCGACGTCGCCGATGAACGCGGCGAGCCCGAACGCGAGCCAGATGGTCGCGTATGCGAAGAGGAACCAGGCGAGCCGCGAGGTGCCCGCGAGGCTGATCGCCGGCGTGCTCGCGGGAAGCATCATCCCGGCGACCATCACCAGCCAGCCGCCGAGGAACAGGAGCGCGGCGAGCCAGAGCGGCGGCCCGCCCGCGGAGATCAGCGCGTGATGGTGGAGGAGCTGCGCGACTCCCGTGACGTCCGCGAGGAGGAGGATCGACCAGGCCGCCCCGGCGATGACGAGAATGGGCAGCCAGGCGCCGGGCGCAGGCGTTCGAACGTCGGGCCGGGCGGCCTCCCGCGCGATCGTCGCGACCCGGGCCGACCGGATGATGCGGGGGCGCGCTGCGGCCTCCGCCATCAGACCAGGTCCAGTCCGCACCCGAAGGCGCGGGTCTTCGGGACCCGCACGTCGCGGCCGGCGAGGATGTCGTCGAGCGCGTTCCGGAGGTCGGGGCTCGTGACGCGGTCGGCGAGCCGGGCGTCATCGAAGCGGCCCTCGTACCGGAGCCGGCGGTCGGCGTCGAGGACGAACACGTCGAAGGTGCACGTCGGGCCGTAGGCGCGAGCCGTCTTCTGGCCGACGTCGCGAAGGTACGGGAACGTGTAGCCGTCGTCGCGGGCGCGCTCGACCATGCCGGTCAGGCTCTCGTCCGGGTACAGGTGCGGGTCGTTCGAGTTGATCGCGACGACCTGAACGCCATGCGCGGCATAGTCGGCCTGCAGCGCGTTCATGCGGCCCGCGTAGGCCTTGGCCGTGGGACACCGGTTCGACGAGAAGATGAGGACGAGGACTCGTCGGTCCGCGAAGGTCGAGAAGCCGTAGGTCCGGCCATCGACCCCTTCGAGGCCCTCGAAGGTCGGCGCGAGGGCGCCGACCTTCAGGGTCATCCGGTCCGGCTCGTCAGCTTCGAGGATCGCCAGCGACGGGGACTGGATTGTCATCGTGCTCAGGCCGCCCGGGCCAGGAACCGATCGGGGAACTGCGCCTTGAGGCCGTCGTGCAGCGCGTCGGCGAGCACGAGGATCTCGTTGAAGATGTCGTCGAACGCCTTGATGTCGGCGTTCCAGTCCTTCTGGAGCCGCGCGACGGCCTCGTCCTTGGTGAGCTTCAGGTGGAGCGACAGGAGGTCGGTGACGTCCTTCTCCGGCCAGTTCGGGTTCGCGCCGGCAAGGAAGCGCGCGATCTCGCCGGCGTTGGCGCTCCAGCGCTGGTCGTGCTTCCCGAAGGCGTCGGTGTCGGCCTTCTTCGCGGCATCGACGAGGTCGACCGCGATCATGATGTGCTCCTTGAGGAGCTTCGTCAGCTGGTCGCCGGCGGCCTGCCCGTAGTACGGGACGATGGCGGCGCCGATGTCGTCCTGGTTCCTGAGAAGGCGCTCGGCGGCGGCGCCGGCCTCGGGGCGATCGTCGACGGCGGCGACGATGTACTGGCGGGTCCAGATCACGTGGTCGGACCAGAGCTTTCGCAACGCGACGCGGACGGGTTCGATGGGCGTGGCCATGAGGTCTCCCTTTCTGCGATGCAGCAACGCTATCTATTGGTAGCGTGCATTAGCATTACAGACCGGAGGTCGAGCCGTCAACTGTATTCGTAATGACCCTTTGTGTTAGAGTCCGGACATGGCATCTCCGGGCGAGCGATCCGCGCGCGATGCGGCCGTGGCCGCGGTCGCGCTCCTCGACGAGCCGAACCGGCGCCGGCTGTACGAGTTCGTGACGTCCAGCCCGGAGGCGGTCGGGCGCGACGCCGCGGCGGCCGCGCTGGGCATGGGCCGCGAGCTCGTCGCGTTTCACCTCGATCGACTCGCGGAGGCCGGACTCCTCGAGACCGAGTTCCGCCGGATCGGCGAGCGCCGCGGTCCGGGGGCGGGCCGACCGGCAAAGCTCTACCGGCAGTCGCCGCGGGAGCTCAGCGTCTCGGTGCCGGGCCGCGACTACAAGGGCGCGGCGGAAGTGTTTGCCGAGGCGCTCGACCGGCTTGCCACCGAAAGCCCGGCCATCGCGCAGATCGAGGAGCACGCCGTACAGGACGCGGCCCGGGCGCGTGGTCGCGCCGCAGGGCAGGGGGCGCGTCGCGCGGCTGGTCCGCGCCCGGGCAAGCGCCGCCTCCGTGCCGGGCTCGATGCGCTGCTCGAGACCGCCGACTACCAGCCGAGCCGCGAGCCCGGCGATGCGGCGATCAGGCTCCAGAACTGCCCGTACCACGCGTTGTCCGCGACGCACCGCGACCTGACCTGCGGCATGAACCTGGCGTGGGGCCAGGGCGTGCTCGAGGGCCTGGGTCCGACGGGCCTCGAGGCCGAGCTCGCTCCGGAGCCGGGGTACTGCTGCGTGGTCTTCCGCGAGGCACCCGGCGGGTCCTGAGGTCCGGCCCCGCGGCGTGGGCACGTCCTCGGAGCGGGCGGGAAGCCGCTCGCTGCCGACTTCGCGGTCGCCATGATCACCAGGTGCTCATTTCCTGGGCTAGCCGCGAGCCAAGCGCGCACGACCGCTCCTCCTGGCCGGCGTTGTGGCCGCGCCTGCGCAACGGGCGATCATCTGCCTCGACAAGGAGCCGGAGAGGTCCGGTTTGCGGGCCCTTCGCGCGGCAGCGCGGCGCTTGGACCCTTCGATGCCCCGAAAATGATCACCCGGTGATCACGCATCGAGGCATTCGAGACATCCGAGGCAGAGGCAGCCGAGGCTCCCGGGGCATCCGCGCTCTGCGATGCATCCCAGGCAGCCGAGGGTTCCCAGGCAGCCGAGGGTTCCCAGGCAGCCGAGGCTTTCCAGGCAGCCGAGGCTTTCCAGGCAGCCGAGGCAGCCGAGGCAGCCGAGACTGCGGAGCCCTTCGAGGGCAGCGCGAGTCGTGATCGACCGGGTGCTGTTCGACTGGGCGCCCGCTGCGATCGTGGTCGTCGTCGGGGCGTTCTTCGCCGATTACCTGCTCACCCACCTCGGCGCGCGTGCCAGCCAGCGGGTGCGCGATCGCTGGAGCGTCGAGGGCAGCTACGAGATGAACCCGACCTGGGAGCGCCAGATCGACTCCGGGCGGCTGTTCGGCGTCCGCGTGTTCGGGGTGGCGGCGCTCCTGGCGGCGCTGCTGGGCGCCGCGCGGCTCCTGTCGTGGGCGGGCGGCGAGCTCCTGGATCCCGCGTTCTTCGCGTTCGCGGTGGGGTCGATCGCGTTGCTCCAGGCGCCGGTCCTGATGGTCCACGCCGCGAACCTGCAGACGTTCCGTGACCTGGCCGATCCCACCGCGGTCGAGGGCGGCGTCCACTATCGCCGCTGGTTCGTGTATCGCCAGGGCGCGGCCCACCTCGTCCGCTTCGCGGTGCTGTGGCTCCTCCTCTGGCTGCCGAGCCAGCAGGCGTTCTTCCTGGGCGGTGCGCTGTCGTGCCTGATCTTCGCGCGGCGATTGGCGCGGCTCGGGGTGGCCGCGCGTCGCGCGGTCGACGTGGCACCCGAAACGATTCCGTGACAGAATCGCGACACTGATCGAGGAACGAGGTCGAGAAACGGATGGCAGTCTCAGTTTTCGCGGATGAGGTGCGGCGGGTCCAGCGGCTGGGAGTCGGCACGACCGACATCGCCGTCGCGGTCGGGGCGCAGCCGGCCACGGTCAACGCCTGGGCGCGCGCGGCCCGCCGGCCGACTGGCGCGAAGCGCGAGCGGTTCATGGAGCTCGTGGCGCTCGTCGATCGCCTTGAGCGAGTCATGCAGCCGCGGTACGTGCCGCTGTGGCTGCTCAAGCCCGTGCCGGCGCTCGGCGATCGGCGGCCGCTCGAGCTGCTGTCGAAGGGTCGCTACCGCGACATCTCCAAGGTCGT
>DATJGH010000139.1:0-12503 GCA_035495215.1 Patescibacteria group bacterium
CGGCCCGTCGGGCGCGAGCTGGGCGATCCACGGGGACCGGTTCGGCTGGTCCTCGTACGGGCCGGCGGCGCGCATGCCCGTTGGCAGGTCAGGCGGGTGTGTGCGCGTCGGCCAGGTGCGCGGCGAGCAGGTCCAGGCCCCAGTCGTTGGCCAGGTCGCGCCACACGGAGTGGATGTGGTTCGCGCCATTCTGGGTGTTGTCGTATTCGATGACGAACGTCGGCCCGCGAACCGCGTAGTAGTGGCCGCGGCCCGGGGCATCGGCGCCGGCCCAGGCGAAGGTCGCGTCGCCGAGACCCGCGGCCAGAATCCCTTCCCAGGTCTCGTTCGCCACCTGGGGGCGCGCCCGGCCGACGTAGTGGCGGATCAGGCGCTCCAGGGCGGCCTGGCGCGGCGCGCCCAGGTCCGCGTGCCGGATACCGCCCGGCACCGAGCGAACGTCCGGGTGCCGGCTCGTGCCCGTGAGGATGTCAGCCGGCGCGACGCCGTCGACGATCGCCACGGCACGCTCCGCCGTGGTCAGCTCCGAGAGCAGCGTGCGCGCGAGCGACTCCTCGCCGGTCAGCGTGCTCGTGCCTGCCGCGGAGCCGCTCGGGGCCAGCGCCGGGTTCGCGCCGAGGAACGATGGCGTCGTTCCGATCACCCGGTCGCGCGACACCGTCACGTGAACCGCCACGTGGTGGCCCCCGACCCGCCACGACCAGGGGGACGTCGAACCGGGCGTACCGAAGACGGCGAACCAGTACAGCTCCGGATCGCGCCGGATCCAGCCGGCCCGCCCGTCCGCTCGCTCCAGCTCTCCGAGGACCGTCTCGAGGGCCATGATCGCGTTGACCTCGCCGGCGGTGCGCGGGCTCAGCGCCGACGCGAGGATCGCCTGCGAGGCGGCGCGCTGCTCGGGGCGCATCGCCGCGATCGCGAGCCCTTGCCTGGTTCCGGGCGTGTAGGCCCAGACGAAGCGCTCGGCATGCTCGAACGGGAAGGTTGCCCGGGCGCGCTGGGACTCGTCGAGGCAATCGAGCCACGCTCGGACGGCGGCCGTGATCTCCGCTGGCGGATTCACCGCGAGGCGTCGATCAGGTCAGCCCCGAGCCGCGGCGAGGCGGTCCAGGATCACGCGCTTGAGGTTGTCGATCGCGACGCGGTCCTGGGTCATCGAATCGCGATCCCGGATCGTTGCGGCACCGTCCTCCAGGGACTCGACGTCGACGGTGACGCACCACGGTGTCCCGATCTCGTCCTGGCGCCGGTACAGCTTGCCGATGGCCGCGGTGTCGTCGTAGACGGCCATCACGTCCCTGGCGAGGTCGTCACGGAGGCGGCGGCAGATCTCCACGATCTCCGGTCGCTTCTTGAGCAGCGGCAGCACGGCGACCTTGTACGGCGCCAGGTCCGGATGCAGTCCGAGGACGACCCGCTTCTCGCCGCGGACCTCCTCCTCCCGGTAGCTGTCGATCAGGAACGTGAACGCGGCGCGATCGGGTCCACCGGCCGTCTCGACGATGAACGGGATGAAGTGCTGCTCGGTAGCCGGATCGAAGTACTCGAGGTTCTCGCCAGACTCGGCCTGGTGGCGTGACAGGTCGAAGTCGCCGCGGTTGTGGATGCCCTCGAGCTCCTTCCAGCCGAACGGGAAGCGGTACTCGACGTCGACCGCCTTCTTCGCGTAGTGGGCGAGCTCGTCCGGCGCATGCTCACGGAAGCGGAGACGCGACTCGCTCACGCCGTAGCGCGTGTACCAGCCCCAGCGGCGCGGGAGCCACTCCTCGAAGATCGCCTCTGCTTCGTCGGGCTTGACGAAGTACTGCATCTCCATCTGCTCGAACTCGCGCATCCGGAACACGAAGTTGCCGGGGCTGATCTCGTTGCGGAAGCTCTTGCCGATCTGCGCGATCCCGAACGGCAGCTTCTTGCGGCTCGACTGCTGGACGTTCTTGAAGTTGACGTAGCTGCCCTGCGCCGTCTCGGGGCGCAGGTAGACCGCGTTCGACTCGTCCTCGATCGGGCCCATGTGCGTCCGGAACATCAGGTTGAACTGGCGCGGCGGGCTGAGGGGTCCCCCATCCACGGGGCACTTCAACCCGAGTCGCTCGACGATCCCCGGATCACGCAGATCCGTCGCCGACAGGTTCTCGCCACCGGGCAGCTCGTCGAGCCGGAAGCGGCGGTGGTCGGTCTGGCACTCGACCAGCGGGTCGCTGAACGAGCCGACGTGGCCCGACGTGATCCAGACCTGGGGAGCCATGAGGATGCCCGCGTCCAGGCCGACGATGTCGTCGCGCTCCTGGACCATCGCCCGCCACCAGGCGCGCTTGACGTTGTTCTTCAGCTCGACCCCGAGCGGCCCGTAGTCCCAGACGGCGTTGATCCCGCCGTAGATCTCGCTGGACGGATAGACGAAGCCACGCCGCTTCGCGAGCGACACGATGGTGTCCAGCTCGGCGACAGCTGGCGCCACGTCAGATTCGGCAGTTACGGACACGGTAGTGCGGACCTTGACTTTCGTGGAGGGGCGCTCATTCTCGCACGGCGAGGCTCTGCCGGAGGGGGGCGCTGCTCGATGGCGAAGCGCGCGAAGGAGCCTGAGACGCCGCTCGCGCGCGGGATCGATACGGGCGCGCCGGGCTGGCTCACGTCGGTTGGCAGCCCAGAGCCTGGTCAGCCGCGCAACCTTTGTCGGTCGAGCGCGTCTCACGGACGATGGAACACCAGCAGGTCCCCGACACTCGCCTGTGGATGGCGGCATTCCTCGGTCTGGCCCTGACGCTGATCCTCGCCGCGCTCGCCTGGCAGGCGTTCGGCCCACCGATCAGGTAGCCGGCCGTCGGTCCTCGCCAGGGTCGAGCCGGAGCACGGTCAGGACACGCCGGCGACCGGCGATCGCTCGACACCGCGGCGCACCTCGTCGAGGAACGCCAGCGAGCGGGGCTTCCGATCGAGCGAGAAGGCGAGGAACTCGCGCATCGCGATCTCGACCTCGCGCTCGGTCTCCGGCCGGACGCGCAGCGCGGCGAGCGCCTCGAGCGTGAGGCCGGCACGCTCGAAGGGCGGCCCCGGACAGCGCTCGCACAGCACGCCGCCGAGCGGCGGCATCCAGCGGTACCGCTCGTCCGCCTCGAGCAGGCGCCCGCACTCGACACACCGGTCGACCTCCGGCCGCACGCCGAGCTCGTCGGCGAGGTGCATCTCGAACCAGCGCGCCACCCGGCCGGGCGCCATGCCCGCGTCGAGGATTTCGTAGGCCCGCTTCAGCAGCACGTACACGGACTCCGAGGCGTGCCGTTCCTCGAGGGTGCCGTCGGCCAGCTCGGCGAGGTACGACGCGGTCCCGAACGAGACCAGTTCGTCGCGCATGCGCAGCCACGCGTGGATGACCGAGACCTGGGTGATGACGTCGAAGGTCCGGCCGTGGGCGAGCGCGAGCCGCAGCTCGGCGAACGGCTCGACGCTGCCCCCGATCCGCGACGTCGGCCGGCGGATGCCCTTGGCAATCGCCTTGATCTTGCCGCCGTTCGGGGTCATGAGCGTCAGGATCCGGTCCGCCTCGCCGTAGTCGAAGCGCGACAGCACGATGGCGTCGGTGACGTAGCGGCGCGGCGCGGGCACCCGTGCACGGTACATCGACGGGTGCCCCGGCACCGGCGGCGGTCGTGAGGATCCGCCGTCGGTCAACCTTCCGAAGCGCCGTCCGTGAGATCGCGGTCCTGCATCTCCCAGGCGTGATCCAGCGCGTGGTACGCCGTGTGGCGCAGCAGGTACGGGATCGTCCAGTTGCCGAGCGGCCTCGCGGCCGCGTACCAGGCCCGCATTGCCGCGACATAGCGGTCGCGGTGCCGGGCGAGCCCGGCCGCCGTCTGGAGATCATCGAGCTCGGACACCGCCTGCACGCGCTTCGCGAAGTCACCGCCCTCGTTGGCGAGCACGTGGCGGATGATGTGATCGCGAGATCGGCCGCCACCGCGGGGACCAGGCCTGAGCTCGGACGACACGCGGGCGGCGGTCGCATCGAACTCCGCCCACGCCGCGCGCAGCAGCCTCACCTGTCGGTCGAACGTCGGCGCATCGAACGGCTCGCGGTCGAGTGGCGAGGGCGCGAAGGAGATGCCCCAGAAGTCCGTGGAGCCCACCCCCGGATACCGGCCGATGATCTCGAGGCCGTTCTGGATCGCGAGCTCGGAGCCCAGGCGGGCACGTTTCGCGACCGGCAGGTACCGCGGGACGTACACCGCGAGCTTCTGGAGGGCCTCGTCCTCCGTCCTGCCGCCGCGCTCGAGGCCGGGCCAGTCCGCGGCGACGGCGACCCATCGCTTGCCTCTCGTGGGCTGCTCGACGAGCACGCGTAGTCGCGACGGAATGGGCTCGACGGCTGCTCTGGGCTTGTGCACAAGGCACCTCCGATCCACGCAACGCGGCGACGAAGCTGGGCGTGGACCGCCATGAGGCGCTGGCCGCTGGTCTGCAAACGATAGCATCGGCGCGGGGCACATCGGCAGGACCCCGGAACGCCGGAGCGGCTCCGGCCGGGGCCGGAGCCGCTCCTGGGCCACGTCTCAGGATGTCAGGCGAGGACGGGCATACGAGCCTCGATGAACGCCTTGAAGTTCTCGAGCGAATGACGCACATCGCGCTCCACCGCTCGCTCCAGGAAGAGGCGGTCGAGGATCTTGGCGAATGGCGCGGTCGGAAGCTCGTAATCGAGCTCCATCTCGACTTCCGTGGCCGCGTCGATCGGGCGGAGCCGATACGACACCGTCAGGTGGCCCCCCTCCTTGCTGGTCCCGCTCAGGCGGATGAACGTCGGCGCCTCGACGTCCTTGACCTCGGCCCAGCCGTCCAGCTTGCGATCGAGGAATTTCATGACCGCGTGGATCCGCGTTCCCGGCGCCTGCGGCAGACCCTCGACCGCGAGCACCTCGACGTAGTTCACGTTCCACTCTGGGTAGCGCTTGTAGTCGGTGATCAGCTCGAAGACACGCTCGATCGGCGCGTCGAACTTCGTGGTCTGATGAATGACCGTCATGGCGACACTCCCTGGCGGCGGGTCGGGCTCGCCAGTGGCTCGGCGCGGTCCCGGCGGCCGGTGTGTGGGCCGCGCGTCGTCGCCTCCCGCAATCCCGCCATCCTGACCGTGCGATCCAAGGAGGTCGAGAGTCCCCGGGTCGGCTCGATTGGGCCGATCGGCCCGACCCCGGGCCACGCGACCGGGCCGGCGGCTGGAACCGGCTACTTTGGCTGCGCACGTTTACCCCGGCGGCGCTACACTCCCGGAGCGATGGCCCTCTCGACCAGCCCCGATATCGCCGAGCTCATCGCCGACACCGAGGCGGAGATCCTGCGTCTCGTCCAGGGCAACGATCCCGCGACGGCGGGCGTGTACGAGATGTGCCGCTACCACCTGGGCCTCGATGGCTCGGGCTCCAGCGGCAAGCGCGTGCGGCCGCTCCTCGGCCTCCTCGCGTACGCCTCGATCACCGGCGACCACCGCCGGGCGCTCCCGGGCGCCGCCGCGGTCGAGCTTGGCCACAACTTCAGCCTCGTCCACGACGACATCGAGGACGGCGACCGGGAGCGCCGCCACCGCCCCACCCTGTGGGCGACGCACGGCATTCCCCAGGCGATCAACACGGGCGACATCCTGTTCAGCCTGAGTCGGATCGCGCTCCACCGGCTGTCCGACCTCGGCTTCTCCGACCGCACCGTGCTCCGGCTGATGCGCCTGTACGACGAGACCTGCGTCGCGTTGTGCGAGGGCCAGTACCTCGACATCTGGATGGCCGAGCACGACGACGGGCTCTCGGTCGAGCTGTACTTCGACATGATCGGACGCAAGACCGCGGCACTCATCGCCGCCTCGATCGAGGCCGGCGCGGTCCTGGCGACCGAGGATGAGCACGTCATCGCCCGCTACCGGGCCTTCGGCTGGGACCTCGGGATCGCCTTCCAGCTGAACGACGACCTGCTCGGCATCTGGGGCCCCGAGGTCGCGACCGGCAAGGAGCCCACGGACGTGCCGCGCAAGAAGAAGACGCTGCCCGTGATCTACGCATTCGAGCACGCCACGCCCGCGGATCGCGAGCGGCTCGTCGCGCTCTACGCCAACGGCAGCCTCGACGGCGGGCACGTCGGCGAGATCGTGGAGATCCTCGAGCGGACCGGCGCGCGCGAGTACACCCGCGACCAGGCGCTGCTCCACCGTGACCGCGCGCTCGCCGAGCTGGATGCCGCGGGCACGATCGAGCGGGCGCCGCGAGAGCGGCTCGAGGAGATCATCCGCTCGGTGATCAGCGCCTAGCCTCGGCGCCCCGGAGACGGGGCCCTAGCGGCGGGCTTTCGTCCCGGCCGGCTTTCGCTGCGCACGCGTCGGGCGCGTCTCGGCGTCCTGGCCGTCGTCCGGGAGCGTCGCGGGCTTCTCGAGCATGCGCGTGACCAGGACCTTGCCGACCCGCCGGCCGTCCGTCGATTCGACCGTCAGGCGCAACCCGTCGACGTCGACCGAGTCCCCCGGCGCGGGCACGCCGCCGATGCGGTGGTACACGAGGCCGCCCACGGTGTCGTACTCGTCCTCATCCTCGAGCTGGAGGTCGAGGTCGAACAGCTCCAGGATCTCGTCGACGTCGGCGCGACCATCGACGCGGGCCTCGTGGTCGGACAGGCGGACGACCATCGGCTCCTCGACGTCGTACTCGTCCTGGATCTCGCCGACGATCTCCTCGAGCAGGTCCTCGATGGTGACGAGGCCGGCGGTGCCGCCGTATTCGTCGAGCACGACCGCGATGTGGACCTTGCGCCGCTGGAACTCGTGGAGCAGGTCGTCGACCGTCATCGACTCGGGCACGAGGACCGGCGGGCGGAGCAGCTTGCGCAGCGGTGGGCGCGGCCCCGCGTCGGGCTTGAGGTACGGCAGGAGGTCCTTCGCGTACAGGATTCCGACGATCTCGTCGATCGAGTCGTGGTAGACCGGGATGCGCGAGTGGCCGACCTCGACGACGAGGTCGATCGCCTGCTCGAGCGTCGCGTCGACGTCGACAGAGGCGATCGCGACCCGCGGGACCATGACCTCGTGGACGCGCCGCTCCCCGAGCTCGATGACCGCGTTGATCATCTGCTCCTCCTCGGCCTCGAGGACGCCCTGCTCCCCGCCCCGCTCGACGATCAACCGCAGCTCCTCGGCGCTGATCGAGGCCTCCTGGTTCATCTCGACGCCCATCGAGCGAGCGACCCAGCGAGTGATGCCGTTGAGCACGCCGACGACCGGCCCCAGCAGGCGGGCGAGGACGTCGATCGGGCGCGAGAGCATCAGCGCGAACCGCTCCGGCGCGCCGAGCGCGATGGCCTTCGGGATGAGCTCCGCGAACACGATCGTGAACAGCGCCAGGATGATCGTCACGACGATGAGCGAGGCGCTCTCGGCCTGGGCCTCGGCGACCCCGAAGCCGACAAGCAGCCGGGCGAGCCCGTCGACCAGGCTGACCGCGGCGAAGGCCGAGGCGAAGAAGCCGATGAAGGTCAGGCCGAGCTGGGACACCGCCAGGAACCGACCCGGGTCGTCGATCAGCCTGCGAACACGGCGCGCGCCGTTGCTGCCCTCCTCGACGAGCTGGTCGATGCGGCTGCGCCGCACCGACACGAGCGCGATCTCGGCCGCGACGAAGAACCCCTCGAGCAGGGTCAGGAAGACGAGGAAGACGATCTCGCCGAACGGCGACGGCATGCTCAGCCCTTCCCCTCGGTGTCCGGCGGTTCCGGCCGCGCGCGCGGCTCGCGCATCCGCGCCGGCATCCCCACCGCGAGCTTGCCCGGCGGCACGTCCCTGGTCACGACGGCGCCGGCGCCGGTCTTCGCGCCTTCGCCGACCTCCACCGGGGCAACGAGCATGGTGTCGACGCCGAGGAAAACGTTGCGTCCGACCCGGGTCCGGTTCTTCGCGCGGCCGTCCCAGTTGGCGGTGATCGTGCCCGCGCCGATGTTGGTGCCTTCGCCGATGTCCGCGTCGCCGATGTAGCTCACGTGGTGCTGCTTGACGCCCGCGCTGAGGCGGCTGTTCTTGATCTCGGCGTAGTTGCCCACCTCGGCGCCGGCGCCGACGTGGCTCCCCCTGCGCAGGTGGCTGTACGGACCGATGTGCGCGCCATCCTCGACGATCGAGCCCTCGATCACGCTCCGGCTCACCGTGCAGTCGCGCCCGATCGCGGAGTCGACGATCGTGCTGTCGGGACCGATGGCGCTCCCCTCCCCGATCATCGTCTCACCGCGCAGGATCACCCCCGGATCGAGGACCACGTCCGTGGCGATGCGGACGCCCCAATCGACGTACACGGTCGATGGGTCGCGCATGGTGACCCCGGCGCGCATGTGCCGCTCGTTGATCCGCACCCGGAGCGCCCACTCCGCCTGGGCGAGCTGGCTGCGGTCGTTGACGCCGTCGAGCGAGCCGTCGTCGTCGAAGCCGACGGCGCTGACGATCCGGCCGTCCTCGCGCGCGAGCTGCACGAGCTCGGTGAGGTACAGCTCGCCGTTCGACGCAGATGGCGAGAGGGTCTCGATGCGCCGCCGGAGCCAGGTGGCATCGAATGCGTACACGCCCGCGTTGACCTCGTTGGTCTCGAGCTCCTCGTCCGTCGCGTCGCGCGCCTCGACGATCCGCTCCACCGAGCCGAACTCGCTTCGGACGACGCGGCCGAGCTCCGCAGGGTCGGCCGCAAAGACCGAGGCAAGCGCGATCGCCGCATCGTCCAGGCGGCGCTGCTCGACGACGGCCACGAGCTGGTCACCCTCGACGAGGGGCACGTCCCCCGACAGGACGAGGATCTCCTTCACCGATCGGGGCAGGGCGACGAGCGCTGCGCGCACGGCGTCGCCGGTCCCGCGCGGGACGTCCTGGCGCGCCAGCTTGCCGCGGCTGCCGACGACATCTCGGATGGCCTCGGTCGCGGCCGAGTAGACGACGACCGGCGGGACGGGTCCGGCGTCCGTGCCGTCGAGCTCGACGAGCGCCTCGTCCCAGGCATCGAGGACGTAGGCGAGCATCGGGCGCCCGCAGAGCGGATGGAGGATCTTGGGCGTCCGCGAGCGCATGCGGGTGCCGAGTCCCGCAGCAAGGACGACCGCCGCCGTCCGGCTGGACGGCTCGGTACGTGACGCGGTCACCCGGGCATTCTCGGGGGGCCCGCCGAGCCCGTCAAACCGTCGGACCGAGGGCACGCAGGAGCTTTACCTCGGTCCTCCGGGAGCCGACCGCAGGCTGAGTCGGCAGCAATTCGCGCTTATCCTCGATCTCGGACTGCGGTCGCCTCGATCTCGACCTGCGCGCCGCGCGGCAGCGCGGCGACCTGGAAGGTGGACCGGGCCGGCGGCGGATCCGGCCAGAACCGGGCGTACACCGCGTTGAACCGGGCGAAGTCGTTGATGTCGGCCAGGAAGCACGTCGTCTTGACAACATCGGCAAGCGTGCAGCCGGCCGCGTCGAGGACCGCCTCCAGGTTGCGGATGACACGCTCGGCCTCCGCCTCGACGCCCCCGCCGACGAGCTCACCCGTGGCCGGATCGAGGCCCACCTGGCCGGAGCAGAAGACGAGATCGTCAGTGACGATCGCCTGGCTGTACGGCCCGACCGCCCCGGGCGCCCCGGTCGTGCTCACGGCCTGTCGGGTCATGCGCTTGTCCTCCCTGCTCCGCCCTCGATGGTCGTTGCGGCGACGAACGGGCTGCCCGCCCCCGGGCTCTCGAGGTGGCCGGCGGCGTGCTCGTCACGAACTCGACCCGCCACCTCCTCGGCCTCGTCGATCGAAGGATAGAGCGCCCACAGCGTCGGCCCGGAGCCGGACAGGCCGATCGGCCGGCCGAGTGTTCGCACCAACCCACGGCGGAGGGCACGCAGCCCCGGCACCAGGAGGTCCGCGGCGTTGGCCAGGTCGTTCGCCACCGCCAGCACGCCCGCCCGGCGCACCAGGTCCTCGGCGCTCATCGGCGAGTAGCCCGGCCCGAGCTCCGCGGCGAGGTGTTCCGATGTCAGCCTCGTGGAGCCGCGGCTGCCCGGCGTCGCGGCCGGGTCGGTGTCCAGGAGGGCGAAGGCCGCCGCCGTGGAGACCTCGACGGCGGGGGTGACCAGGAGCACGGCAGGCGCCGTGCCGGCGAACGGCGCGAGCGGCGTGACACGCTCACCACGGCCCTCCACGAGCGCGGTTGCCGCAGCGAGGAAGAACGGCACATCCGAGCCGACGGCCGCGGCGGCGCGCAGGCGATCGTCGTTCGGCGGATCAGCCCCCCACGCCTCCATCGCGCCGTCGATCGCGGCGGCCGCGTCGCTGCTCCCGCCGGCGAGGCCCGCGGCGACCGGGATGCGCTTCTCCAGTCGCGCCGCGATCGGGAACGCCTCCGCGCCGCGGCCCACGATGCGCCGGGCCGCCTCGAGACCCGCGATGACCGAGCCGTAGCCGGCGGGATCCAGGCTGGTACGGCCATCGGGGCCGACGACGTGCAGGCTGTCGCGCGAGCCGGCCGCGCGCGCCAGGCTCAGCCGGTCGGCGAGCGCGAGCGGGACCATGACCGTGTGGAGATCGTGGAAGCCGTCGCGGCGTCGGTCACCGACCGAGAGCGTGAGGTTGAGCTTCGCCGGCGCGAGCCGCACGTGCGGCATCAGCTCGTTGGGGCTCATGCCGGCCCGTTCGCGCTCAAGCGAGCGCGTCCAGCAGGCGGCGCCAGTCGTCCACCGACAAGGTCTGCGGTCGCCGGTCCCCGGCGATCCCGGCACGCCTGAGCGCGGCATCGACCCGCACCTGGCCGACCAGCGGGCCCGTGGCGCCGTCCTCGCCTGCGTGCAGCTGTCGCGACAGGACGTTGCGGAGCATCTTGCGACGCTCGTGGAACCCGGCCTGGACGAGGCCCCACAGCGCGGCCTCGCGCTCGCGCGGCAGGGCCAGATTCGCATGTGGAACGAGCTCGACGACGGCCGAGGCGACCTTCGGCGCGGGCTCGAACGCCTCCGGCGGCACGGCGAGGGCGATGCGGACCTCGGCGTGGTACTGGACGAAGACCGAGAGGTAGCTCATCCGCCCGGGGCGGGCGGCGATGCGCTCGGCCACCTCAGCCTGGAGCATGAGGACCAGCCGCTCGGGGGCCGGCTCGCCGCCGAGCAGTCGATGCAGGATCGGGCTCGTGATGTGGTACGGCAGGTTGGCGACGACGACGTACGGGGCGGGCGTGAGGGTGGCGAGGTCGTGGTCCAGGGCGTCGCCCTCGATGAGGCGCAGGCTGCCGGACAGCAGCTCCGGTTCGAAGCGTGTCCGCAGGTACGCCGCCAGCCCTCGGTCGAGCTCGATGGCGGTGACCTCGGCGCCGCCCGCCAGCAAGCCACCGGTGAGGATGCCCAGGCCCGGCCCGATCTCCAGCACGCGCGTCCCGGGCTCGACCGCGGCGAGGTCGAGGATCGCCTGGAGGACATCCGGATCGGCCAGGAAGTTCTGGGATCTCGCATGGGTCGCGCGCAGGCCCTCGCGCTTGAGGGTCCGGCGGACCTCGAGCGGATCGAGCCGGGCGCGCGGGTGGGCGCTCACGCTCATCGCGCCAGGGGCAGCGAGGGTGTCGCCTCGAGGTCGAGGCCCGCCCGCTCTCCGGCCGCGAACCGCCGCGCACCGGCGGCGCCGATCATCGCGCCGTTGTCGGTGCACAGCCCGGGCCGCGGGACGATGAGCGGGACGCCGAGTGATTCAGCCTCGGCGGCGAGCCGCTCGCGCAGCGACGCGTTGGCGGCAACCCCGCCGCCGAGCACGATCGACCGCGCGCCGACGGATCGCGCGGCGCGGATCGTCTTGGCCACGAGCACGTCCACGACCGCGTCCTGGAAGCCCCACGCCAGCTCCGCGACGACGGCGTGCGGCAACGACTCCTCCGGCTCGCGCAGGCCCGCGTCGGCGCGCGCGGCATCGACCGTGCGCCGCGCGGCGGTCTTGAGCCCCGAGAACGAGAAGTCGTACGAGTCGCCGAGCCACGCCCGCGGGAAGCGGGCGTCGTGGCGGCCCGCCGATTCCGCGGCCTTCTGGATCGATGGCCCACCCGGATACGGCAGGTCCAGCAGCCGGCCCACCTTGTCGAACGCCTCACCCGCGGCGTCGTCGACGGTCTGGCCCAGGAGCCGGTAGGTGAGGTGATCGCGCATCTCGACCAGGAACGTGTGCCCGCCCGACACGACGAGCGCGACCAGGGGGAAGCGCGGCTGCTCGCCATCCGCCTGGCCCGGGTCGCGCAGCCACGCCGCGTAGACATGGCCCTCGAGGTGGTTCACGCCGACGAGCGGCTTCTCGTGGACCCAGGCGAGCGTCTTGGCGACGTTGATCCCGACCAGCAGCGAACCCGCCAGGCCGGGGCCACGCGTGACGGCGACGGCGGCGACATCGTCCCAGGACGCGCCGGCGTCGCGCCACGCCTCGTCGAGGACGGGCAGGATCCAGCGCAGGTGGGCGCGCGCGGCGACCTCGGGCACGATGCCGCCCGTGGCCGCGTGCAGC
>DATJGH010000140.1:0-4590 GCA_035495215.1 Patescibacteria group bacterium
GGCGCGGCGATCCCAGTCACGGAGGGCCGTTTGGCATGAGCGACGACCGAACCATCGAGCGCAGCGCTCGGGATTGGCTCGAGCTCGGCCCGACGCAGGCTCCCGACCATGCGGTCGAGGCCGCCCTCCGGACCATTGCCACGACTTCACAGGAACGGGATCTCCGGATCCCGTGGAGGTTCCCCACCATGAATCCATTCGCACGGATCGCAGTCCTCGTCACGATCGCGATCGTGGCCGTTGGCGCCGGGCTGTACCTCACGCGGCCCGACGATTCCAGGGTCGGTCCCCAGGCATCCCTCAGCCCGACCCTCATCCCGTCCACGTCTGCGCGGTCGCAGACGCCCGCCCAAGGCGCGCCCTTTGCGGACGGGACCTACGTGGGCCGCGCGATCAAGATCTCCGACATCATCGCCATGATCAACTCCACGGCGTACCTCTCGGAGAGCGAGAAACGCAACCTCCTCACTGCGCCGTTTGCCCAGCCGAACAAGTCCACGTTCCGCGCGTATTTCGAGCTCATCGACCGCGCCTACGCGATTGGGTTCACGATCGACGGCGTGTCCGAGGTCGATTCGCGCGCAACCGCCTCCTTCCTGGATGCGCACACGCTGCTGCTGCAGGAGAACCTGCTCGGTGGACCGCTCCAGACGCGCATTGGCATCACCGTGGAAGGCAACACGGTCACGATGACCCTGTTGTCGCACGAGACACCGAGCAATTCCGCCACGGATCGATTCGTCGGCGAGCTCCTGTATGGAGCCGGCCCGTTCACTCGGCGACCCTGATCCGCCGGCTGCGACCAGGTCCCGCCGCCCTGGACTGGCCTCCGCACCACGCGGAGGCCAGCTCATGCACTGGAGCGGCTGAACTTTTGAGGGTCGGGCTCCGCCAGTAGGGTATGCACCAGAGCAGCCCGCTCCGGAAAGGCACCTCGTGAGCAGCCGAGCGCTCGTCGAACGCGCGCGGCAGGGCGATCGCGAGGCCTTCGACATCCTGGCTGCGAGCGTCGTCGACCGCCTGTACGCACTCGCTCGGCTGATCCTGCGTGACGCCGACAGGGCGGAGGACGCGACCCAGGAGACCCTTGTCCGCTGCTGGCGAGACCTTCCGTCGCTGCGCGACGTCGATCGGTTCGAGGCGTGGCTCCACAGGCTGCTGATCCACGCGGTCAACGACGAGTTCCGATCGAAGCGGCGTCACGACGCCAACGTGCGGATCCTTCGCCTCGAACCCGCAACCGAAGATCCATCGGGCGCCGTGGCACTCCGCGAGGAGCTGCAGCGCGGCTTCGAGCGGTTGACCGTCGACCACAGGACGGTGCTCGTTCTCCGGCTGTACCTCGGCCTCACGGTCGAGGAGACGGCCACAACGATCGGGATCCCTGTCGGGACCGCCAAGTCCCGGCTGCATTACGCAACGGAGGCCATGCGTCTCGCGCTCGAGGCGAACGCACGACCACCCGTGCGGGAGGTCAGCGCATGAACGCCGGACGCGACGTCGAGCGCCTGATCGGCACCTGGCTCGCCGAGGAGTCGCCCGGGCGCGCGCCCGATCGGATCCTCAGCAACGCGGCCAGGACCATCGACCGAACCAATCAGCGGCGATTGCTCGCCGCATGGAGGGAACCCGTGAGCATCGGACTTCGAGGCTTTGCGGCCATGGCCGCGGTCCTCATCCTCGCGGTGATCGGTGCCGCCTGGATCGGAAGATCCACGGCCAGCGTTGGGACGCAACCATCGCTGGCGCCCAGCACCTCGCCATCCGCGACTGTCGCCGGGATCACCCTCGCGCAGTACAGGGCTGCCCGCGACGCCGTCTGCGGGCCACTGAACGCACAGCTCATCACGCTCAACGACGCGGGCGCGAGCTTCCATCCGGACACGAACCCCGGCGACATCCCGGCGACCATCGCCAACCTCGACGCGATCGTCGCGCTCGGCACGACCGAGATCGCCGCGCTGTCGGCGCTCGAGGCACCAGCGTCGATCGCCTCCGAGCACGCCGCCGACGTGACGCGTCACGGCGACAGCCTGGCGCTCCTGAGCGAGGCTGCCGCAAAGCTGCGGGCAGGCGACGTGACCGCCGCTCTGGCGTTGGCCGATTCCACGGAGCCCCTCTCGCGACTCCAGGAAGGATTCGAGAGCAAGTACGGCCTCGCCGGCTGCCCCTGACGGTTCCATCGCCTGACACGAACCCGGGCGGCGCGGCCCTTCTAGACTGGCCTCCGCACGACGCGGAGGCCAGTCGATTCGATGTACTACGTCCGCCACGGCTCGATTCCCCAGCAGCGCCATACCCAGCATCGGGCCGCCGACGGCAGCCTCTACGCCGAGGAGCTGTTCGGGGTCGAGGGCTTCACCGGTCGGAGCTCGCTCCTGTACCACCTGACGCCACCGACACGCACGCACAAGGTCGAGCCGGTTCGCGAGATCCGCCTCGAGGCGGCCGTCGAGAAGGTCCACCGCCACCACCTGACCAAGACCGGCGATGTCGAGCCGAAGGGCGACGCGATCTCCGGCCGGATCCCGCTGTACTTCAACAACGACGTCGTGTTCGGGATCGTGCGGCCCGCCGAGGCGATGCCCGCGAACACGTTCTACCGCAACGGGATCGCCGACGAGATGCTCTACGTCCACGAGGGCACGGGTGTCTGCGACACGGCCTTCGGACCGCTGCGCTACGGCCCGGGCGACTACCTCGTGCTGCCCATCGGCACGACCTGGCGACTCGATCCTGACCCGGGCTCGCCCCAGCGGATCCTGTACCTCGAGGCGCCGTCGGAGATCGAGCCGCCGAAGCGCTACCGCAACGACTACGGCCAGCTGCTGGAGCACTCGCCCTACTCGCAGCGCGATCTCGACGCGCCGGACGAGGTCCCGCCGCGGACCGACGAGGGCGACTTCGTGGTCCACGTCCGTTCCACTGACCTGATCAGCGCGTACCACTTCCGGCACCACCCATTCGACGTCGTGGGCTGGGACGGCTACCTCTGGCCGTTCCGGTTCAACATCGCCAACTTCCAGCCGATCACCGGCCGCGTGCACCAGCCGCCGCCGGTCCACCAGACGTTCCAGGCGCGCAACTTCGTGGTCTGCTCGTTCGTGCCCCGCAAGTTCGACTATCACCCCCTGGCGATCCCGGCGCCGTACAACCACTCGAACATCAACAGCGACGAGGTCATCTATTACGTCGCCGGCAACTTCATGAGCCGGCGCGGCGTGGAGATCGCCTCGTTCACGCTGCACCCTGCCGGGATTCCGCACGGCCCGCACCCGGGCACGGTCGAGGCGTCGATCGGCAAGGAGGGCACGGAAGAGCTGGCGGTGATGGTCGACACGTTCCACCCGCTCAAGCTCACGAAGGCAGCGCTCGAGCTCGACGACGACCGGTACCCGTACTCCTGGCTGCCATCGGAGGACCACGCGAAGGAAGCCTCCGAGCTCGCCGAGCGAGGCCCGGAGGCGTTTCCCGACTGACGAGTGGGCCGCCGCGCCTACGATTCGCGGGTGATCGGGAGGGATGCCGAGCAGGCTCGAATCGAGAGCCTGCTGAATGAAGCACGGGCGGGCCGCGCAGGCGTCCTCGTCCTGCGCGGCGAGCCTGGCGTCGGCAAGACGACGCTCCTCAGAGCCGCGGCCGAGTGGGCGCGGGGGTTCCGAGTTCTCACGTCGACCGCCGTGCAATCGGAACGGGAGCTGCCGCATGCTGGCGTGCATTCGTTGCTGCAGCCGCTGCTGGGCGAGATCGCGGACCTCCCAGGACCGCAGGCGGCTGCCCTTCGCAGCGCCCTCGCACTGGGTCCGTCCTCGGAGGGTGACGCGTTCGCCACCTACGCCGCCGTCCTCGGCCTGCTCGCGAATGCCGCGGCGAACGAGCCGATCCTCGTCGTCGTCGACGATGTCCAGTTCCTCGATCGAGCGTCGTCGGAAGCCCTCGGTTTCGCCTTTCGCCGCCTCCGCGATGAACCGATCGCTGTCCTGATCGGCCTCCGGACCGAGGAGCCCTCGACGTTCGACGTCGAAGGGTTGCCGGCGATCGCCATCGATCCATTGCCGGGTCCCGACGCGGTCGCGCTACTCGAATCTACCGCGCCCAACATCACCGCGGATGCGCGGCAGCGAACCCTCGAGCTGGCGCGCGGGAACCCGCTGGCACTGGTCGAGCTGCCGAAGCTCCTGGCGGTGGAATCGGTCGGCCCCGCCGGACCGCGGGGCGACCTGCCGCGCACCGGCGCCATGCTGTCGCGAGCGTTCGGGCGGCGGATCGAGGCCCTTCCGGCCCCGGCAAGGTTGGCCGTCGTGGTAGCAGCCGCCGAGGAAGAAGGGCGGCTCGATCGGGTGCTCGGGGCGTGTCATGCACTTGGCGTTGCGACCGCCAGCCTCGAGGCTGCCGAGGCTGCCGGAATCCTCAGCATCCAGGGGACGAGGCTCGAGTTTCGGCACCCGCTCGTGCGTGCGATCGCCTACGCGAATGTCCCGGCGGCGATGCGTCGTCGTGCCCACCGCGCACTTGCCGACGGGCTCGACGAGCCTGCCGCGCGAGATCGTTGGGCCTGGCACAGCGCCCTCGCCAGCGTCGAACCCGACG
>DATJGH010000141.1:0-4522 GCA_035495215.1 Patescibacteria group bacterium
TCGCCAGTCCCACGGCGCCGGCCCCAACCGCGCCGGCCCCAACCGCGTCGCAGCCAAGCCCCAGCGCCTCGACAGCCGCTCCGGTCTCGTTCACCTGGGCGGCACGACCAGATGCGTTCCCGGGCGAGGATGGCGCCAGCCTGACGAGCGTTGCCGCCGGCCCCGCCGGGCTCCTCGCGGTATCGGCGCGCGATGGCGGCGAGGGTTCCCCGACAAGGCGGCTGTGGCGCTCGGCGGACGGGCTGACGTGGCAGCTGACGCGCACGACGGGGCTGCCGGACCGGGTGTACATCAGCGGGCTGTGGGGCGCCGGCGGCCAGTACTGGATCCGCGGCCACCTGCCCGACAGCGACGATCCGGGGATCCTGTACCGCTCGGCCGACGGGCTCGCGTGGCGTTTCTCGCGCAACCTCAGCTCGAGCATTCAGACCACGTCCATCGCCGATGGTTGCAGCGCATCGATGAGCGGCGCACGCGACGCCTGCCCGGTCTTCATCACGGGGAGCAGGGGTGTCGACGGCGCCATCTGGCGATCGGCCGATGGCGGCGCCTCGTGGGCCAGGGCGAGCGTCGCCGATGCGACCGGCTGGAAGGGCACCCAGGACGCGGCACCGGTCGAGATCCTGGGCATCGTTGCCACGTCCGACGGGCTCCTCGCCTACGGCAACGGGCTCGCCAAGGCCTCGGACACGTCGGGCTATCTCCAGGCTCGCTTCTGGCGCTCGGCGGACGATGGGCAAACCTGGACCCGCGTGCCGAACGTCGCCCTCTTCGGCGAGCTCTACGTGCACGATGTGGTCGTCGCGGGCAGTGGAGACGTCATCGCCGTCGGGGACCGCGTCGACGAGTCGGTCGCCGTCGCGCTGCGGTCGGTCGACGGCGGGCGGACGTGGGCTCGATCGGTCACAGCGGGCGACCGAGAGCACGGCGGCCTCGCCCAGGTCGTCGTTGCCGCGGACGGCCTCGTCGGCCTCGGCTTTGCCAATCCCGCAGGCGTCGACACATTTCCCGTTCGCGAGTTCGTGTGGTCGTCGGGGGACGGCGGCAGCTGGGTGACGATACCGGCCGGAGACCTGGAAGGCGGGGTCGTCGACGACGCCGCGCGCTTCGGCGACCGGATCGTCGCCGTCGGCCGCGGCTGGACGACCGCCACGACCGGCACGTGGGAGGCTCCCTTCGGGCCCGCCGTGTGGACGCTCGAGCCGTAGGGCGACACCATCGCTGCCTCGTCGCGTGGACGCACGCGACCATGGCGACGGAGCCTCGCGACTGAGGTCGGTCCGCTAGGTCCCGGCGGCGAGGAACGCGGCGGCGATCACCAGCCCGAGGAAGATCCCGAGCGCGCCCATGGCCCAGGCAGTCCGGTCGATCGGCCCCAGGTCCGTGCCGCCGTGCTCGGCGTGATCGTCGTGGCCGTGGTCATCGCCGTGGTCATCCGACGCGCCGTGCGGCCCGACCATCGACTCGCCCGCGTGCGGATCCTGGCGTTCGGTTTCGGCCATCGAGGCCATCCTACACTCGCCCGGTGACCCGGGACGCCCGGCTCCTCTTCCTCGCCCGGGCGGTCCGGATGTTCGGCTATGGCGCCCTTGGCGTCATCCTCGTCCTGTACCTCGCCGCGGCTGGCCTCGACGCCGGGTCGATCGGGGTGCTGCTGACGCTGACGCTCGTCGGCGACACGCTGATCAGCCTGTACCTGACGACCCACGCCGACAGCTTCGGGCGCCGCCGGACGCTCATCGTCGGGGCGCTGCTGCTCGCCGCAGCGGGCGTGGTCTTCGCGTGGAATACCGCGTTCGTCGTGCTCCTGGTGACGGCGACGCTGGGCGTGCTCAGCCCGTCAGGCTCGGAGGTCGGGCCGTTCCTGCCGATCGAGCAGGCGTCGCTGACCGAGGTCACGCCGGCCGACCGACGGACGAACGTGTATGCCTGGTACAACCTGACGGGCTCGATCGCCACCGCCACGGGGGCGCTCGTGGCGGGCGTCGTCGTCGGGGTCCTGCGGGCTGCCGGCTGGAACGAGCTCGATGCCTACCGGGCGATCCTCGGGGGGTACGCGGTTGTCGGGCTGGCCCTCATCCCGATCGTCCGCTCGGTCTCGGCCGCGGTCGAGGTGCCGCCGGTCGACACATCGATCGCGCGGCGGCTGGGTCTGCATCGATCGCAGGGGATCGTCCTGCGCCTCTCGGCGCTGTTCGCGCTCGACGCCTTCGGTGGCGGGCTGATCGTCCAGAGCCTGCTGGCGTACTGGTTCCACACCCGCTTCGGGCTGCCCGAGCCGGTTCTCGGCGCGATCTTCTTCGGCGCGAACATCCTCGCCGCGGTGTCCGCGCTGGCGGCGGCGCGCATCGCGGCGCGGATCGGGCTCATCAACACGATGGTGTTCACGCACCTGCCATCGAACGTGCTGCTGATGCTCGTGCCGCTGATGCCGACGGTCGAGCTGGCGATCCTCGTGCTGCTGGCGCGGTTCAGCATCAGCCAGATGGACGTGCCGACCCGGCAGAGCTACACGATGGCCGTGGTCGAGCCGGACGAGCGCTCCGCAGCGGCCGGCGTCACGGGGATCGCCCGCACAACCGGGGCCGCGCTTTCACCGCTGATCGCGGCGCCCCTGTTCGCCTCGGCCGCCTTCGCCTCGTGGCCATTCTTCCTCGCCGGCGGCGTGAAGATCGTCTATGACGTCGCGCTCTGGCGGGCGTTCCGCAACCGTCAGCCACCGGCGCCCTGAGGCCGCCGCTCAAGACGGGGCGCGCCCTCGCCGCCAGCCGGGCCGGCCCAGGCGCCACCAGACGAAGCCGGCCACGAGCAGGATGACCAGCACGAGGATCAACGTGTCGTACGGCTGGAGCGTGTGCCGGATCTCCGTCCATCGGCCGCCCAGCTGGACGCCTGCCCAGACGAGCAGGATCGACCACGGGAGCGCACCGAGCGTCGAGTACAGGATGAACTTGCCGATCGGCATGCGGGCGACGCCGGCGGGGAACGAGATGAACGTGCGGACGATCGGCATCAGCCGGCTGAAGAAGGCCGTCGCGGGGCCGTACTTCTGGAAGAACCGGTCGGCGAGCTCCAGCTCGTGCGGCCGGATGAGCAGGTACCGGCCCCAGCGCTCGAGGAACGGCCGGCCGCCCCATGCGCCGATGTAATAGCCGACGATCGAGCCGATGGTGTTGCCGATCGTCGCGACGGCCACGACGACCCAGAACTCCCAGCGCGCGCGGGTGAGGGGCTCAAGCTGCCCCGGATCCGACACGAGGAAGCCCGCGTAGGGCAGGACCAGCTCAGAGGGCAGCGGGATCATGGCCGATTCGATGGCCATCGCCAGCGTCACGCCGACGTACCCGACCGCCCCGTAGAGCGTGTTCAGGAAGGGGATGACGATCTGGTCGATGAACGCGAGCATCGGCGCACGATAGCCGACTATCCTCCCCTCGTGACCTCCCAGCGCGTGGTGCTGACGGGCGCGGACCTGGCCGTCGCCGACGTCGAGGCCGTCGCGCGACACGGTGCCGAAGCCACCCTCGACCCGGTTGCGAGGCAGCGCATGGAGCGGTCGCGCGCGGTCGTCGAGTCGCTCGTCGACGAGGGCGCGGTCGTGTACGGCGTGACCACGGGAGCGGGCGCGCTCGCGAACCACGTCATCGATCGCGCCGACGCGGAGCGCCTCCAGGAGAACCTGCTCGTGAGCCACGCCGCGGGCGTGGGCGAGCCACTCCCGCGAGAGGTCGTTCGGGCGATGCTCGTGCTGCGGGCGAACACCCTCGCCCTCGGCTACTCGGGTGCGCGCCCGATCGTCGCCGAGCGCCTCCTCGACTTCCTGCGCCACGGAATCCACCCGGTCGTGCCGGCACAGGGTTCGGTCGGCGCCTCCGGTGACCTGGCGCCGCTGGCGCACCTCGCGCTGCCGCTCATCGGTCGCGGCCAGGTCGAGATGGGTGGGCACGCGATGCCGGCGATGATCGCCCTGCGCGAGACCGGCCTCGAGCCGCTCAGGCTCGGGGCCAAGGAGGGCCTCGCGGTCCTCAACGGCACGCAGCTGATGTCGGCGTTGGGCGCGCTGCTTGCCGCGGACGCGGAGCGCCTGCTCCGGACGGCGAGCGTCGCCGCGGCGATGTCGGTCGAGGCCCTGCTCGGGACGGACGTCGCGTTTTCCGCCGCCTACCAGGCCGTGCGGCCCCATCCGGGCCAGGTCGAGGTCGCCACGGAGCTGCGCTGGCTCCTCCGCGACAGCACGGTCCAGCGGTCCCATCACGCCTCGCCGCACAAGGTCCAGGACGCGTACTCGCTGCGCTGCGTCCCGCAGGTGCATGGCGCCGCGCGCGACGCGCTGGGCTACCTCGGGCGGGTCCTCGCGATCGAGATGAACGCGGCCACGGACAACCCGCTGATCTTTCCCGAGGGCCACGTCACCGACGAGACGGCACGCGCGACCGGGAATGGCCACGTGATCTCGGGCGGCAACTTCCACGGCGAGCCGATCGCGATCGCCCTCGACTTCGCGAAGCTCGCGCTCGCCGAG
>DATJGH010000142.1:0-12189 GCA_035495215.1 Patescibacteria group bacterium
CCTGTGCGGCCGCCTCCGGCGAAGACCAGTGCGAGACCATGACGATGTCGCGATCGGACGCCGACTGCTCGGCTCCTGCCGCGGCGGTGGGCGTCGGCCGCCAGCCCACGCGCAAGCGCTCTGGCCAGTGCCGCCCATCGATGCGCCGCCGAGGCTCCGTACGAAGGGCGTCGTCGAGTGCGGCGACCTGATCGGCGTCCCCTCGCCCACGAAACACGCGGAGGATCACGTGCCCGGCTCCTCCTGGCCCCTGCCCCCTCGAGGCGCGACCGGGCAGATCGTAATCAAACCGCGCGCACAGGCCAAATAGGGAACGTTCGGGATCCGGATCCGGCGAGGTAGTGGCGTCCCCGGCAGGATTTGAACCTGCGACCCGCTGCTTAGAAGGCAGCCGCTCTGTCCACTGAGCTACGGGGACTCGCGCGGGCGTCAGTCTACGATCAGACCTGATCCGCTTGAGGCCGGACCAGCCGATATACCTTCCGCGCATGGCAGGCTCCCGGGGGCGTGGCCGGCCCAGGCCGATCGTGCGCCTCTTTCGCGTCTTCATCGTCGTCGTGGCGGGGATCGCCATCGGTGTCGGGGCCTACCGCGCCCTCGGAGTCGTGCGCGACTTCGCCGAGACCACACGGACGACGCCGCGCTTCGACCCGCCCGTCTGGGCCGGCCAGCTGGTGCCGGTCCCGTGTGCCACGGGCGGCTTCTACGCGCGCCACGAGCAGACGATCGTCCTGACGATCTCCGCCCACTGTGCCGTCGCGAAACCCGGCGCGACCCTGCTCGACTCCGACGGCCGGTCCGTCGGGATCTTCGGGCCGGCCGCGGAGCTTGCCGACTGCCCCGTCGGGCGGTTCTGCGCACCGTCTGACTTCGTCTCGCTGGCGCTCGCGCCAGACCGCATCCCATGGGGTCATCTGAACCTGGTTGACCTGGGCGCCGGCGGCTACCGGACGATCGAGGAGGGAACGCATCCACTGGCGTGCGCCGACCTCCACGTCGGCGACAAGGTGGAGGTCGACGGCCTGGAGCATTACCGGTCCGGAAGGATCATCGCGAGCGGGCCCTATGAGTACTCCACGGACACGATCTTTCCGTGCATGCTCATCACGGACATCAGCGCGTATCTGGGCGACTCGGGCGGTGCCGTCCTCGTCAACGGCCTGCCCGCGGGAACCACGGCTCGAGAGATCGGCGGCGATCTGGCGTTCACCCCGCTCGCCGAAGGCCTGGAGAATCTCGGGCTGATCCTGTGCACGACTCCTGACTGTGACCTGTCGCCGATTCCGGTGAGGTGACGGCCGACGCGGCGGCGAACGGCGGCTGATCCGGTACGCACGAATCCATGGTCAGAAGCGCGAATCGGCCGTGCTATCGTTCGCCGCCCGGTGGCCCGATCGGGCCCGGATTCGGGAGTGCCCATCGCCGTATGACCGCCGGCCCAGGTGGTGCATCGTTCGGTCAGCTCGAGCTCGGCCTCGGCGTCCCGCGGCTGCCGATCGAGCCGGAGTGGAAGGCCCAGCCGCGCCTCTGGGGCCACTCGCTGCACCCGATGTGCTCCTACCTGGCGAGCTTCCCGGCGGCACTGGCCCACTCCTTCATCGCCCGCTACAGCCGGCCCGGTGATGTCGTCTTCGATCCTTTCTCGGGCCGCGGCACGGCGCCGCTCCAGGCGACAGCCGAGGGCCGCATCGGCGTCGGGAACGACCTCAACCCATTCGCCCACCTGCTGACCGCGGCGAAGCTCGACCCGCCAACGTCGGCCGACGTGCGCACGCGGGCGACCGCCCTCCGCCTCGCCTGGGGCAATGGCGCCGGCCGCTGGCTCGAGCTTGCCCGAGCGATCCAGGACTCCCCAGCTGACGCGGGGCCGGAGCCGGTCCCGGCCGAGGTCGCGCTGGCGTTCCACGAGCGCACCTTCGCCCAGGTCCTGTTCCTTCGGAGCGCCCTGGACCTCGAGGCGCGCACGGACCGCTTCCTGGCCGCGGCACTCGCCGGGATCCTGCACGGCAAGACGCAGTCATACCTGTCGACGCTCATGCCGAACACCTTCAGCATGGCGCCACGCTACGTGCGCGAGTTCGCCGCGCGAACAGACTTCCGGTCACCGGAGCGTGACGCCTTCGACCGGCTCGAGGCCAAGCTCGAACGGCTGTACCGCGACACGCTGCCCAGCGCCGCAGGTGTCGCGCTCATCGGCGACGCCCGGGACGCCGCCACACGCGCGCGCCGAGAGCTCGGGGCGCGCGGGCTCCCCGACCGGGCACGGCTCGTCGTGACGTCGCCGCCGTACCTCCGGGTCGTCAAGTACGGCTACTACAACTGGCTGCGCGCGTGGTTCCTGGGCTTCGACTCGAAGGCGATCGACGCCTCGCTCGATGACGCCCACCGGCGCGCGCCGTACCTCGAGTTCCTCCGAACGGTCCTGCGTGACCTGCGGCCGCTCCTGACCGACGACGGGATCGCCGTCCTGATCGTCGGCGACGTGGCCACCGACCGCGGTCGCGCCATCCCGGACGGGCACGACCTGGCCGAACGGGTCTGGGAATCCGCGGCGGCCCCGGAGGGCTACCAGCTCGCGGGCATGGTCGACGACGACATCCACGCCCATCGCAAGATGACGAAGCTGTGGGGCCGCGAGGCGGGCCGCGCGACCCAGGTCGATCGGATCCTCATCCTCGGCGCCACGGAGGCGGGGCGACGGAGAGCCGTCGCCGGCGCCCGACTGCCGGTCGACTGGCGATGGCCTCCCGCGGGTCTGCGCGCGCTCTGATCCCGGGTCCGAGGCCCCCCGAGGGCGGGGCCGAACCGTCCTGGTCGCACAGGCTGACCGGCACCTGATCTTCTCGCGGACCGCGACTAGCATGGGCAGGTGGCCGGCCCCGCCCGTTCCTTCCCGATGCGCGCCCGCATGGTCGTCGCCGCCCTGCTCGCCGCGCTGGCGCTCGTCGGCGGGCGGCCCTTCGGTGGCACCACCCTCGGGGCGGACATCCCGCGCCTCGCGGGCGCGGTCACCGACCAGGCTGGTGTGATCGGCGACCGGAAGGCCGAGGTCGAACGCGCGCTCGACGAGGTGCTCAAGCAGCAGGGTGTCCAGGTCTTCGTGCTCTTGGTGCGCACGACTGGCGGCCAGCCCGTGACCGGGTTCGTGGACGAGACAGCCACGCAGAACTCGCTCGGCGCGGACGACGCCCTCGTCCTCGTCGCCATCGACGACCACACCGACGCGATCTGGGTCTCGAACTCGCTCTCGATCACCGACGGCGAGATCAACGGGATCATCGCCGGCACCCTGGAGCCTGGCCTCCGGTCGGGCGACTTCGCCGCCGCGATGATCAATACAGCGAAGGAGCTCGGCGCAGCTGCCGCCGTGGAGCCGGTGAAGACGGCCCCGCCGTTCGAGACGCCTGGCCCGAATCCGGGCGGCGACACGGGAGCCGGCGGCCTCGACCTGGTTGGCCTGGTCGCCATCGTCATGATCGGCGTCGGCGTCGTCGCCGTCCTCGTCTGGCTCGCTTCGCGACTTTCGGCCTGGCGCGAGACGGGCGAGCGGGATCGGCGACTGGCACGCGTGGCCAGAGACGCCAACGCGCAGCTCATCGCCGCCGACGACCGGGTCCGCACCGCCGACCAGGAGACCGGCTTCGTGGAGGCGGAGTTCGGCGAGGCCGAGGCTGCGCCCTTCCGGGCCGCCGTCGCCGAGGCGGGCACGGAGCTCCGAGCCGCGTTTGCCATCCGCCAGAAGCTCGACGACAACGATCCGGAGGATCCGCCGACGCGGGAGTCGATGCTCAACGAGCTCGTCGCCGCCGTCGGGCGGGCGAACGCGGCGCTGGACAAGCAGGCCGCACACGTCGAGCAGCTGCGCAGCCTCGAACGCGACGCGGAACGAATCCTGGCTGGGCTGCCCGCGCAGATCGAGCCGGTCGAGCGTCGCCTCGCCGGCGCCGAGGCGACCGTCGAATCGTTCGCCGGCTATGCGCCGTCGGCCTGGCAGGCCGTGAAGGGCAATGCCGCGGAGGCGCGCAAGGGCCTGGAGGGCGCCCGCAGCGCGATCGCTCGCGGCAACGGCGTGATCGGCACGGACCGGTCGAAGGCGGCCCGCGAGATCGCGACCGCCCAACGTGGCATCGCCGGTGCGAACGCCCTGCTCGACGCGATCGAGAAGCACGATGGCACGCTCAGGACAGCCTCCGAAGGCCTCGCCGGCGACCTCGAGGCGGCCGCGCACGACCTCGCCGACGCGCGCGCGGCCATGACGGCGGCCACCACGAATCGCGCCGACGACGTGGCCCACGTGGAAGCAGCCGTGGCGGCCGCCCAGGAATCGGCCAATGCCCGTCCGCTCGATCCGATCGAGGCAGCCCACCGCGCGTCCGCGGCCCGCTCGCAGGCGGCGCAGCTGCTGAGCTCGGTGCGCGCCGACGCGCAGCAGGTGGCCCGGCTGGCGGCCGCAGTCGGGGCAGCAATCAGCACCGCCCAGACCCAGGTCGACCGAGCCGGAGACTTCATCGCGACCCGGCGCTCGGGTGTGCAGCGCCGCGCACGGACGCGCCTGGCCGAGGCCGAGCGGCTGCTTGCCAGCGCGGTTGCCCAGCGAGAGAGCGACCCCCAGCAGGCGATGGCCGACGCCCAGCGTGCCGGCCAGATGGCGGGCGAGGCGTACAACCTCGCCTCGGACGACTTCACGCGCTGGGACGGCGGACAGCCCCCACGTGGCGGCGGCACCGACCTCGGCGGGATCATCCTCGGCGGGATCATCGGCGGCATCCTGAGCGGCGGCGGGCGAGGCGGCGGCTGGGGCGGCTCGCCGTGGGGCTCATCGGGGCCCGGCTCCGGCGGCGGACCGTTCGGCGGCGGCGGCGGCTGGGGCGGCGGCGGCCTCGGCGGCGGCCACAGCGCCGGCGGCGGCTTCGGGGGGTTCGGTGGCGGCGGCGGTGGACACTCAGCGGGCGGTCGATGGTGACTCGACCGCGTCCCCTGACGACGATCGATAGGCTTGCTCAGGCTCGAACATGAAGGAGGAAGAACCGATGGCGCAAACGTCGATCCTCGGGCGGATCGGCCAGCTCGTGCGGGCAAACGTCAATGCCATGCTCGATTCGGCCGAAGACCCCGAAAAGATGCTGGACCAGCTGGTCCGCGACTTCACCAACAACATCGCCGAGGCCGAGGAAGCCGTCGCCCAGACGATCGGCAACCTGCGCATGGTCGAGGACGACGCGCGCGAGGCGCGCGAGGCAGTCTCGGAGTGGGGCGGCAAGGCCGCTGCCGCATCGCGCCGGGCCGATGAGCTGCGCGGCTCGGGCAACACCGCGGAAGCGGACCGCTTCGATGACCTCGCCAAGATCGCGCTGCGGCGGCAGCTCGGCTACGAGAGCCAGGCCAAGACGCTCGAGACCCAGGTCGCCCAGCAGACCGAGCTCGCGGACAAGCTCAAGGACGGCCTCAACAAGCTCCGCGCACGGCGCGAGGAGCTGGTCCAGAAGCGGGACGAGCTGGTCAGCCGGGCCAAGATGGCCCAGGCCCAGGGGCAGGTCCAGGAGACGCTCAAGAGCGCCTCCATCCTCGACCCGACGAGCGAGCTCAACCGCTTCGAGGAACGGATCAGGCGCCAGGAGGCGCAGGTCCGGGGCATGGAGGAGGTCTCCGCGTCCTCGCTCGACCAGCAGTTCGCCGATCTCGAGTCCAACGAGGACGAGCACGAGGTCGACGCGAGGCTCGCCGCGCTCAAGACCGGCAGCTGAGCCTGGCTCGCCCTCCAACGGCGCCGGCCGATCTCGGACCTCCGTCCGATCGGTCGGCGCTCATCATCCGGACATCCCTGCCGCCCGGCCTCGAGCGGCTGCGTCGAGCGTTCGCGAACGAGGCGGCGGACGGAGTCCCCGCACACCTCACGCTGCTCTATCCCTTCGTCGATCCCACCGAGCTGACGCCCGCGATCCGGCGGAGCGTGGCCGGCGTTGCGCGGCGCCACGCGCCGTTCGCCTTCACGCTGCTTGGAATGGCTGTCTGGCCGGACACCGTCTATGTGGCGGTCGAGCCGACCGGGCCGTTCCAGACGCTCCAGCGTGACCTTCAGGCGGCATTTCCGGCATACCCGATCTACGGCCGTGACGCCACCTTCCGGTTCGTGCCCCACGTGACAGTCGCCGAGGGCTCCGCGCTTGCCCACCCAGCCGTCAAGGACAGCCCGGCCTGGGCTGGCCTGCCGGTTCGCCGTCGGGCCACCGCGGTCGAGGCCATCGCCCGAGGTCTCGAGGGCCGCTGGCGCACGGTCTGGCGCATTCGGCTCGGCGGGCGCGATGGGGCCGTCGATAGAATGCCGCCGTGAAGCAGATGTACCACCCGTCGGACCTGGCAGCGATGGACCCGCTGGTGCTCATGAAGAACCTGGACCACGTCCGCATGACCAGCCGGCGCCTGAGCTACATCCTCCAGCAGCAGGTCCACCTGTACACGCCCGAGGCGAACCAGCTCCGCGAGCAGATCGACACGTATGTCGAGGCGGAGCGCCAGATCGAGGGCGAGATGGCGAGGCGCCGGATCCGGGCGTAGCTCGCCCGCACGAATTAGGCGACGGCGGGGCTGCTCCGTCGAGTCGAAGCGACCGACGATCCGACCAGCGTCGCCTTCAGCCGGGCGCGATCCTCGTCCACGATCTCGGTGCAGGTGATCGCCAGGTGGGCCATCTCGAACAGGCCGAACGTGATTCCGTGCCCGGCGAGCTCGTCGGGCCCCCAGCCGCGGAAGAGGCCGCGGCTGGCGACGGCGCACATCTCGTCATACAGCTCCGGCCAGCCGACCCGGCGTCGGGCATAGCAGAACCGGATGAACTCCACGGCGTCGGCCGTGATGGCGTGGGCCGTCGCGGGGCGCGCGACCATGAATACTGATCCTCCCATCATCCCGTCTGGGACACAGCGGGGCGGGCCCGGCGACCGACGGCGTGATGGACCGCGGCCCCGTGGCTGGGCTTCGAGATGATCCGACGACCCGCTTCCCGGCGCGGTCGATGAGTGCCCGGCGATGGTACGGCGGGGGCCCGGCTACCCGGAAGACGGTTTCTCCACCTTTTCGTCCACGAACTTATCCACACCTATCTCCGCCGCTCTACACCGAGCCCCGGCGCGTCGCCGAGCTGCCAGACGTAGTCGTCGCCGAGGGTGAGGCCGCCGAACGGATCGTTGGCGAGGAGCAGGTTGCCGTCGAGGTCGACCCAGTCGGCCAGTGAGGCCGTCGCAGCCGAAGCGGCGATGGCGACCGACGTCTCCTCCATGCAGCCCAGGAACGTCCGGAACCCGAGCTCCCGGGCGCGCGCGAGCATCCGGGCCGCCGGTCCGGGCCCGCCGCACTTGGCGAGCTTGATGTTGACGCCGTCGGTCACGCCGACGAGCGCGTCGAGGTCCTCGATCGTCACGCACGACTCGTCGGCGACGATCGGCAGGGGCGAGCCCTGCTGCAGCTCGGCCAGCCAGGCAAGGCGAGTTGCCGGGAAGGGCTGCTCGATCAGCTCCACGCCGAGGCTGACCAGGGCGGGCAGGAGCGAGCGCGCCATCTCGGGCGTCCAGCCCGTGTTGGCGTCCACGCGGATCGGCTTGGCGTAGACCTCGCGGACCGCCTCGAGCGTCGCCAGGTCGGCCGGACCGCCGACCTTGATCTTGAGCGCCGGGAACCCGGCGGCGCGCCTCGCCCGCTCGGCAACGATGGCCGGCTCATCCAGCCCGAGCGTGAAGTCGGTTGGCGGGATGTCGGTCGACAGGCCGAGCAGCCGGTGCACCGGCTCGCCCGTGACCTTGCCCACGAGGTCGTGGAGCGCCGAGTCGATCGCGCACTTGGCGCCACCGTTCCAGCGGATGGAGCCAGTCAGCCGGTCGCTCGCGGCCCGCAGGCCGGCGGCGCTCGGTTCGACCTCGCCAACTGCCCCGAGCAGGCTCGGAAAGATGGCGGCCATCGTGTCGACCGTCTCGCCGTAGAAGCGGTCCGGGTAGCCCTCCCCAAGCCCGACCACCTCTGGAAACCGCTCGTCGCGCAGCTCGACGATGACGGTCGTCGCCGCGTGGCCGGCATCGTGGTCGGACCGGGCGATCCGGAACGGGTCGCGCAGCTCGAGGCGGAGGACCTCGTGCCGGAGGGTCAGCGTCGTCGTCGCCGCGGCGGCTTGCGCGGCCATCAGCTCGCGTGGACGGGCAAGGCGCGAGCGACCCACGGCAGCGCGTCGACCGCGTCGCGCACGGCCGGCCACAGCCGATCGGCTCCGAACCGGACGGGATCATCCGTCGGCAGCCCGGTCTCGGCGGCAATGTCCGCGATCACCTGCCGCGCGTCGTCGTCGCTCGGATAGAGCGTCGTGTTCAGCGCGATCCCGACGACCTTCGACGGCGCGACGAGCCCGGCGACCTGCTCGTGCAGCTTGATGAAGCCGGGCAGCTTCGCGATCGGAAACCGGGCATCGGGTCGGTGGTCGAAGTCGTGGTTCTCGAGACCCGGCTTGTGGACCATGACCATGGCATGGGGCGTGGAGCCGTGGATCAGCCCCAGCGTGACCGACGAGTAGGCCGGGTGGTCGAGCGAGCCCTGCCCCTCGACGATCAGCCAGTCGCCGCGCTCTTCGCCCTCCTCCAGCATCCACTCGACGGTGCCCTGCACGAAGTCGCTGATGACGCGGTCGACCGCGACACCCCAGCCGTCGATCATCATCCCGGTCTGGCCAGTCGGCACGAAGACGACCCGGTCGCCCTGCGCCAGCCCGCTCTTCCGCAGCTCGAGGGCGACCGACATCTTGCCGATGGCGCAATCCGTCCCGACCGTCAGGATCACCCGCTTCCCGGGTCCGTGCGGCCGGCCGACGGCCGTCTCGGTCCGCGTCGGCGGCCGTCGGTAGTCGACGATCTCGACGCCCTTCGCTGCCGCCGCGGCGGCGAACTCGGGATCGTCGCCGATGAACGTGTGCAGCCCCGAGTGGACGTCCAGGCCCGCCTGGATGGCCGCCAGGATCGTGCGCCGCCACGAGTCCGGGAGCTTGCCGCCGGTCGGTGCGATCCCGATGAGCAGCGTGTCCGGGGGCTCCGGCAGCGCCAGTGCCTCGTCCAGGGTCGCCACGGCGGGGATGTCCACCCCCGGCAGCCACTCGCGGACGTTGCGACCCGCGATGGACGAGTCCAGCACGGCCGCGATCGGGTCTGTGCCGTACCGGATCACGCCCATGGCGGTCTTGCCGTGGTGGGGCCCGAAGTTGCCCTCGGTCAGGATCACGAGTCGGCGCATCTGGCCGTGGAGGATACGGGAGTAGCGTTCCGGCGTGGCCGTGCAGGTGCCTCCTCGCGTCAGCGCCGGCCGCCGGCCTCGAGCACCGGTGTGGCCACCTCTCGCGCCATCGCATCGAGCGCCGGCGCACCATCCCGGGCCACGATTCCAAGGGTGATGTGGTCGGCGCCCACGCGAACGAACTCGAGTGCCGCGTCGCGCGCCCTGCGCCGTCCGTCTGCGTCCGACGGCACGTTCACCTGCGCGGCGAACGCGAAGGAGCGCGGGTCGCGATCGTTCGCCTCCAGCGCCGTACGCAGCGCATCGCGCCGGTCCACGAAGTACGCCACGTCGCCGGCCCGGTTGCCGGGCATGATCCAGCCGTCGGCGAACTGTGCCGCCAGCGCGATCCCGCGCGACCGCTGGCCACCGAGCCACAACGCCGGGCCGCCGGGCCGGATCGGCGCCGGTTCGAGGGTCGCCTCGCGCAGCGGGTAGTACGGATCCTCGCGGGTCACGCCCGGCGCGTGCCGGGCGGCGTCCGAGAACAGCGCCGCCAGCGTGGCAACGGCGCTCTCGTAGCGCGCGAACCGCTCCGGCATGGCCGGCAGCGGGATGCCGAACTCCTCGTGCTCGCCCTCGTGCCAGCCCGCGCCGAGGCCCAGGACGAACCGGCCGCCGGTGACGTTGTCGAGGACCGTCGCGGCCTTGGCGACGATGGCCGGATGCCTGAACGTGTTTGCCAGCACCGCGATGCCGATCCACTTGCCCGGCACGCGGTGGGCCAGCGCGGCCGCCGTCGTCAGTGACTCGAACGCCCCCCCGCCGCGATCCACGCTCGCGTCGGTCAGGTGGTCGCTCATCCATCCCGCCGAGAAGACGTCCTGCGCACCTGCGGCGGCCCAGATCGAGTCGAGCGTGGACCAGTCGAGTCCCTGCGACGCGATCGGCGCCGTTCGGAAGCCGAGCAGGCCGGGTCGGGTCATCGCCGAAGCCTAGGCCGTCAGCGACAATGCCTGGCGTGAGCTTCGACGTCGCCGCGACCGCCTACGACCGGTTCATGGGCCGCTACTCGGTCCGCCTGTCGCCCCGGCTCGCGGATCTTGCCGGCGTCGAGGCCGGCCAGCGGGTGCTCGACGTCGGCTGCGGCCCCGGCGCGCTGACGGGCGAGCTCGTCTCGAGGACCGGGGCCGCCAACGTCGCCGCGGTCGACCCATCCGCGCCGTTCGTGGACGCCGCCCGGACGCGGTATCCCGGCGTCGACGTCGGCCAGGCGAGCGCCGAGCAGCTGCCCTTCGAGGGCGACGTCTTCGACGCGGCCCTCGCCCAGCTGGTCGTCCATTTCATGACCGACCCGGTACGCGGCATCGCCGAGATGGCACGGGTAACCCGCCCGGGCGGCGTGGTCGCCGCCTGTGTCTGGGACCACGCCGGCCGTCATGGGCCGCTCGCCCAGTTCTGGGATGCGGCCCGCTCCATGGACCCGACCGTCGCGGACGAATCGAGCCTGCCCGGCGTCCGGGAGGGACACCTGGCGAGCCTGTTCCAGGAGGCGGGCCTGGGCCGGGTCGAGGCGAGCGTCCTGTCGGCGGACCTCGAGCACCCGACGTTCGACGCCTGGTGGCAGCCGTTCACCGAGGGGGTCGGCCCCGCCGGCGTCTACGTCGCCAGCCTGTCCCCGGAGCGACAGGCCGAGCTTCGCGAGCGGTGCCGGGCAGCGCTGGGCGACGGCCCGTTCACCGTGGTCGCTCGAGCCTGGGCGGCGCGGGGCACTGCCTGATCCGAGGCAAGGCGTCGAGAACGTGACAGCTTCTGGCAGGAATGAGCGTATCCTCGGCCCCAGATGCGCGCGTCACGCCTCGTCAGCCTGCTCCTGCTCCTCCAGAACCGGGGCCAGCTGACCGCCGCCGACATCGCGGCTGAGCTCGAGGTCTCCGAGCGCACGATCTACCGGGATGTCGAGGCGCTCTCCGCAGCCGGCATCCCGATCTACGCCGAGCGTGGCCCACACGGCGGCGTCCGGCTGGTCGAGGGGTACCGGACGCGCCTCACCGGCATGACCGAGGACGAGGCCCGTGCGCTGTTCCTGTCCGGGCTGCCGGGGCCCGCCGCGGAGCTTGGTCTCGGCACCGTCATGACCGCGGCGAGACTCAAGGTGCTCGCCGCCCTGCCGACCGAGCTCCGCGCCCGGGCGACCCGGCTGGTCGAGCGGTTCTACCTGGATGCCGCGGCCTGGTTCCGGCCCGACGAGCAGGTCCCGCACCTGCCGGTGCTGGCCGAAGCGGTCTGGGAGAGCCGGACCCTGGCGATCACCTACGACCGAGGCGACGAGGTGACCGAGCGCGTGCTGGAGCCGCTCGGCCTCGTGCTCAAAGCGGGCATCTGGTACCTCGTCGCACGACGCGACTCCGAGGTCCGGACGTATCGCGCATCGCGGATCCAGTCAGTTGCGCTCGGAGACGAGCGCTTCGAGCGCCCGCCGCGATTCGACCTGGCGTCGTACTGGCTCGAGTCCAGCGCGGCCTGGGAGCGCGACGTGCCACGCCTCGAGGTCGACGTGCGCGTCGACCCCGCGTTCCTCGAAGCGCTCGAGGAGCAGATCGGTGGGGAGGCATATCGAGCCGCCGAGACCCTCGACAGCGACGATACGGATGGGTGGGTGCATCTTCGGCTCCGGCTCACCTACCCACACGACGCCCCGGCACGGTTGCTCGGACTGGGTTCGCATCTCGAGGTCCTGGCGCCACCAGACACGCGTCAGCGGGTCGTCGCGCTCGCGCGCGGCGTTCTCGCACGCCATGAGGCGCGGTAGCGCGCGGTCTGTCCGGCGCCGTCCGTCGCGTCGGCGACGTCATCTGCACGGAGGAGACGGCGAATCCGAAGCTCCTGCTGGAGCTCCCGCTCGCGCTCCTCGGCGAGCAATCGGAGGAAATGGATCGACAGCAT
>DATJGH010000143.1:0-3643 GCA_035495215.1 Patescibacteria group bacterium
GCCGCGTCACCGGTGCTCCAGCCGCGCTCGATGTAGATGCTCGGCAGCCACGCGATCGTCGCGTAGAACAGGACCGACTGCAGGCCGAAGGCAAGCCCGAGCAGCCAGCCGATGGGCGACCGGAGCGGGAGGCGGGGGAGACGTGGGGCGGCCCGCGCCTGCCGGTCCGGCGGGGTGAGGAGCCACCAGGCAACGCCCGCGCCGAATGACACGATCGCCACGACCGTGAACGCGCCGCGCCAGCCGCCGAACGCCGAGGCCATCGGCACTGCAACGGCGGCGGCCGCGGCAGAGCCGACGATGTAGCCCATCGCGTAGGCACCGGTTCCGAGGGTCGGTCGATGCGGCAGTGAGCCGCGCACCACCATCGTGAACACCGGGCCGACGATGCCCATGCCCAGGCCGATGCCCACGGTGAGCGCGACGACGCTGAGCGCCTCCGGCGCGGCCGCTCGCAGGAGACCGAACCCGGCCGTCGCGGCGATGCACAGCGCGACGGCAGCCCGCGGGCCGATCGAGCCGGCGAGGACCGGGCCGATCGGGGCCAGGATCGCCATGCACAGCACCGGGATCGACGACAGGAGCCCGGCGACCGCATGGTTCATGCCGAGGTCGGCCTGGACGTCCTTCAGCAGCGGGCCGACGACAAGGATGGGCGCCCGGAACGCGAGGCCGGCGACGAAGAGCGCCACGGCCATGATCGCGACGGATTGCGGTTGCTTCGACGCGCCCTCTGCAGTGGGTGGCTCAGCCACGGAGGCGAGCGCCGATTCTCGCCGCCGCAGTCCGGACCGCCGCCGCGACCCGCTCCGCGTCGCCCGGTTCCGGGAAGCGGTACGTCGGGCCATGGACATGCACCGCGGCGACGACCTCTGCACGCGCGTCGGCGATCGACGCGGCGACCGAGCTCAGGCCCTCGGAGTACTCGTCGCGAACCCAGACGTGGCCGTCGCGGCGGACCTCGCGAAGCCGCTCCAGGAGCGCCGCGGCATCCGTGAGCGTCCGCGGCGTGAAGGCTTCGAGCGGCTCGGCGAGGTAGCGCGCAAGCACGGGTGCGGGCAGCTGGGCCAGGAAGACCTGCCCGGACGACACCGCATGGAGCGGGATCCGCGTGCCGGTCCAGTCCCGGACCTGGATCGGGTTCGGATTCGGCGGCTCGACCTGGTCGACGTACTGGACAGTCCAGCCGTCGCGGATGGAGACGCCGGCCGCCTCCCCCACCTCGGCGGCAAGGTCGACGAGGACGGGCCGCGCGATTCCGACGATGTCCCACGTCTCGGCGAGCCCGGACGCGATCGCCAGGAGGTCCGGCCCGAGTCGGTAGCGACGTTCGCCCGGGACCTGCTCGACGGCGCCCTCGGCGGCCAGTGCGGCGAGCAGGCGCGCGGCCGTCGATTTCGGGATGCGGGACGCGATGGCCACGTCGCTGACGCCCAGCGGTCCGGATCCGAGCGCGCGGAGCACCGCGAAGGCTCGCCGGATGCTCTGGACGCCGATGGTTGGGCTGGACATGGGGCCGTCTCCCGGGTAGTGTGGCGGCTCGGTGTTCCACTATACGGCATTGTTCCGCGATGTGGAACCGGAGGCGGAAGCACCACACATCGGAGGCGGCCGATGGCCCCCGAAGGCGAGAACCAGGATCAGGCGTTCGACCTCGCGGCGCTGAAGGACGACGAGCTCGTTGAGCAGATGCACAACGACCTCTACGACGGCATGGCGCCGGAGATCGTGGAGGGCACGAAGATCCTGCTCGATCGTGGCTGGGCGCCGGACAAGGTCCTGAACGAGGCCCTGGTCGAGGGCATGCGCATCGTCGGCATCGACTTCCGGGACGGAATCCTGTTCGTTCCCGAGGTCCTGCTCGCGGCGAACTCGATGAAGGCCGGCATGGCCATCCTTCGGCCGCTCCTCGCCGAGACCGGGGCGAAACCAATCGGCAGGGTGGTCATCGGTACCGTGAAGGGCGACATTCACGACATCGGCAAGAACCTCGTCGCGATGATGCTCGAAGGAGCCGGGTTCGAGGTCTTCGACCAGGGCATCAACACCGACGCCGACAAGTTCATCGCGGCGCTCGAGGAGCACAAGCCCGACATCCTCGGGATGTCGGCCCTGCTCACCACGACCATGCCGTACATGAAGGTCGTCATCGCGGAGCTGGTGAAGCGCGGCATTCGGGACGACTACATCGTGCTCGTGGGTGGCGCGCCGCTGAACGAGGAGTTCGGCAAGGCGGTCGGGGCGGATGCGTACTGTCGCGACGCGGCGATCGCGGTCGAGACAGCGGTCTCGCTGGTCGGGGAGCGACGGAACCGTGCCGCCTGAGGCTGGTTCCACGATGCGGAATACGAGGCGGCAGGTCGACGCCGCGGGCCGGCGAGCGCCGCTCGTCATCGGTTGCGGGGCCCTGGCCACCGAGCTCGTCGAGCTGACGCGCCGCGCGGGCCTGCCGGCGATGGACCTGGCGTGCCTGCCCGCCTCGCTCCACAACCGACCCGAGCAGATCCCTGCCCGCGTCGCGGCGCGGATCAGCCGCGCCCGCCGGGATGGCTACGACCGGATCTTCGTCGCCTACGCGGACTGCGGGACCGGCGGCCTGCTGGACCGGGTGCTGGAGGATGAAGGGGTGGCCCGGCTCGAGGGCGCCCACTGCTACGAGGTCTACGCGGGCCGCGCCGCGTTCGCGGCCCTCCACGAGGAGGAGCCCGGGACGTTCTACCTCACGGACTACCTCGTGCGGAACTTCGAGAGGCTCGTGGTCCGCGGCCTCGGCCTGGATCGCCATCCCGAGCTGCTGCCGGTCTACTTCGGCAACTACCACCGACTCGTCTACCTCGCCCAGGTCGACGATCCGGAGCTGACCGCCCGCGCGGCGACCGCCGCCGCCCGCCTCGGGCTCGCGTTCGAGCGACGTCTCGTCGGGCTCGGGGAGCTCGCGTCCTCACTCGCCACCTTCGCCGGGGGCGAGCCGGAGACTGTTGACTCACAGGCAACAAATCACGCGGGGCGCGGCGCCGTGCAGGTGACGACGACTCCAACACCGCGATTCGTTGACTCGCAGGCACGACGCATGCCGGAAACCCCTCCGGTTGGCCGCGAACGCGCCGATCTGTTGCCTGGCAGTCACGATCTGCCACGGAAGCGCCACGATCCGGCCCCTCCGCGCCGCGAACGCACCGGTCTGTTGCCTGGCAGTCACGGTTCACCCTCGCTACCTCCCGCTGCTGCCCCTCTGCGCTCCGAAATCGCCGATTTGTTGCCTCACGGTCAGCCCCGCAGATCGAGGGCTACCCCGCGCGCGTCGGTCGCCGCGTGATGGCCACGCTCGTCACGATCTGGTGGCGCGACATCCCGATGCAGGTCATCGCTCGGGAGGGCCGGCGGAGCGCGAAGCGGATCCTCGACAAGCGCTTCCAGTTCGCGGTCGACAAGGCCGCGATGAACGCCGGCAAGAAGTCATACGGCGACTACATCGAGGAGATGCGCAGGTCCGAACGCGAGTGCGGCGCGGACGTCGAGGCTGAGGCGGACGCGGAGCTCGCTCGCCTCGAGGCGGTCTACACCAAGGCGGTCCTGCACGGCCTGATCGCCTCCGGCGGCGAAGGGGCGCGCCTGTGAGCGCGCAAGGCGGTCGCCCGTGCGC
>DATJGH010000144.1:0-2726 GCA_035495215.1 Patescibacteria group bacterium
GGCGCGGCGCGGACTGTCGGCCAGGCGCGGGAGCTGCTGGCTCGAGATGGCGATCGCCCGGACATCGTGCTCTGCGACATCCAGCTGGAGGCGGGCATCGATGGCCTCGACGTCATCTCGGCGGCCCACGAGGCGGGCGCACAGGCAATCGTCCTGACCTCGTTCGATCGCTCGTCGCTGATGCGCGCCGCATTCGAGCGCGGCGCATCCGGCTTCCTCGACAAGCGGACCGATCCTTCCGAGATCCTCGCCGCGGTTCGTGCCGTCGCGGCCGGCGGGACCGCCTTCTCGGCAGCGACGCTCGACGCCGCTCGCTACGCGCCCAGGCCGCCATCGCTTCGGGAGATCGAGGTGATCAGGGAGATCCAGCGCGGATCGACGAGCGACGAGATCGGCGGCCGGTTGGGCATCTCCACGCGAACGGTCGAGAGCCACCTGCGCCGCCTCTTCGATCGGTACGGCGTGGTGTCCCGCGCGGAGCTGGCGGTCCTCGCGATCAACGAAGGCTGGGTCGAGGCGGCCCGGTGACGGGGCGGGCGGGACTGGTCGCGGCGTGTGCTGCAGCCGCCATCGTCATCGCGGAAGCCGCGATCTTCCGGATCGGCGTGGCGGGATCGGACGTCCCGCCCCTTCCCGATCGGCTCGTGTCCGTCCTCGTCGCGGCCGCGTTGCTGCTCGCTGCGCTCCTGGCCATGCCGCGATCGGCCGCGGTCGCGTGGGCCGGTGTGACCGCTGCGGCGGCGATCGGCACGGTCGAGGCGGTGTCGGTCGTGCGATCCCTCGACGCCGTCGCCACCGGGCTTGCATCGCGCGACCTCACGGCGCTTGCCGGCCTGGCGCTGACGTCCGGGGCCTCGATCGCGGCGGCCTACGCGGGCCGGCGATGGCGGGACGGCTCGAGGCTCGCGCGGGCCGCCATCGCGGTGGTCGGCGTCGGCCTCGTGGCGACCGTCGTCGGCTCGATCTCGGCCGTCGTCGCCGCCGGCCAGCCCGGGGCGGATCCGCCGCTCGCGGGCCAGCTGACCCCTCTGCGGCTCGCGGCGCGCATCGGGCTTCTCACGATCGCTGGCGGGGCGCTCGTCGGCCTGGCCTCGGACCTCGGCTCGCCGGCACGTCGCGCATTCGAGCGGTGGCGTGCCGACCCGTCGAAGCCTGCGGATCGACGCCTGTGGCGGTTCGTCGAGCTGCTCGCCGACGAGCTCACGCCCGGTCGCGGCGCGGACCGACAGCGCGCCGTCGAGGCAGAGCGGGCACGCCTGGCGGCCGACCTCCACGCGCTCGTGCTGCCCGAGCTGCGACGCGCCGCCGCGACGGCGGAGGCCGCCGGACTTCCCTCGGACGTGCAGACCGATCTGCGGCGCGCCCTTGAGGACGTCGAGCAGCTGATGCACGAGCGCCAGTCGATCGTGCTCGACCAGTTCGGCCTGGTCGCGGCGCTCGAGTGGCTCGCCGAGCGGACGGAGGAGCGAAGCCCGCTTCGTGTCCAGCTCGAGCTCGATGGCGCGGTTCCGGACCGGCCCGACGCCGTTGACCCATCGGTTGCCCGCGCGGCCTTCCGGATCGCCCTGCTCGCACTCGACAACGTGGTCCGCCACGCGGGCGCGACGACAGCCACGATCCGGCTCGCGGCCGACCGGTCGTCGATGCGAATCGCCGTCGTCGATGACGGCATTCCGGTTGGCGATCCTGACAGCCGCAACGGCCGCGGACTTGCCGACATGCGCGCCGAGGCGAAGGCCTCCGGCGCATCGATCCAGGTCTCGTTCGATGGCGGCACCCGGGTCGAGGCAGCCTGGCCCACGCTCTGACCGGACGCTCCCCTACCCTCGCGCCATGACCACCGGCACCGACCCCTTCCTCGACCGCGCCCTCGACCTGCTCACGTCCTCACCCCTGATCGACGGGCACAACGACCTCGCGATCGCCCTGCGCAGCAGGGTCGGCGGGATCGGCGTTTCGCAGGTCGACCTGCGCCAACCTGTCGATGGTCTCGACACCGACATCCCGCGCCTGCGGGCAGGCCGGGTCGGGGGCCAGTTCTGGTCGATCTGGGTTCCGGCGGAGCTGCCCGAGGACAAGGCCCTGCCGATGGCGCTCGAGCAGCTGGACATCGCCGAGGGCTTCGCCCGCCGCCATCCTGACGTCTTCGGGTCCGCGGCGACCGCCGACGAGGTCGAGGCGGTATTCGCGGATGGGCGCATCGCATCGCTCATGGGGCTCGAGGGCGGCACGATGATCGCGAGCTCATTGCCGATCCTGCGCACGTTCTTCGCTCGCGGCGTCCGCTACATGACGCTGACGCACTGGAAGACGACGCGCTGGGCCGACGCCGCGACCGACGAGCCGCAGCACGATGGGCTGACGGCATTCGGGCGCGAGGTCGTGCGCGAGATGAACCGGCTGGGCATGCTCGTCGACCTGAGCCACGTCTCGCCGGCAACGATGGCGGCCGCGCTCGACGTCGCCGAGGCGCCGGTCGTGTTCTCACATTCGGGGGCATTCGCGGTCAATCCCCACCCGCGCAACGTGCCCGACGAGATCCTGCGGCGGGTTCCGGCCAACGGAGGCGTGGTGATGGCGGTGTTCCTGTCGCAGTTCGTGTCGGACGAGGTGCGCCGGCACGTCCAGCCCGGCATGGACCTCGCGGACGCCTACGAGCGCGACCACCCCGACGCGCCTTCGGAGGAAGTGCGCGAGGTGCGCCGCCGGTGGCTGGCCGAGCACCC
>DATJGH010000145.1:0-5221 GCA_035495215.1 Patescibacteria group bacterium
GTCGCCGGCAACATCATCGTCGCCTGGGTGCTCACGATCCCCGCGTCCGCGGCCGTTGCATGGGTCGCCTGGGAGCTGCTCACCCGCGTCCTGTGAGGACCGCCAGTCGAGGCCGTCGGCGGGCGTGGCGGGTGGCCGCGCCGGTGCCGGTCCGCGCGAGCGCGAGCCAGGCGACCGCATAGGCGAGGCGAACCGGCGCCGAGTGGCGCGACTCGCGCTCCCACGAGGACAGCAACGACGCTCGCGTCCGGATCGGCCCGAGCTGGTGGACGACAGCGTCGACCTCGCGCCGGTGGCTCGGCCGGCGCCACAGGACAGGTTCGGCGAGCTCGCCCGAGCGGACCCGGAGGAGGCGGGCCACCTCGTCGTCGAGCTCGCCTTGGACGTCACCCGACGGCGCGGAGGGGCGAGCGCGCGCCCCTGCGTCCGCGTCGTCGGGGAGGAGGCTCCCGGCCACTGGAGCGGCGGCCGGGAGGATCGGAAGCAGGTTCACGCCGTGAGTGTCACGGCGCTCGGTCAACGCGCGATGTTCGGTTGGTGAACGTCAGCGCCCGCGGCGCCGGCACTCATTGAGCGTTGGTGCAGAAGCCCGCGCGGGTCTGGCGCCCCGGCCTTGGGCGCCAAGGGCGGGCCCTCTGGCCTCGGGCGCGGAGGGGCCCGCTGGACTCGTGCGCCAAGGCCCCCGGGTGCAGACGGGCCCGCTGGACTCGTGCGCCAAGGCCCCCGGCGCGGCGGGCCCGGGTGCCAAGGCCACGGGTGCTCTGGCCTTGGCCGCCAAGGCCCCGGGCGCGCTGGCCTTGGCCGCCTTGCCTGAGCCGCTTGGCGTGGGCCGTGATCACCTGGTGATCAGATCCAGGCCAAGCAGGGCCGCAAGCTCTGTACCGAGGTTCGCCGCACGTCGCCTGTGGGTCTACGTGATCGTAAGGAGCACATCCGGCCCCATAAGGGCTGGATTTCCGAGGGCGGTGAGCAGCAGTTTGCGGCTTGTGGCGGTTGAAGCCCCAGAAATGATCATGGCGTGATCACGGCGAGGAACTGCGCCGCCTGGGAGCGTCCAAAGACCTGCCATGAGCGTCCAACGCCGTGGCGTGCGCGTCCAACGCCGTGGCGTGCGCGTCCAACGCCGTGGCGTGCGCGTCCAACGCCCTGGCGGGCGCGTCCAACGCCCTGCCGTGAGCGGGGTGAACCAGAGACTGGCCCGTCGGAGGGCCGAGGGTCAGGCCGTCGCGGCAGCCGGGTCGGGGCGGCGCAGGACGTAGCCCACGCCGCGCACGGTCTGGATGATCGTCGGATTCGATGGCTCGGGCTCGATCGCCGAGCGCAGCCAGTGGACGTGCACGTCCACCGTTCGGGTCTCGCCGGGATAGTCGTAGCCCCAGACCCGTTCGAGGAGCTGGTCGCGGCTCACGACCTGCCCCGGGTGCCGCAGGAGGAACGCGAGCAGCTCGAACACCTTGGGCTTGAGCGGCACCTCGCGGCCATCGCGCAGGACCCGATGCCCGGCGATGTCGACCTCGACCGGACCGAGGGACACGCGTGGCGGCAGGCCCGGCACCAGCGCATCACCGCGCCGGAGCACGGCCCGGATCCGTGCCGAGAGCTCGCGCAGGCTGAACGGTTTGGTGACGTAGTCGTCGGCACCGAGCTCGAGGCCCACCACCTTGTCGACCTCGGCGTCGCGTGCCGTGAGCATCACGATGGGCACCGCCGACTCCGCGCGAACCTGGCGGGTGACCTCGAGGCCGGACAGCTCCGGCAGCATGAGGTCGAGCAGGACGAGATCCGGGTGCTCCGAGCGGAACAGTGCGAGGCCACTCTTGCCGTCGCCCGCCTGCACGGCCCGGTAACCCTCGGACTCCAGGGCCTCGGCGAGCGTCTCGCGCAGGGTCGGCTCGTCCTCGACGACGAGCACCGTCTTGGCCACGTCTCCGAGTCTACGGAGAATTGTTAACGGCGAATTGCGTCCACGTTGCCGGCAAGCGCCCCGCTCGGGCCCGGCGGCCCGGTCAACTCTTTCGGGGCGCCATGTAGTACTCGGTGAACGAGCTGCACCGCCCGTCCTCGTCGAACTCGAGGAGCCAGTTGTTGTAGTAGACCCGGTCCACCTTCGAACGCGACGCATCCGTCCAGTAGGTGCACGTGCCGACCGCGACCGCGCGGTTGCCGTTGCCGACAAACGGGTGCAGGTCGCCGGCGTAGGTGCCGGGCTCGTCGCGAGAGCTCGCGTTACCGCCCGGATTGAGCCAGGCATGAACGATGGCATCGCGGCCCTTCTCCGGCTCGTCCCATGGGTGCCAGCGGTACTCGGCGTCCTCGGTGAAGAGCGCGCCGACCTCGTCCGGGTCGTAGGTCTCCCAGGCATGGAGATAGGCGGCCAGCCATGCCGAGACGGATGCGTGGGTAACGTGGTGCGACATCAGGCGGGTACCTCCATTCCGTCCAGCGTCTCGATCGCCCGGTCGAGACGGGCGAGGGTGCGCTCGCGCCCGAGGGCGACGAGCGAGTCGAACAGGGGCGGTGTCGCGGTCCTTCCGGTCGCGGCGACGCGGACGGCCATGAACAGGTCGCCGGCCTTCCAGCCGCGCGCCTCGGCCAGGGCCCGCATCGGCGGCTCCAGCTCGTCCGCCTCGAATGTCACCGGCCCCACGGAGCCGTCGATCGTCTCCCGCGCGGCTCGCAACGCGGCGAGGGTGGTGTCGCGGTCCCAGCGCTTCGGCACCAGCATCGACGGATCGACCGTGACCTCGTCGACCCACAGGAACCCGACGAGGTCGCCGACCGCACCGAGCGTCGGCAGGCGTTCCTGGATGATCGGGATCAGGGGACGGAGCTCCTCGGGCGTGGGGACTCGATCGATGCGACCCGAATCGCGCTCCGCCTCGAGGAACGGCGCCAGCCGCTCGATGAGGTCCTCGGCGTCGAGCTTGCGGATCCACTGGCCATTGAGCCACTCGAGCCGTTCACGATCGAAGACCGCGCCGGCCTTCTGGACGTGCTCGAGGCCGAACCTGCCGGCGAGGTCGTCGAGCGTGAGGATCTCCTCTTCCGTGCCTGTCGACCAGCCGAGCAGGGCCAGGAAGTTGACCATGGCCTCGGGGATGAAGCCCTGGGCCCGATAGTCGGCGATCGCGGTCTGGCTCTTGCGCTTGCTCATCTTGGTCCGGTCGGGATTGAGGATGAGCGGCAGGTGCGCGAACGCCGGGACGGCGTGGCCGAGCGCCTCGAACAGCAGGATGTGCTTCGGGGTATTCGAGAGGTGGTCCTCGCCGCGGATGATGTGGGTCATCTCCATCGCCGCGTCGTCGACGACGACCGTGAAGTGGTACAGCGGCGTGCCGTCGCTGCGGACGATGACGAAGTCGCCGCCGAGGTTGGCGGTGTCGATCTCGACCTCGCCCCGCACCAGGTCCTCGAACTTGATCTTGCCCGCCGGCACGCGGAAACGCAGGGCCCCGCGCTTACCGCCGGCCTCGCGCGCGGCGCGCTCCTCGCGCGTGAGATTCGCGCAGCGACCGACGTAGCGAGGCGCCTGGTGGGCCGCCTCCTGCGCCTTCCGATCGGCGTCGAGCTCCTCCGGCGTGCAGTAGCACGGGTAGGCCTTGTCGGCCTCGAGGAGTTCCTCCGCGACCTCGGCGTAGCGCTCGAGACGCTGCATCTGCCGGTAGGGCCCGTACGGCCCGCGGTCCGGGCCGCCCGTAACGTCGGGGCCCTCGTCCCAGGTGATTCCGAGCCAGTGGAGCTGCTCCAGGATGTCCGCCTCGAAGCCGACGGTGCTGCGGGCTACGTCGGTGTCCTCGAGCCGAAGCACGAAGGTCCCGCCGTTCCGGCGCGCGTAGAGGAAGTTGAACAGGGCCGTCCGCGCGGTCCCGATGTGCAGCGGGCCGGTAGGGCTGGGCGCGATCCGGACCCGGGGATTGGGCATGCCGCCAGCCTACCAGATAACCCCTTCTGGCCGCTTTGCTGGTTACGCTGGCGGCACCGACGCCGCGGGCAGCGTCAGCGGCCGGGCACCCGATGGAAGAGACCCGGGTCGGCCTCGCCGGGCAGGACGCGAACGAGTGCCGCGGGACGGAGCCCGAGCGTCGCCCGACCGAGCGGACCGTCGAGCGTCAACGAATCGAGCGACTCGGAACGAGCCAGCACGTTGATGTGGGCGCCGGGTCGCAGGCCGCGCGCCTCGAGGTAGGACAGGAGGCCGGCGTCCTCCTCGGCCTGCTCGGTGATCCGGTAGATGGTCGCTCGCTCGCCGGCGTTCACCGATGACAGCGGCTCGCCCGCCGGGCGACGCCTGGCGATGTCGGCATCAAGCGGGTTGCCGTGGGGGCAGGTCTGCGGGTGGCCGAGGAGCTCGTCGAGCTGCTGCTCCACGCGCGGCGAGATCGCCGCCTGGAGCCGCTCTGCTTCGGCGTCCGACTCGGCCCAGCCGAGGCCGACGATCTCGGTTAGCAGCCACTCGCACAGCGCGTGGCGCCGGAAGATGCCGTCCGCCGCGGCCCGGCCGGCGGTCGTCAGCTGGAGCTCCCGGCCCTCGGCGAGCGAGACGAGGCCGTCGCTCGCGAGCCTGCGGAACATCTCGCTCGCCGCCTGTGTGCTCACGCCGAGCTTCCGAGCGACCTGCGAGGCGGTGATCCGCGAACCGTCCCCGGCCATGATCCGGAGCGTGAGCAGGTACTCCTGGGCGGAGCTCGAGATCTCGCTGGAGGGCTTGTGCCGGCCCTCGCCACCGGTGCCGGTGAGGCGGCTCATGCGGTCGACCTCGCCGCGCCGCGGGCGGCCCAGCCAACGCCGGCGAGCCACGCGCCCGCGAGCAGGAGCGCGAGCACGAAGGCGGCCTGCGGCGCGCTGCCGCCACCCACGACAAGCAGGATCGCGGTGACCGGGACGAGCGCCAGCAGCACGGCGATCGTGCCGCCCACGAACAGGCGCGCAAGCGCCGGCAGCAGCAGGAGGAGGCCGAGGATCGCCGCCTGGGCGAGCCACGGCAGGAGGCTGTCCGAGCCGGAGCACTCGACCGAGTAGGCGGAACAGCCCGTGAGGTCGCCGATCGACGCCGCCGCCGCCAGCCCGATCGGCGGCCACCCGACCAGGGCGAGGCCGAGCCGGCGGATGGGATCGTCGGCCGAGGCCCCGAGCAGCTCGCGCCCCGCCGCGGCGATGGACTGCATCGGTGCTCGTGGGGCAGCGTCCCCGGGCATCGCGGCGTCAACGCGGGCCACGCGGG
>DATJGH010000146.1:0-24929 GCA_035495215.1 Patescibacteria group bacterium
GAGGAGATCACGGGCGACCGGATCTGCGCGATGGCCGCAGGTTGCCCGATCGGAGGGTTGATGACATGACACATGCCCCACGACACATCCAGACGCAGCGCGATCAGGTCACATTCGCGATCGTCCTCATCGCCATCGGCGTGATCGGCGTGGTCACGCAGTACTGGCAGCCGTCCGCCGACATCGGCGGCTGGGTCGTCATGGTCATCGGGCTCGCGTTCCTGGCCCTGTTCGGGTCCACGCGGGAGTATCGGTACGCCGTCCCCGGCGGGATCATGACCGGGCTCGGGGCGGGGATCGTCGCCTCCCAGTCCGTCCACTGGGCGACGAGCGAGGGCGAGGGCGGCGCGGTCGTGCTCGGCCTGGGTATCGGGTTCCTGTCGATTCTGGCCCTGCAGACCTTCGCGGCCGGAGTCCATAACAGGTGGTGGCCGTTGATCCCGGGCGGGATCCTCGGCAGCGTCGGCACGGCACTCCTCATCGGTGGCCAGGCCGTCCAGCTGCTCGACTACTGGGGCATCGCCCTCGTCGCGATCGGGTTGGTCGTCCTCTGGCGAGCACTGGCCAGCCGTCGTCCCGAGGCCTGACCGGGCAGTCGACGGGGCGCGAGCCGACGCCGGACCGCGCGGGATCGGCGTCGGGCTAGGCTCGTCCTCCGGCGCCGAGTGGGCGCGAGAGGGGGAGCGACATGGCAACCGGCAGTGGCACGAAGGCAGACCCGTGGGTCCTCCAGACCCCGCCCGGCACCTCCGAATACCTGATGTACATCGACGACGCGGGTGACCCGCCGGCGATCGTCTGCCAGGTCGGCTCGACGACGCTGAAGTACGACAAACGCGCGATCGACGACCTCCACGCGATGCTCAAGCGGCACGGCGACTGGATGGACCTCGGCGCGGCCGATGAGCAGAAGGACCCGAAGCCCGGCACCGTCGAGGCCTGGGCCCGCGACGCATCGAACCCGGTTGGCGGGTGGTACGGGCTGCGCAAGGGCTACCGCGGCAGGTTCGGGATGTACATGCCGCCGCTGCTCGAGGCACTCGGACTCGTCGAGCTCACCCACGACGCGAAGGGCAACCGGATGCGGGCGAAGTAAGACATCAACGCCGCGCGGGTCCCTCGAACCAGGGCTATCGCTCGCGCTTATGATCAGCGCCCAAGGAGCCCACCAGGGAGAGAGGCCATGTTGGACGACGACACGCTCAAGGACCTGTACTCGACACGCGGTGTCCCAACCGACTGGCAGGAGCTGACGCCGGACACCATGGCACCCGCCTTCAGACTCTGGTACCGCGCGCTTCCCAGCCCGAAGTCGGACTTCGTCGAGGGATCTGCGTACGCCGAGTGGCTGATCCACGACCCGGTCGCCGCTCTTCGAGATTCTGGGCTCATCCCCAGCGCGGAAGAGGACGCGGAGGAACCGCATATCTCCACGATGGTCGTCAACCACGAGAAGACGCTGAACCGACTCATCATGTACGCAATGGTCGTGGTCTCGACGAATCCGAAGACCGTCGGGATCACGATCGTCAAGGAAGGCTATCCCGGAGATTGACGGTGGGGCTATCGCCGATCCGCGAATCGGTCAGGACTGCTGCCTCCTGACCGCATTCCGGACCGCACGAGCGCCAGGCCATGATCTGCCCCAGCTGCGGCTCCGAGAACCCACCGGACTTCCGATTCTGCCCGTCATGCGGGCTTGCCCTGGCTCCATCGGCGACGCACGGCCCCGAAGCGCCGCTCGAGGCCCAAACGTCGGCACTCTCGTCTGAGCCGGTCGGCGCCACCGCAGGACGCGCCCGGCCGCTTGCCGAGCGGCGGCTCGTATCGGTCCTCTTCCTCGACCTCGAAGGCTTCACCACTCTCTCCGAATCGCTCGACCCGGAGGACGTCCGCGAGATCCAGTCCCGCTATTTCGAGTCTGCGCGAGCGACGGTTGCGCACTACGGCGGTTCGCTCGAGAAGTTCATCGGCGACGCCGTCATGGCGGTCTGGGGAACGCCGATCGCCCACGAGGACGATGGCGAGCGCGCGGTGCGTACCGCACTCGAGGTCGTAGCGGATGTCGAGACCATGTTTCCCTCGCCCGGCAGCGGTCACCTCATGGCCCGCGCTGCCGTCACCACCGGAGAGGCCGCCGTCACGCTCGACGCGGAGGGCCAGGGCATGGTGACGGGCGACCTCGTGAACACCGCCTCGCGGCTGCAGGGTGCGGCGACGCCGGGCACGGTGCTGGTCGACGATGCCACTCGTCGCGTGGTGGGGGAGGAGGTCGTTTTCGAGCGCGCCGGGGAGCTGATCCTGAAGGGCAAAGCCGCCCCCGTCTCCTCATGGCGCGCGGTCGCCCTGGCTCCGCACGTCAGCAGCGAGTCGCGAGCTGGCCATCGCGGACCGTTCGTGGGGCGCGATGCGGAGCTGCACGCACTGAGGCAGCTGGTGGGATCGGTTGCCAGCGAGCGCCGGATGAAGGTGGTCTCGCTGATCGGAATCGCCGGAATTGGCAAGAGCCGGCTCGCATGGGAGCTCGAGCACGCCCCAACCGAACAGACGCCGCGAGCGGCGTGGTACGCAGGGCGCGCGCCCGGGTACGGCGAGGGAATCGCGTTCGCGCCCCTGGCCGAGATGGTGCGTCATAGCGCTGGGATCGCGGAGGGCGATCCGGCCGAGGTCCAGCGTCGCGCTCTTGCCGAGGCGCTTGGTCGCCTCATTCCCGATGATGCCGAGCGCGAGTGGATGCAGCCGCGCCTGCTCGCGCTCTTGGAGCCGGGAGGGGCCGTCGAGAGTCAGCGCGAGGAGCTCTTTGCCGCATGGCGGCGGTTCTTCGAGGCCGACGCGGAGGCGGCTCCGATCGTCCTCGTCTTCGAGGACCTCCAATGGGCTGACCCGGGACTGCTCGACTTCATCGACTACCTCGCTGATTGGTCCCGTCATCATCCGATCCTGGTCATGACGCTCGGCCGGCCGGAGCTGCTTGATGCGCGCCCGACCTGGGGCGCGGGCCTCCCGCATTTCACGGCCATGCATCTCGATCGGCTTGGGGACGATGCGATCGACGCGCTGCTCGCAAGCCTGGCTCCTGGGCTCACCACGGAGGTCGCGACCCTGATCCGAGAGCGAGCCGACGGCGTTCCGCTCTACGCGGTTCAGATGGCACTCATGCTCACCGAGCGCGGCAGTGGCCCCGGCGTTGGCGACGCTGGGACGAAAGCCCCCGGCACGGCCGCGGGGACGGCCATCGAGATTCCGGAATCGCTGCACGCGCTCTTGGCCGCACGAATCGACGCCCTCCCCGCGCAGGAGCGGTCCCTGTTGTTGACGGCCGCCGTCCTCGGCCGCCGATTCCGACCGGATGCGCTCGCGGCGCTCGCTGGATTGGATCGGGCGATTCTCAGCTCAGGCATACGGGCGCTCGTGCGTCACGAATTCCTGGCAGTCGACGACGAACCGCGCTCCCCAGGACGTGGACAGCTGAGCTTCGTCCAGGAGCTGGTCCGCGAGGTCGCCTATCACACCCTCTCGCGACGGGAGCGGCGCACGCTCCACCTGGCAGTTATCGAGTACCTCGAATCGCTTGGTGAGCCAGACCTCGTTGAGCCGATTGCCGAGCACTTGCTCGCGGCGCATGCGGCTGCCGGCCCCGACCAGGGGCAGGACCAGGCGATCGCCGCTCGCGCGGGCGCCGCGCTTCGCCAGGCGGCGACACGGGCGCAGGCGCTGCATGCCCCGCAACGTGCCCTCGCGCACCTCGAGCAGGCCCTGGGCCTCACCGAGGATCCTTCGGAGCGGGCAGTCCTGGCCGAGGCCGCCGGCCTCGCCGCGCGCGCCGCAGCGCGATTTCCGACCGCCGAGCGGTACCTTCGAATGGCGACAGAGCTGCGAGAGGCTCAGGGGGATGCCGCCGCGGCGGGGGCCCGAAATCGAGCACAGTTGGCGAGCGTCCTGCTGCAGGCGCAACGGAGCACGACGGCGCTCGCCGAGCTGGAGTCAGCGTGGATCGCGGCGGCAGCCGTCTCCGATGAGAACGCTATCGCGCTGGAACTGCCGGCTGAGCTCGCCAGGGCTCACCTGCTTCGGGGCGATTCAGAGCGCGCGATCGAGTGGGCGGAGCGGGCAATCGCTGCCGCGGGATCGGATGCCGCCGGTGGGTCGGGCGCCGTGCAGGCGGTGGCGATCGACGCGCGGGTCACCCTGGGAACGGCGCGCGCAAGCCAGGGCGACGTCGAGGAAGGTCTCGCGCAGCTGCGCCAGGCGATACGCGATGCTGAGTCAGGCGGCCACGGCTCGGTCGAGCTCCGTGCCCTCAACAACCTGGCGTGGATCATGGTCAGCGACGATCCACGCGCGACAAGCGACACGGCGCGGCGCGGGCTCGAGCTGGCACAGCGCCTCGGAAATCGCGAGATGGCACTCCAGCTGCTCGACATTGCGACGATCGTGGCGATCGACACGGGGGATTGGGACTGGGCTGTCTCGGCCCTCGATGAAGGGTCAGGGGGCGAGCTGCCGACCGCCCACCGCCTGGACTTCGCAGCGACCCGCACGATCCTCAACGCGTTGCGCGGCGTCCCTGATCCGACAGGCCCCATCGACAGCCAGGGTGCGCTCGAGCCCGATCTGGATCCGGAGGTACTCGGCTGGGTCGATCATGCGCGGGCGCTGGTGGCGATGGTAGCCGGCGACCTGCCTCGCGCCCTCGAATTGGCCCGCGTTGCGGCTGGCAAATCACGGGGGTTCGAGCGATCGGCGGTCCTTGCCGTGGCCGGGCGCGTCGCGGCATGGAGCGGCAGGGTCGACGCCGCGTCGGAGGTCCTCGCCGAGCTTGAGGCAGAGCAGACCTGGGGCCGCGCCGCGGAGGCCTCGCAACACACGCTCCGCGCCGCCGTCGCAGCGGCCAGGGCGGCCGGTAAAGGCCCGGGACTCGAGGACGCCGACCGCGAATGGACCGATGCGCTCGATGGCTGGCTCCAGCTCGACCTTCCGCTCCGCCGGGGTCTGTGCCACCTGGATCGCTGGGTGCTTTCCGGCAGCGAACAGGATCACGCCGCCGCCCTCGAGATCTTCGAGAGGCTGGGAGCCACGCCCCTCGCGACGCTTGACCCCAGACCCCGCTGAGGCGCCGCCCGCGCTGCTGCCGCTTTGGTGACCGCCAAGGCGGTTCGCGAGATGCGAGCCAATTCCGGCGCGACGCTAGCCCTCCACCCGGTCGGTGCGCCGATAGCGGCGGCCGATGAGCGCGTAGGCCGGCACGCGGGCGAGCGCGTGCGACAGCGGAATCTCGCCCCCGTCGCGGCTCTCGACCGCGAGGCGCCGGCCGTCGCCGGGGCGAGCGTCAACGACCGCGAGATCGATTGCCACCCGGCCCGGCTCGTCTGAACCCAGGCTCGCGATCTCATCCGCGGGCTCGCCGCCGGGCTCGTAGGAGGCGCGAAACTCCGCTTCCGCGCGCCACCCGGGCCGGCGCAGGAGGATGCCCCGCCAGCCGTCGGCGATGGCCCTCGACACGCGACCACCGCCCGGTGCGCCGGCGCCACCCTGGCCGCCTCCGCCTGCCGTGCCGCCGTCGAGGACGTCCTCGCCTCGCGCCCATCGCGCCGCCTGGTGGAGCAACGCGTACTCATCGAGATCGACGTAGTCGGCCAGCCGGTCGGCGGGCGAGTCGTCGCCGAAGAGTGCCTCGATCGCCGGCTGGAAGACCTCGCCGAGGTCGAGGTCGATCGCCCGGACGGTGCGGTGGAAGTACACCGACTGGTGGAGCAGCAACCGCGCGCCGAGGAAGCCCTCGAGCGCCGCAACCCCCGGCTCGTACAGGGTCAGCCCGCGCTCCGAGATGAACGCGTACCGGCGCAGCCGCTCGACGTCGATCCCGACCTTGACCCCGGTGAAGAAGGCGTCGCGCCGGACATAGTCGAGGTTGTCGACGGTGAACACGCCGGACAGCAGCGGCTGCAGGAGCCGGACCCAGGCGGGCATGGACGCGTCGGTGAGGGCCGGCTTGGCCACCAGGAACGACACCCACCGGGGATCGATCGATTCGTGGTCGCCGAAGGCGTCGCGTTCGGGCGTCGCGCCAGGCGCGCGTCGGAGCGCGCGAATGAGCGAACCCAGCTCGCGCTCGATGATCAGCTGGCTGAGGTCCTCGTGCGACAGGCGCTTGCCGGCGCCCCGCCGCACGTCGTCCGGCGCGGGGAAGGCAGCGAGCACGCGGTCGTCGAAGAAATGGGCAAACGGCCCATGGCCCACGTCGTGGAGGAGCCCCGCGACCCGGAGGGTCTCGACGACGAGGCCCTCCGACGGCAGAGGCTCGGCCGGCGCGAGCGCCGGCAGCGCCGATCGGAGCGACGGCAGCAGCGCCCGGGCCCACAGCCCGGCCTCGTGCATGACCCCGAGGCCATGCGTGAACCGCGAGTGCTCGGCAGTCGGGAAGACCCAGCGCGCGCTCTGCAGCTGGCTGATCCGGCGCAGGCGCTGGAGCCAGGCCGTATCGAGGAGATCGTCCTCGGCCGCATCCTCATCCGGCAGGCCGGCCGCCGCCGACTCGTCGCGCGCGAGGCGCTTGGTCAGCTCGAGGTAGCCGTGGATCGGGTCGCTGATGAGGTTGACGGCGGCGAAGGGGTGGCGCGCCACGCCCTCAGGATACGGGCGCGTGCGCCTACCTCGAGGGAGCCGCCGGGCTCGGGATCAGCTCTTCAGCTCTCCGGCTGCCCACGTCGTGTGGCTGGCGCTGCGGTAGGCAACGCCCACGCCGATTCGATGGAAGCTGGGGCTCATCAGGATGCTCCAGTGCGATGGGCTGCCCTTCCAGCCGTTGAAGATGTTCCTGGCGGCCTGGTAACCCCACGGATACGACGTCCACGCCAGCACCTCCCCGCACATGCTGAACGAGATGCCGTAGCTCCGGAAGACGCACGACAGGCACGACGGATGGGCGAGCGTCTGCGTCTTCGAGATGGTCACCGCGCGGTCGCCGGCCAGGTCGACCAGGAGCGAGCCGACCTTCAGCGGTGCGACGCCGCGGTTCGCGCGGGCGTTGTTCACCCACTTCACGATCAGGCTTTCCATGTACGACGCCGTGCTGGCGCTTGCCGGCGCGGGATGCGCGGCAGGCCCGACGGCAAAGCCGAGGAAGGCCACCAGAAGGGCGACGAGCAGGATGCTCGCGTGGATGGAGCGCGGGGATCGGGGGGACATGGCGCGCATCGTCACGACGACCTCCTCGTTCGGGAACCCGAACGATCGTCCTGTTCGGACCTATGGCGTTGCGTCAGCGCAACAAGGGGCTGGGTGCCTCAGCGGTACTTCGCGAGGGCTCGCTCATGGATGTCGCGGACCTGGGATCGTAGCTCCGACGGCTCGAGCACCTCGACGTCGTCACCCCAGGACAGGATCCAGAGCCGGATCTCGATGATCCCGCTCACGGTTGAGCGCCACAGGAGGGTACCGTCGTTCGCCTTAACGAGGCGTTGCAGCGGGTGCCAAACCGTTTCGGCGACGCGGTCGGCCACGCTCGCCGAGAATTTCAGAACGATTTCAACGGGCGGCTGGTCGGCGATGATGTCCCAGCCGCGGCGCAGGTCGCGCTCGAGCGACGCCTCCTCCGGTGGCTCGAACGAGCGGGGCGTCACCCGGACATCGGTGATGCGCTCGATCTTGAACGTGCGCATCGCGTCGCGGTCCTCGTCCCAGCCGATCAGATACAGGGCGTGGGTCTGCAGCGACGGCTCGATGAGGAACGGCCGGACATTTCGGCGCGATCGCTCGCCGGCGCGACCCTCGAAGGCCGCGCCCTCGTACTCGATGTCCACGACGCGGCGCTCCGCCCAGGCGCGCGTGAGCAGCCGGACGCGCTCGATGAAGTCCGGGTCGAGCGGCGCGTCCTGCAGCACGTCGAGGCTCCGCGCCACGTGCTCGCGCAGCGTCTCGGGCAGGTTCGCCGCGAGCTTCTCGAACGCCGATCCGAGATCGGGGTCGTACTTGTCCGCATAGCGGACCATCAGCCGCGCCCCAAGGAACACCGCCATCGCCTCGGACAGGGTGAGCTTGAGCGGCGGCAGGAACGCCGTGTCGAGGAGGCCCCAGCGGCCCTCCTCCGACCACATGGGCAGACCAACCTCGCCCTCGAGCGCCCGCAGGTCGCGGTAGACGTTGCGGACCGACATGCCCAGGCGCTCCGCGACGTCCTTCGGACGCATCCCGTCGGGGTGGGCCACGAGGAGGCTGGCCACGCGCATGAGACGGGCGGTTCGATCGCGCTTCGCGGTGCCGCGGTCGAGGGCCTCGACGTCGTCCATCGTGGGGCGAGGTTACCCGTGCCGACGCACAAGTACCGGATCGGCCGGTACCGATGGGTCATCGCACCCGGACTCCACCGATCCGACCATCCCCTCACCGAACCGACCGGGCATGCCGCCCGGCCGCACGGTCTGCGAGGCGCGGAAGCCCGGGTCGATGGACGTCCAGCCGAATTCCCAGGATCGGCCGATCTCGGCCAGCCTGAAGGCGACCTACCGAGCCCTGCTCGCCCGCGGTCTCGAAGCCGGCGAAGCGGCGAATCTCACGGCCTTCCTGCACGGCCTCCCGAGCGCCGGCGTGAAGTGGTCGCTCGCCGAGATCGAAGCCATCATCCAGCGCAGGATCAGCCACGCGGCCGAGACGCGAGCCGCGGCAGTCGCGACCTCGGGCACGGGGCACGCCCAGCGAGCCCGGCGTCCGGCGAGCCAGCTGCGACACGCCAATCGAGCAGCCTCGACGCACGTCATCGAGCCGCCCACTACCTGAACCTCCCGGCGAGCTGGGTTGCTCCTCCCCCGGCTCGCTGAACGAGACGGCGCCCGACCTCCTCCCGGGCGCCGTCTCCTTGCGCTCCGCCAGCTTCCGGCCATCGCTTCGTTGGTGTCTGCGCGCAGTCGCTCACGCACGTTCAAGTGCGCTCGCGACTGTGCTCGACACCGCCTTGCGCTGGCCAAAATCTGGCGGAGCGCATGGATCGACGTGCATCGGCGGGTACCATTCCCGCTCCGATGCGCCCGTTCATCAGCTTCCTCACCGACTTCGGGCCCGACTCGGCTGCGGCCATCTGTCGCGGCGTGATGCTCTCGATCGCCCGAGACGCCCAGATCGTCGACATCAGCCACTCGGTCACGAAGTTCGCGATCCGCGATGGATCGTTCCTGCTGCAGGCCGCGCTCCCGTGGATGCCGGTGGGGGTGCACGTGGGCGTCGTCGACCCCGGGGTCGGGACGACTCGCCGCCCGATCGGCATCCTGACCGGTCGCGGCGACATCCTCATCGGCCCGGACAACGGGCTGCTCATGGCGGCTGCCGAGCAGCTCGGGGGGATCCGGGAGGTCCGCCTCCTCGAGAACCGGGCGTGGATGCTCGGGCGAACGAGCAGCACCTTCCATGGCCGGGACATCTTCTCGCCGGTCGCGGCGAATCTCGCGATCGGCGGCGCCTTCAGCGAGGTCGGCCCGACGGTCGACCCGGCTTCGCTGGTGGCCATCCGATTCGCCGAGCCGGAGGTGCGCCAGGGCGCGCTCGGGAGCTCGATCATCTACGTCGATTCGTTCGGCAACCTGCGGCTCGCGGGGCACCGGGACGACCTCGTCCGTGCCGTCGGCGAGCTCACGCCGGGTCGCCCGTTGCGCGTCGAGTTCGGCGCGTCCAACGGGGGCGACGCGATCGTCGAGACCGCGGCGTGGGTGCGCACGTTCGGCGAGGCCCCCGTGGGCAGCGCGCTGCTGTACGAAGACTCCTCCGGTCGCCTCGGCTTTGCCGACAACCAGGCCGATGCCGCCCGCCGCCTCGGCGTCGCGGCCGACCGCCCGGTCACGATCCGCCCGGCCTGAGCCTGGCCGGCGTGGCCGACCCGATCGTCGCGATCGAGAGCCTGACCTTCCGGTACCGGCGCGCCTCGGAGCCGGCGCTGCACGACCTCTCGGTGAGCGTCCACCCCGGCGAGGTCCTCCTGGTCGCTGGGCCCTCAGGCTGCGGCAAGAGCACGTTGATCCGCGCGATCAACGGCCTGATCCCGCACGCCTATCCCGGGGAGCTGACCGGGACGGTTCGCGTCGGCGGGGTCGCGACCACGGAGCAGAAGCTGCGCGACATCTCGCTCCACGTCGGGACCGTGCTGCAGGACCCCGCTCGCCAGATCGTCGGCGCCACGGTGGAGGCGGAGCTCGCGTTCGGACCGGAGAACCTCGGGACGCCGCGCCAGGACATCCGGCAGCGGATCGCCGAGGTCGCCCGGGAGTCCGGCATCGAGCCTCTGCTCGGGCGGCCGACCGCGGAGCTGTCCGGCGGCGAGCGCCAGCTGCTCGCGATGGGCGGCATCCTGATGCTGCGGCCAAGGCTGTTCGTCGTCGACGAGCCCCTCGCGAACCTGGATCCCCAGACCGCGGCCCGGCTCCTCGGGAACCTCCGCCGCCTCGCCGACGATGGCCACGCGGTCGTCATCGTCGAGCACCGGGTCGAGGAGGCGCTCGACCTGCGCCCGGACCGGGTGCTCTACCTCGAGGAGGGGCGGACGCGCTACCTGGGCGACGTTGCCGGCTTCCTCGCGGTCGCGGATCCGGACGCGGTCAAGCTGCCGTTCGACATCGTCCTCGCCCGGACACCTCGATCGAATGCCGCGGGCACGACCTCCCAGCCGTCCCGGCCACGTGCCGCGGCGAACGGGGCTGATGCGACGCCGCCGCGCCTCGAGTTCCGGGGCGTGCGCGCCGGCTACGACGGACGCGAGGTCCTGCACGGGATCGACACCCGGCTCGGCCCCCGCGAGATCGTCGCCGTGCTCGGGCCGAACGGCTCGGGCAAGACGACCCTGTTCCGGACGGCCATGCGGCTGATGGAGCCGAGCGAGGGCGAGGTCCTGGTCGACGGCCGGCCCGCGAGTGACCGGACCGTCGCGGACCTGGCCACGACCTTCGGCTTCGTGTTCCAGAGCCCGAGCCAGATGCTGTTCGCCCGGACCGTCAAGGAGGAGCTCGAGTTCGGTCCGCGCAACCTCGGCCGCGACGTGGCGCGCTTCGATGCGATCGTGACCGACGCCCTGCGCCGGACCGGCCTGCTCGACCTCGAGGACATTCGCGAGCGACCGCCGCTCACCCTGTCATTCGGGCAGCAGAAGCGGCTCGCGCTCGCGATCGCGCTGGCCCTCGAGCCGCCGACATTGATGCTCGACGAGCCGTCTGCCGGGCAGGATCACCGTACCGCGCGCGGCTTCATGCGCGAGCTCCTGGCGATCCCCGGGCTCGAGTCGGTGTACCTCGTCACCCATGACGTCGATCTTGCGCTCTCGCACGCGGACCGTATCCTCCTGTTTCGAGGGGGCAGGATCGTTGCCGACGGTCCGCCCGCCGAGGTGATCGAGGACGAAGATCGCTGGACCGGCTGCAACCTGCGGGTGACCTCGCTGATGCGGGCGAATGCCGCGCAACGCGGGGCCGCTGAGCGGTTCCTCGGTGCCGAGGAGCTCGCCGCCTGGATCCGGGGGAGGGAGGGAGTCGCCACATCGCCTGATGCGTCCGGAGTCAACCGTTTGGAGGGGTAGAGGATGACTGCAGCAACCATGAATCGGAGCACGCTCTGGTCCGTCGACTCACGGACCATCGTCTACGCGGCGGTTGGCGCCGCGCTGTATGGCGTGCTGGTCAATGTCGTCAAGATCCCACTGCCCGGGTCGACCGTCGACGTCCGGCCGGCGTTCGCGCTGGTGCCGTTCTTCGGCTTCGCCTTCGGGCCGGTCGTCGGGTTCTTCACCGGTCTCGTCGGCAACATGATCGGTGACCAGATCTCCGGCTGGGGCCTGCTGACCTCGTACAACTGGAGCATCGCCAACGGGGCCGTCGGCCTCATCGCCGGCCTCGCGCCGATGTTCCTCGCCAGCTGGCTGAGCCGTGGCCTGGCCCAGAAGGCCATTGCCGGCGCCGTCGCCGGCTCGATCGGCGTCGTGATCGGCCTCCTGATCACCTTCACCGACATCATCAAGGACGCCCAGGACGTCAACACCTCGGTGACGTACTACACCCAGGCGGTCATCGGCGACCTCGTCGCGACGATCATCCTGGTCCCGATCCTGGTGTACGCCTGGGAGCCCGTGAAGGAGCGACTGGGGCGCTAGCGCCCCGCTCGCCCGAAGCCATCCGAGCGCGGCCGTGAACTTCGCGCCGCGCTACCTGGGTCGAGGGTCGTGGCTCGCTCGCCGCGACCCTCGAGTCCTCATCCTCGTCGTCGCGCTCTTCGTGACGACGGCGCTCCAGGTCTGGGACCTGCGGCTGATGGTCGTGCTCTTCGCGATCGCGATCGTGTACTACCGGAGCGCGAGGATCCCGTTCCGGGCCGTGCGCTTCCAGTGGACCTTCGCGATCGCCTTCGTCAGCCTGGTGGTCGTCAGCAACCTCGTGTTCGCGTCGGGCCGGGTGCAGCGCCTGCCGCCCGACGCGGTCCAGCACGTGTACGGCCACCTGCCGCTGTTCGGGACGCCGGTCTCGGCCGAGTCGGTGACCTTCGCCGTCACCCAGTGGGCCCGATTCATCGCCATGATCGCGGTCGGCCTGCCGCTCGCCTTCGCCCTCGATCCGGAGGTGCTCGGCGTCACGTTCGCGCGACTTGGCGTGCCCTACCGGTTCGCCTTCGCGATCGACCTCACGTGGCGGTTCGTGCCGTCCTTCCTCGCCGATTTCCGGAACACGGTCGACGCCCAACGGGTGCGCGGACTCGAGCTCTCGAGCGGGCGCGTCCGCGGGCCGATCGCGAAGGTGCGGCGACAGATCCCGGTGCTCGTCCCGACGGTGGTCAACGCCATCGCCGGCGCGGAGGACACGATCGACGCGATGGACCTGCGAGCCTTCGGGACGGGCCGTCGGACGTGGTTCCGGGAGCTGCGCTTCGACCGCACGGACCAGCTTGTCCTCGGCGGCTTCGTCGCGCTGCTCATCGCCTCGACCATCGGCGCCTGGACGGCTGGCACGGCGCTGCTCTGGGTGCCGTCCTTCCTCATCCCGGGCGGCTGAGCCGCACCTACGAGGCTGCCGGGCCCTCTGTCGGGCCGGGGCTCGGGGTGGGCGGGTTCGCGTCGTCGACGACGGTCCCGGGCATGACCATGAGGACCCAGCCGACGCGGATCGTGTTCGGGTCGTATTTCGACGATTGGGGATCGAGGCTCGGGTAGGTGCCGCGGTTCCACCAGGCGATCGAGCGGCCGGTCGTGTGGAACTTCTTGGCGATCGAGTTGAGGCTGTCGCCGGACTGGACGCGATAGGTCCGGAACGTCGGCCCGGGGCTCGGGGTCGGGCGGGAGAACGTCGGCGCGAGCGACGGCCCGGCCGCCGTGGCGGTCGGCAGGCCCGACGTCTGCAGGGCGCCTGTCTGCGTCGCGACCGGCGAGCCGAACAGCGCCGGCCCGACGAAGAGCGTGCCCACGAGCCCGAGCACGACGACCACGAGGAGGCCGGCGAGCCAGGGTGAGTCGAGGGTCGACCGGCGGCGCGGCCGGGCGCGCTGCGGCGGCTCGTAGTAGGTCATGCGCCGAGTCTGACGCGTGACGGCCCGCCTCGGCGACGCGAAACGCTACGCAGTGGCCGCCAGCGAGTCGATCGGGGTGGGCGCCTGGAGCTGGAACTCGCCCGAGAGGACGGTGCCCTCTGCGGCGCTTGCGACGCGCGCTCCGCCCGAGCGCTTGGCGACGAACAGGGCCCGGTCCGCCGCGAGGAGGACCTCCTCCTGCGTCTCACCGTCCGCCGGGAACGAGGCAGTGCCCGCCGACGCCTCGAGCGAGCGGGCACGACCGCGCCATGCCGAGCCCGGCCCGACGACCCCCTTCACCGCCGCGCGGACGCGCTCGGCGATGGGCCCGACCTGATCACCGGTCGTGCGAGGCAGGAGCACCGCGAACTCGTCGCCGCCGTAGCGGAACACGCGATCGGAATCGCGGCTCGCGGCGACGATCGCCTCGGCGGTCTGCCGCAGCAGGAGGTTGCCGGCCTGGTGGCCCATCAGGTCGTTGACCGGCTTGAACCGGTCGAGGTCGAGCATGACCAGGCTGAACGGTTCGCCGGCGGCGATCATCGCGTCCATGTGCTGGGTGAACGTGCCGTGGTTGAGCAGGCCCGTAAGGACGTCCGTCTGGGCCTTGCGCCGGACCGCGAGGTGGACCTCCGCGTTCTGGAGCGCGATCGCCGCCTGGTTGGCGAAGAGCTGCACGAGCTCGAACTCGTCCTCGGTGAAGAAGCCGCCCTCGCCGAGGCGTTCCATGGTCAGCACGCCGATCGGGCCCTCGCGGCCGCGCAGCGGCACGCAGATCAGGCTGCCATGGACCGATCCGCCGGGGCCCGGCGCGACACGATCGTCGTCGAACTCGTCGTCGATCCGGACCGGCTCGTTGTGCTCCAGCACCCACGTCGCGAGGCCCGTCTCGCCGGGCAGCCACGGCTGCAGGTAGTACTCGGCATCGGCGCCGCGGGCGACGACTGGCGAGAGCGTGCCGATCTCGTGGTCGAGCAGCTCGATCGCCACGTTGTCCGAGCCGATGAGCTCGTTCAGGCGGTCGGCGATCGTGCCCAGGAGCACCGGCGCGTCGAGCGTGCTCAGGATCGACTCGGTGATGCCGAGGAGCTCGCGCTGGCCGCGGACCAGGCGCTCAAGGGCGGCCGACTTCTGGCGCAGTCGCTCGGTCGCGTCCGCGCTGGCCATGTGGATCTCGGCGTTCTCGAGCGCGATGGACGCCTGCGCCGCGAACAGCTGGGCGAGCTCGAACTCGTCGTCCGTGAACAGCCGGCCTTCGCCCTTGCGCTCGATCGTCAGGCCGCCGATCGCCCGGGAGCGGCCGCGCAGCGGGACGCAGATCAGGCTGCCGTGGGTCCGTCCGACGGATCCGTGATGGACCCGCGGGTCGTCGAACTGGTCGTCGATGCGGACGGGCTCGTTGTGCTCGATCACCCACGAGGCCAGCTCGACCTGGCCGGGTGTCCAGGGCCGCATGTACCGCTCGGCATCGTCGCCCCGGGCGACGACCGGATGCAGGTGCCCCGCATCTCCGTCGATCAGCTCGACCAGGATGTTGTCCGAGCCGATCAATTCGCGAAGGCGGTCGGCGATCGTGCCGAGCAGGACCGGTGGATCGAGCGTCGTCAGGATCGATTCGGTGATTCCCAGCAGGTCGCGCTGGCCGCGGACCATGCGCTCCAGCTCGGCCGACTTCTCGCGCAGGCGCTCGGTCGCATCGGCGTTGGCCATCGCCTGAGCCGCGAGGCTCGCGTAGATCTCGAGGAGGCGCAGGTCGTCGGGCCGGAACTGGCGCAGCCCGAGCTTCGAGAGGACGAGCACACCGAGGACGTCGTCCTCGAAGAGCATCGGGGCGAGCAGCATCGACTCGTCCATGTCGTCCTCGGTCCCGGGGATGGTCTGGGCGCGCGAGTCGGCGGACGCGTCGTCGAGCAGCTGCGCGACCCGATGCTCCGCGACCCAGCCGGTGATGCCGGCGCCGAACTTGACCCGGAGCAGCTCCGGGGTCTCGTCCTGGTATTCGCCGACGCGGCCGGACATCGCGACGGGCACGAGGTCGTGGCCGTACAGCCGGTAGACGCGGACGTTCTGGTAGTCGATGAGCTGGCGGAGCTCGGTCGCGATCGCGGCCCCGATCTCCTTGACGCTGGTGAGCCGGTTGAGCCGCGTGCCCAGCTGCTGGATCGACTGCAGCTGTGCGGTCCAGGTCGCCAGCTGCGCGTAGTTGTCGGCCGCCTTGATCGCGACGCTGGCCTGGGTCGCGAGCGCGGACATCGTCTCGAGCTCGTCGTCGGACCAGGGATGGGGCACGTCGTGGTAGACGCCCAGGATGCCCAGCGGCGCGGGCTCGTCGCCGTCGAGCAGCGGCGCGAGGCAGACGGTGTCGAAGCCCTCCTGGATCGCCGCCGCCCGCAGCGGCCCGACCCGCGGGTCGTCGCGGAAGTGCACGGCGAAGAGCGGCCGACGCGCGGCGATGGCCGCGCTCCCGAAGGTCGCGCCCTCGGTGGTGGTCACGGCCGTGATCCAGCTCTTCGACAGTCCGCGTGACGCGGCCATGCGGCGCGAGCCGTCCGCCTCGAACAGCATGGCCGCCACCCGATCCGAGCCGAACAGCACCTGGGTGTGATCGACGAGGCGGTCGAGGATTTCGTCCAGGTCGAGCCGGCTGCTGATGTCGCTGGTCACCCGGCGCAGCGCGTCCGCCCGCTGCAGCTGGTGGGCCACCTCGGCAGCGGATGTCGCCGCGCGGACGATGCTGCCGACCGATGTCGCCGCGATCGAGATCAGCTGCCGCTCCGGCTCGGCGACGGCCTCGCTCGCACGCCGCACGACGAGCAGCACGCCCCACGGGCCGTCCTCGCCGGGGATCGCACAGGCGACTTCGCGGCCGAGCTGGTTCGTCGGCGAGGGATCACGACCCGGGTCGCTCTCGAGGACCATGCCCGGGTCGACGAGCGCGAGCCCGAGCACGCCAAAGGTGCTCGGCAGCTTGACGAGACCATGTCCGGACGGGCCCGCGACGGCGATCGGCGTCAGCAGCGCCTCGTCGTGGCGCCAGGCGGACACGTGGACCGCGCGCAGCGCGTCGCGGATCGCCTGGAGCGCGGCGTTGAGCGGCGCATCCGCGCTGGTGAGCGCGGTCCGGATGGCCGACGCGTTGATGGCGGACAGCTCGCCGGCGAGGCCGAGCATGGCCTGGTGCTGGCGAGCGGGAATGGCCGGCTCGTCCGACGCGCCCGGGCCGCGCCGTCGCGACGCCGCCCGATCCTCCACGACCGGGATGCCTGACGCGTCGCTCGCGGCGAGGAAGCGGTGGAGGTCGCCCAAGCGGTAACGGCGGTCGCCCCGTGGGTTGATCCGGTAGTAGCGGAGGCGGCCGGCATCGCTCCACGCCCGGACGGTGTTCGCGTGGACGCCGAGTACCTCGGCCGCACGGGTCACCGTCAGCGTCGCGTCCAGTGGCCGCGGGTGCAGCAGATCCACCTTTGCCTGAGCCAATGGTCCCCCGAAGGAATCGTGAAGTTCTGGCCGGAGACTACCTACCCCACATTTCTTGCCAATGGTCTGAAAGTACCTCGCCGTTGTCAGCGCTCACCACGGACGCGGCGGGTCCTCCGGCTGGTGGCGTCGAGGGCCGCCGCTCAGGCGGACGTAGGCGAGGCTCACGACGACGCTCAGGAGCGCGATCGCGAGCACGCCGAGGAGCGCGAGCAGGGGCTCGCCGACGAGGCCCGGGCCGCCGCCGGTCGTTCGCGTGTCCGAGCCCGGGCGGAGGGTCGGCTCGGGCGAGGCCGCCAGTACGGTCGCCACGCCGCCGAGGAGCTGGTCCACCAGCACCCAGACGAGGGCGAGACCGAGCAGGCCGGCCCCGGCGACGAGGCACGCGAGCGCGAGCCGGGCACGACCGGCCGCGCCACCGGTCAGCACGCGCATCGCCTCGTCGTCCTCGAGCGTCGTCAGGACCAGCGGGCGGCCGAGGCCGGGCCCGATCTCGAGATGGCCGTCTGCCGCCCGCCGGGGAACGCCGAGCACCGCGGCGTGCTCGATGGTCGACGCCTGGTCGACGATCAGCCGCACCGAGGCGTCCGCTGGCACGCCGGCAGGGGCCTCGGCGCCGAGGTCCGCCGCGACGCCCTTGCGTTCGCGCGGCAGGACGACCAGTCCCTCGGCCAGTGACTGCCCGTCGACGACGATCGCGTCGAGGCCCTCCCGCACGGCGAAGGGCACCACCTCCAGGTTCGTGTCGAACCGGGTCCACGTCCGGTTGCCCTTCGCCGGTCGCCACTCGAGCACGGTCCGGCGCACGACGAGCGGCCGGTGGGCCTCGTCCTCGAACTCCTGGTCGCTGTCCAGGCGGCCGTCCACGCGGACGTACCGGGTCTCGCCCGACTGGGCGAGCCGGATCGCTTCGGCGACCGACACCTTCGGCGCGACGGCGAGCAGCCGCCCGACCCGCGCACGCCCGCCGAAGCTCCGCTGGATCAGCGCCGCCGCGCCGAGGGCGACGACGCCCGCGAGCGCCAGGAGGAAGGGGGCCACGCCAGGATCATAAGTGGCCGGGAATCGAAGGGCCCGGAGGAACCTACCCGACACGTGGGCGTTGATGCGATCGCCGCCGTTAGTGTCGCTCGGCCCCTCCGGGCTGGTGCCTACGCTAGGGCGATGCGGCAGGCCCGGTCAATGCCACCTGTCCACGAGATTCGAGCGAACCCCTCGGTTTGTCCACGATGGGTCCACAGTCCGCGCAGCCCGATCGGATCCTTGTACCGCGACCGGTCAGCCGGCGGCGCGCCCTGTCGCCGGGTCGATCGAGTTGACCCCGCCGCCATAGCCGGTCAGCACGAGGCGCCCGCCGACGAGGCTCGCCTCGGTCACGACGTCCGAGTGGGCGATTCGCCAGGCAACCGTGCCGTCGGCCTCGATCGCGAACGTCTCGAGCTCCGCCTGCACCACCACGTGGCGCAGTCGTGACGACGCGAACAACGCGACCAGCGGCGTAGCCGAGCGATGGATCCAGGCCGGCCCCCCGGTCCGTGCATCGAGCCCGTAGGCGTGGAAGCCGTACTTCACGACGAGCTGCCCGGCGGTGTCCCACAGCTGCGCGGTCGGCTCGTCGTTGATCGTCGATGCCAGCCGCACGGTCCAGGCGCCCGCCGGGCCGTCGATGCGCAGCTCGGCGCGACACAGCGAGTCGGGATCCGCCGACACCTCGGGGCCGAGGTCGCGCAGCTCGCCGCCCACCTCGGACAGCGCGAAGACGGCATCGGCCTGGCCGGAGCCCGCCCAGCGCCAGCGCGCCCTGAGCCCGCCCGGGTAGGCGACGGTCGCGTCGCGCGGCTGGGCGCTCAGCTCGCCTGCTCGCTCAGCTCGCCTGCTCGACCGGTACCTCGGCGATGGGCGCGACGTGCGCGTCGGCGAGCATGCGCAGGATGCCCGGCGCCACCGGGAAGACCGCGGTTGGCAGGCCGGCTGCCGCCCAGATGACCTCGTACCGGGTCAGCTCGGGATCCATGATCACTCGGGCTCGCTGGACGTGGCCGAAGGGCGGGATGCCGCCGATCGTGAACCCGGTCAGCTCGTCCGCCTCACGCGCCGTCGCGCGCCGGATATCGCGGCGTCCCACGACCGCGGCGAGCCGCTCGAGGTCGACGCGGTCGGCGCCGGAGACGAGGCAGATGATCGGTTCCAGGCCGCCATCGTCGGGCGAGGTCACGAAGACGAGCGACTTGACGATCTGGGCGAGCTCCGCGCCGAGGGCACGCGCGGCATCGCCCGCCGTATGCGTGGAGTCCGCGAAGACGGTGACCTCGAGGGTCACGCCCTTTCGGGCTGCGGCTTCGAGCACCCGCTGCACCGCGGGGTGCTCGAGGGCGTTGGGCACGGCGGCGAGGATAGCACCGGCCATCACGGCGGCCCACGGTAGGATCGGCGGCGATGGACGCCATCGTCTTTGACTGGGACGGCACGCTCGTCGACTCGCTGGCGGGCATCTTCGACGCGAACCTGCGGGTCCTCTCGGAGTACGGCGTGCCGTTCGATGCCGAACGCTACCGGGCGGCGTACACGCCGGATTGGCGACTGATGTACCAGCGGCTCGGCCTGCCCGAGGACGCGCTCGAGGCTGCCGGCCTGCGCTGGTTGGAGCTGTACCGCGAGACCGACGCCGCCCAGCTCCTGCCCGGCGCCGACGAGTCGCTGCGTCGCCTGGCCGACGCGGGCTTCGTCCTTGGGCTCGTGACCGCGGGCGATGAGGCGGTGGTCGTCGGCCAGATGGAGCGCTTCGGCATCGCCGGGCTCCTCCCGATCCGCGTCTTCGGCACGGACGATGTCGCCGCGAAGCCCCATCCGGACCCGCTGCTGCGCGTCCTCCACCAGCTCGAGCGAACGGATCGCGCCCACCTGGCGCGCTACGTCGGCGACGTGCCCGACGACATGCGCATGGCCAGGGCCGTGGGAGCCCTCGGCATCGGCATCGAGTCCTCGATCGGCGTGCGCGACGAGCTGCTGCGCGCCGGCGCCGCCCAGGTGTTCCCGAGCGTGGCGGCCTTCGTCGACGAGCTCCTCGGCGGGGCAGGCTCCGTCAGCCGCCAGGGCGCCGAGGGCAGCGTCGCATGACCGTCCACGCCATCGTGCTCGCGGATGGTGCAGTTCCGAGCCGGACCAGCCTCGATGACGCCTGGCCGGGCTGGGACGCCGGTCTCGAGCTCGTGATCGCCGCGGATGGCGGGGCGCGGCACGCCACCGCGCTCGGGCTGCAGCTGGATCGCTGGATCGGCGACGGCGACTCGATCGATCCCGGCGATCTCGCCGCGCTCGCTGCGACCGGGGTCCGGGTGGACCGTGTCGCCCGCGAGAAGGACGCGTCGGACACGGAGCTGGCGGTGCTCGCAGCGATCGAGGCGGGCGCGGACGAGCTGACGATCCTCGGCGGGCTGGGCGGCGCGCGAGTCGACCATGCGCTGACGAACGTCGCGTTGCTCGACCACGCGGCGCTGGCGGGTCGTTCGGTGCGCCTGTACGACGAGCGGGCGGCGCGGATCACGCTCCTCACGGGGCCCGCCGATGCGGAGCTCTTCGGCCACCTCGAGGACCTGGTGACGCTCGTGCCGGTCGGCGGGCCGGCAGTCGGGGTGGCGACCCGCGGGCTGCGCTACCCGCTGCGCGAGGAGACGCTCGAGCCCGGCTCGTCACGCGGCCTGTCGAACGTCCGGACGGCCTCGCCGGCGAGCGTGGCGATTCGGGGCGGCCGGCTTCTCGTGATCGAGACCCCTGCTAGATTCCGGCCATGACCACCGACACGCGGACCGTTCCGCAGGTCGGCGAGGTGGCGCCAGACGTGACGCTCCCCGACGAGACCGGCGCGGTCCATCGCCTGTCCGACCAGAAAGGCCGCTGGACGGTCCTGTATTTCTATCCCAAGGACGACACGCCCGGCTGCAACACCGAGGCCTGCCAGTTCCGGGATCTCGAGGAGGACTACGCCGCGACCGACGCCGACGTGTGGGGCGTGAGCAAGGACAGTGCCGCGAGCCATCGGCGCTTCCGCGAGAAGTTCTCGCTCCCGTTCACGCTCCTCTCGGACCCCGAGCGCGACGTCATCGAGCGCTATGGCGCGTGGGGTGAGAAGACGTCGCTCGGGCGGACGTACATGGGCATCATCCGGTCGACCTACCTCATCGACCCGAACGGGCGGATCGCCCGGGCCTGGCCCAAGGTCAAGGCCGACGGGCACCCCGCCGAGGTGCTCCAGGCGCTCGGCGAGGAACGCGCCGCTCGCGCTTCGTGACCCGCAGCGCCTGGCTCGTGGCCCACTCGCGCCCCCTCACCGCGCCATGACCGAGCCAGAGGCCGGCCCGCACACCTGGCGGCCGGAGCGGTTCATGGTCATCGCCGCCCACCCGGACGACGCCGACTTCGGGCCGGCCGCGACCGCCGCGGGCTGGATCGACCAGGGCTCGACGGGCTGGCTCGTGTGCTGCACCAGCGGTGACGCCGGGGGCGAGGATCCCGACATCGATCCGCTCGAGCTCGCGGCGACCCGCGAGCGGGAGCAGCGTGCCGCGGCCGAGGTCGTTGGCTACGCCGGCGTGACCTTCCTGCACATGCCCGATGGCGCCCTCGTCAACGACCTCATCCTGCGCGAGCACCTCGTCCGCGAGATTCGCACCTTCCGACCGGACGCGGTCCTGGCCACCGATCCGGAGAATGCCTTTCCGCGCGACGGCGGCGTGAACCACACGGACCATCGTGCCGCGGGCTGGGCGGCCGCCGACGCCGTCTACCCGGCTGCCCGCAACCCGATGGCGTTTCCTGCGCTCGCCAGGGGCGGGCTGGCCAAGCACGTCGTGCGCCGCCTGTACTTCTTCTGGACCCACCGCGCCAACGCCTACGTGGACATCACCGCGACGGTCGGTCGAAAGCTGGACGCGCTGCGCTGCCACGCGAGCCAGATCAAGGACTTCGCCGAGATCGAGAAGTGGATCGAGGAGTGGTCCGGAATCCAGGGTCGCGAGGTCGGCGTCGCCAACGCGGATGGCTTCTACTGCGTCGTGCTCGACGAGGACGAGGAGGAGGCGAAGGTCGAGGCCTAGCGCCGGGGCGGAAGGCGGGCTGGGGGAGCTCAGCCGGGCTCAGGCGGCTGTTGCGGCGGAAGTCGCGGCCGACTCGGCCAGCAGCGCGGGCCGCACTGCCTCCCAGGCGTTCCACAGCCCGGCAAGGTGTATGGCTCGTTCGCCGAGCAGCGATTGCATGGCCTCCGCCCGGTAGTCGGGTCCGGCGGCCGCCAGCAGCTCCTCGGGTGCGGGTCGGGCACCGACGAACAGGGCCGCGATCTCGGCCTGGTTCGGCCAGGCGCGGACACGCCGTGGGTCCACGCCGATGTCGGCCAGCGCGATGGACAGGTCGCGGTACACCGGGACGTGGTGCTCGACCCAGCCGGCGCGCCCGTCGTACTGGAAGCCCATCGTGGCCAGCGCGGCGACGATTTGCCGGCACTGCTCGACCGTGAACGTGTCCCAGAAGGCCGTGCCCATCGGGAAGTCCACGATCGACTCCCGCACCGCCATGTCCGCCAGCCCCTCGACGAGCCCGCCGAGGAGGACCTCCCAATCGCGGCGTCGGAGGCTGTCCTGGCCGGCGACCGTATCGACGACCTCGACCATCGCCAGGTGCTCGCCGCGGAGGATCCGCTCGAGCCTGGACCGTCCCGGGGACGCGAGCGGGAGGCCGCCGGACGGTGGCGTTGACATGTCCGGCTCGAGGCGGATCCCTGTATCGGTCTCGGCCCGCGTGGCGATGGCGACCCCGGCGGCCATGCTGCTCGTGCCAAATCGAACAGGAGTTCGATCGGGATCGTCCTCCGGCGGCCATCGCGGGGTGACCCCGGCGCGGGCCGTATCGGTCACCGGCGCCATCACCGGCACCCCCCTCGATCCGCCCGGGTCCGCTGCCGGAAGGTCGCGATCGAACCAGCGACGATCGCCCGGACCACCAGGCGCTGGGCCGCTCGGAGCGGGCACGAACGCATCCTGCGAAAGGGTTTCTGAACGGCGCGGCAGGGCATCGCGGGTTACCGTGACCCGGATCTCGCGCCTGGGGGACCGGGTGCCGAGGACCACGACGAGCGCCGCTCCCGTTGCGGCGCCGAGGAGGAGACCGAGCCCGAGGAAGGCCAGCTCGCTCGCTGTCACGCGGGGTCAAGGTCCTCGCTGTCCGGCACTCCCGGGGCGCCGTCGCTGGGACGAGAGCGTAGCTACGCGAATCCACCGCGTCAACCCGAGCCGGCCCTGGCTGAATCGCTCCTCCAGAGCGCTCATGCCTGCACCGGAACGTGGCCCGGTGGTAGATTGACGACGCCGGCCACGCAACCGAGGGGAACCGGCTCGTCCCGCATGTCCATCCAGCCCACGACGCACAGAGGTCCAGCCGCGCCTTGACCCTCGACGTCCGCCAGGAATTCCTCGTCCAGCCGGTCGACGCTTCGTGGCTCCAGTGCAACATCGAGTGCCAGGAGGCGTGCCCGGTCGGCACCAACTGCCGGGGCTACCTGAACCTTGCCGCCGAGGGGCGCTTCGAGGAGGGCTACATCCTCTCCCGCGAGCCCAACCCGGTGGCCGCGATGTGCTCCTACGTGTGCTCGGCCCCGTGCGAGCGCGCCTGCCGCCGGGGCGACATCGACCGGCCCCTTGCGATCCGGGCGATGAAGCGGTTCCTGGTCGAGTGGCACGAGGCCTCGGGCATCCCCGATGTCATGCCCCATATCGAGGCCCGGCCCGAGAAGGTCGCCGTCGTCGGCGCCGGCCCGGCCGGCATCTCCGTCGCCCGTGAGCTGGCGACCAAGGGCTACGGCGTCGACGTCTTCGACGCGCTGCCCTACGGCGGCGGCACGATGCTCATCGGCGTCCCCGCGTTCCGCCTCCCGCGCGAGGCGATCGAGATGGACATTCGCCTCGTGGAGCGGCTCGGGGTCCGGTTCCACTACTCGACGAATGTCGGCGTCGACATCTCGTTCGACGACCTGCAGCGTGACTTCGACTCGGTCGCGATCACCGCCGGCGCGATGAACGCCGTCGCCCTCGACGTCCCGGGCGCCGAGCTCGAGGGTGTCCAGTACGGCGTCGACTTCATGAAGCGCGCGAACCTCGGCGAGCCGATCGAGGTCGGCAAGGACGTCGTGGTCATCGGCGGCGGCTACACCGCGATGGACTGCTCGCGCACCTCGCTCCGTCACGGTGCCGAGAACGTGGCCATCGTCTACCGCCGCACCCGGTCCGAGCTGGTCGTCGACGAGGAAGAGCTCGGCGAGACCGAGCGCGAGGGCGTGCGCATGGAGTTCCTCGCCAGCCCGGTCGAGGTCCTGGGCGAGGACGGCCACGTCACCGGCGTGAAGTTCATCCGCAACAAGCTCGGCGAGCCGGACGCCTCGGGCCGCCGCTCTCCGGTGCCGATCCCCGGCTCGGAGTTCGTGATCAAGGCCGACACGGTCATCCCGGCCGTGTCCCAGGCGGCGGACCTGACGTTCCTGCCGGTCGAGGCCGACTTCGAGGTCAACCGCGGCCGGGTCAAGGTCGACCCCGCCACATATGCCACGAACGTGCGTGGCGTCTTCGCGTGCGGCGACTTCGTCACCGGCCCGACGACGCTGATCGAGGCGGCCGGCCACGGCAAGAAGTGCGCCTACGCGATCGACCGCTACCTCACCGGCCGGACGGACGTGAGCGTCGACGCCAACGTCAAGATCACGAGCTCCTGGCGGCACGACATGCCGGAGCTGTACGACCGGCTCCCCCGCCAGCACATCCCGATGGCACCCCTGGCCGCCCGGATGGCGTCCACCGACCCCGAGGTGAACTTCACCACCCCGGTCGAGCTCGGCTATGACGCAACCGGAGCGGTCGCAGAGTCGACGCGCTGCCTGATGTGCAACT
>DATJGH010000147.1:0-9370 GCA_035495215.1 Patescibacteria group bacterium
CCGCGTAGCGGTACAGGTGGTCCGGGCTGCGATGCGCCGAGACGACGCGGAGCTCGTGCGGCACCTCGAGCCGGTCGAGCATGGCCGTTGCCCCTTCCAGCACCGGGAAGTCCGAGCGGCTCCCGCCGACGACGCCGACGACGGGGCCATGGCTGCCGCCGGGCTCAGGCATTCGGCTCGGTCGGCGACGCCTCGGCCGCGGGCGCCCAGCCGATGTGGCCCGCCGCCTCGCGCGCGCGTGTCAGCGCCTCCTCGACGCTCGAGCCGATCGAGGTCACGTGGCCCATCTTGCGGCGCTCGAACACGGTCGCCTTGTCGTAGATGTGGAGGTGCGTGTCGGGCACGAGGAGCGCCTCGTAGATGCCCGTCGGGTGGGCCGGCCGCGGCGCGCCCTCGCCGAGCAGGTTGACCATCGCCGCGGCCGGGGCGCGCATCGCGACCGAACCGAGCGGCAGGCCGCAGATCGCGCGGAGGTGCTGCTCGAACTGGCTCGTGACCGCACCCTCGATCGTCCAGTGGCCGCTGTTGTGGACGCGTGGCGCGAGCTCGTTCACCACGAGCGAGCCACCGGGCATGAGGAACAGCTCCACGGTCAGCGTGCCGACGAGTCCCATCGACGTGGCCAGGCTCTCGGCGAGCGTCGCCGCGGCCTCCTCGACCGCCTTCGGGACGCCCGCCGGGACCGTGCTCTCGACGAGGATCCCGCGATCGTGCACGTTGCGGGCCACCGGGAAGGCATGGCTGACGCCGTCGACGTTGCGCGCGACCACGATCGACAGCTCCGCCTCGAACGCCAGCTCCTTCTCGAGCAGCGCGGGCCAGCCGATGCGGCCGTCCAGCTCGGCGATTGCCTCGGTGCCGTCGATGCGTGCCTGGCCGTGGCCGTCGTAGCCGCCGCGGACCGCCTTGAGGCGCAGCGGATAGCCGAGCTCTGCCGCGGCGTGGAGGACCTCGGCGGGCCCGCCCACCTCGCGCCACTCCGCAACTCGGCCTTCGTTCGCCTCGACGAATCGACGCTCGGCCAGCCGATCGGCGGTGAGCTTGAGCGGGTACGGGCCGGGCCGGATGGGACGTCGCCGATCGTCCAGCGCCGCGACGACGGCGGGGCCGACGTGCTCGAGCTCGTAGGTGATGACCGAGGACCGCGCCGCCATCCGCTGGGCCGCGGCGACGTCGTCGTACGTCGCGACCTCGGAGGAGTCGGCAACCGCCATGCCCGGCGCGTGCTCGTCGGGATCGAGGATCGCGATGCGGTAGCCGAGCTCCCGCCCGGCGAGGGCAAGCATGCGGCCGAGCTGCCCCCCACCCAGGATGCCGATCGTGGCCGGGGGCGAGATCGGGGGTGGGGCGAAGCCCAGGCGGCGGTAGACGTTGAGGATCCAGCGGGTCTTGGAATGCGTGTAGCGCAGGCCCTCGACCGCGCCGCCGCTGGTGATCCCGCGCTTGAGGCCCTCGTACTGGCTGCGCAATTCGGGGTCGTTGCGGAGGGCGTCGCGGAAGGCGATGTCGCGCGGGTAGTCGCCGCCCACCGGCTGCACGTGCAGGTGGATCCGGTAGTGCACCCCGTCGAGGTCGTAGGAGCCGACGGGCATCGGCCGGGTCGGCGGCCAGGGATCGGGCCCGGGCTGCGGCCCGAAGCCGAGCTCGTACAGCATCTCGACGACCCTGGGAATGTCGTCGGGTGTGGTCTCGATCGACAGGTCGACGATGCCCTTGCCCGGGAGCCCGGGGACAGCGGTGCTGCCGATGTGCTCGACGGCCAGGTCCGGACGGCGTTCGCGGACGAGCGCGCCGACCCTCGCCGCGACCTCGACCGTGCGCGGGTCCCACTCGTGGACCTCGGCCGAGAGCCGCTCGTACGGCCCGATCGGCTTGCGGGCGCCCACCTGCGTCACCGCCGGAGTGTAGAAGAGCGCGCCGCGCCCCTCGGAGCTGCGTCATCAGGCCGACATCGGGGCCACTGACCATGCCCGCTGTGGAGCTTCTCGGCGAGCTCGAGCGTGCCTTCGCGACGAGCCTCTACCCGCTGCGGGTGCCCATCGCAATCGGGTTGGTGGGCGCTGCGGTCGCCTTCATCTGGTTCGCCCACCGTCGCGGGTGGTTCGCCGCCGCGCGCCGGCACCCCGCGCGAACCACCGTGCTGGGAGCCTTCCTCATCGCCGTCGGCGCGCCGATCGGCTGGTACCTCGGCTCGCCACTGTTCATCAGGACCGCGCTCGTCGAGCCGGCGCCATCGATCGCGCCCGGGCCGTCATCGACGGTCGATCCGTTCCCGACGGACGTCCCGGCGTCTGCCCCGGCCTCCAGCGCGGCACCGACGGCCCCACGGCCGTCGCCTTCTCCGGAGGCGCGCACCGGCACCTTCACGGGCGCCGATGACTTTCACTTCGGCCGAGGCAGGGCGACACTCCTCGAGACCACGCCGGGCAGCTGGGTCGTGCGATTCGAAGACTTCTCCGTGCGCAACGGGCCGGACCTGTACGTGTATCTCTCGCCGGACCCGACGGGCTATGCCAAGGGCGCCATCGAGCTGGGCAGGCTCAAGGCGACCGACGGCGACTTCAACACGAGGGTCCCGCCCGGCACGGACGTCACCGGGCTCAAGAGCGTCGTGATCTGGTGCAAGCAGTTCGCCGTCCAGTTCGCCGTCGCGCCGCTGGGCTGAGGGCTGGGCGTATCCTGCCCACCATGATCCGCTTCGTCGTCGGACGCCGCCTCGTCGAGGTGGACGTCGGCTAGGTCGCAGAGCTCGTCGCCCGCCACGCGCGAGTGACGATCGATGCCGGCACCGGCGACGGCCGAGCAGTGCTCGCGGCCGCGGCCCGGGAGCCGGCAACCCTCGTGCTCGGGCTCGACGCGAACGCCGCGTCGATGGCCGAGGCGTCGCGCCGTGCCGCGCGGCCGGCGCGGAAGGGTGGCCGGTCGAACGCCGGCTTCATCGTCGCGTCGGCCGAGGCGGCGCCCGCCGAGCTGCGCGGGCTCGCGAACCTCGTCACCGTCAGATTCCCGTGGGGCTCGTTGCTCCGCGGCGTGGTCGGTCGCGACGCGGCCGTCGCGGCGGGCCTGGCGAGCCTGGTCGCCGCGGGTGGCCGGATCGAGCTGCTCGTCGCCCCGGTCGAACGTGACGGGCTCGACGGCGTCCCGACCTCGGCCGAGGCCCTGGTCACGGGTGCGGCGAGTGCCTTCCGGCCGCAAGGCTTCAGGATCGAGTGCACGGGACAGCCGGCGGCGGCGGAGATCCGCGCCCTGGGCTCGACCTGGGCGCGCCGCCTCGACCGGCCCGCAACGCTGATCCGGCTGGTTCGTGGATAGGATTGGCGCGATGCCAGCGCGGATCCCGCTGCTTCTCGACGTCGACACCGGCATCGACGACGCACTCGCGCTGCTGTATGCGTGCGCCTCGCCGGAGGTGGAGCTTGTCGGCGCGACATGCGTCGGCGGGAACGTCAACGCTCGGCGGGTCGCCGAGAACACGCGCGCCGTGCTCGAGCTCGCGGGCCGCGGCGACGTCCCCGTGGCCCTCGGACGGGAGCAGCCGCTGGTCAAGCAGCTCGAGACGACGCCCGAGACGCACGGCCCGCGCGGAATCGGCTACGCCGAGCTGCCGCCGGCGCGACGGCCGCTGGAGCGTGACGAGGCCGCGACGTGGATCGTCGAGGTGGCGCGGGCGCGGCCGGGGGAGATCACGCTCGTCACGCTCGGACCCCTCACGAATCTCGCGGTCGCGCTGGAGCGGGAGCCCTCGCTCCCGAACCTCCTCGCGGGCTGGGTGCTGATGGGCGGCGCCTACCGGACCGCGGGCAACACGACGCCGACGAGCGAGTGGAACATGTACGTCGACCCGCACGCCGCGAAGGCTGTCTTCGAGCGCTGGGGTCGGCGCAGCAGCCAGCTCCCGCTCGCACTCGGGCTGGACGTGACGGAGCAGGCGAGGTTCGTGCCGGAGCACCTGCGCCACCTCGCCGTGCGGGCGGGCGTCCAGCCGCTCGACGCCGCTCGCCTCGGCGGCGAGCCGGCGGAAGCGGTGGGCTCGGTTGCCGACAACCCCATGCTCCGGTTCATCGTCGACGCGCTGCGCTTCTACTTCGAGTTCCACGGGAAGTACGACGGCTTCTACGGCGCCCATATTCACGATCCGCTCACGGTCGCGGCTGCGATCGACCGGTCGCTCGTGCAGACCCGCCCGGTCGCCGTCGATGTCGAGGCCGGCTCGGGCCTCGCCCACGCCATGACCGTCGCCGACTGGCGCGGGCTGACGAAGGCTCCGGCGAACCTGGATGTCGCCGTCGCCGTGGACGCTGACGCATTCCTCACCAGGTTCATCGATCGGGTCGGCGGGCTGGCGTCCGGACCTGCCGGCGTGGCACGCTAGCGGCATACGGCCAGCCCTCGCCGGGATGCCGGCGCGGCCGGGTGGAGGTGGCGGAATGGCTTCAAAGTGGTTCCGCGTCGCGGTCGCGGTGGTCGTCGGGGCGGTGACCCTTGTCGTCGGCATGGCGGCAGCCGGCTCGTTCGACACCACAGTCGACCCCAACACTGGCCTCGTCGCGGGCTCGAACGCGTTCATGTTCGTTCTCGCCGTGGCGCTGCTTCTCGCGTTCATCGCCTACGCCGGGGTCGAGTTCGCCACGACGCGGCGACTCGACTCGATCACCAGCCAGTTCGATACCCGTACGATCGTGCTGATCCCGATCGCGATCGCCATCAACATCGTGCTCGGCCAGACCGTCGGAAACGCCCTCAAGATCCCGCTCTATCTCGACTCCGTCGGAACCATCCTCGTCGGCGCGCTTGCCGGGCCGATCCCGGGCGCGCTGACCGGGCTCCTCGCGAACCTCATCTGGACCTTCGTCCTCGCCGGCACCCCGTTCGGCAGCGCGTTTGCGTGGCCGTTCGCGATCGTCGCCGCCGAGATCGGGCTGCTCGCCGGCGTCTTCGGCTATTACGGCTTCTTCCGCAGCCGGCCGAACACCAGCATCCCAACGCTTGTCGGTGGCGTTGTCGTTGCCGGGCTGATCCTCCTCGGCCTCGCGGCCTACGGCGTCCTGCCGTTCTACGCCAAGGGCGGCTTCACGTTCTTCGGTACGAACCCGACCGACTCGCTGTTCACGATCATTGCCTACGGCATCGGCATCGGCCTGATCCTCGCCCTCGTGGCCCTGACCATCCAGCTGTTCGTGCGGCGTGACCTCGGCGTCGCGTTCATCGTCGTCGCCGGGGCGATCTGCGGCGTGATCTCGGCCCTGATCTCCGCGCCGATCTCGGCGTTCGTCTTCGGCGGCGTCACGGGCAGCGGCTCGGACATCCTCGTCGGGGCGTTCCAGCAGGCCGGCTCGAGCCTGATCGAGGCGGTCTTCCAGCAGGGCCTGCTCCAGGATCCGATCGATAAGACGATCGAGTTCATCGTCGCCTTCCTGCTGTTGCAGACGCTGTCGCGCAGGTTCAGCGCGCGGTTCCCGCAGGGTGAGCGGGCGGTCGGCATGGTGGAGGGCTGACGTCGTCCTGAAGCCGGACGAAGCCGCCGGGCCGGAGACCGCGCCGGCCCGTCTGAGCGAGGCCGACACCGCCTACCTCGCGAGCCTGGCGCCTGCCGCGATCTCGCGCTACCAGCGGCTCAACCCGCTGACCAAGGCGACCCTCGCGACCGTCACCACGCTGGGCGCCTTCGTCCTGGGTGGCTACCTCGGTCCGCTGCTGCTCCTCGTGGGAATCGTGCTTCCGGGCGCAATCGCGGCGCATCTGCTCCGGCGCGTTGTCCGCGTGGCGGTGCTGTTCTCATTGCCGATCTCGATCTCGGTCGCCCTCGTCTCCGTGTTCACGCGGGCGGGCTCGACCGTCCTGTTCAATCTCGGGCCGTTCGACGCGACCCTCGAAGGCGTCGACTTTGCCGCACAGATCATCGTGCGGCTGTTCACCATCGCGATGGCCCTCGCCCTGTTTGGCCTGACAACCGAACCTCGAGCCTTCGTCGTCGACCTGGAGCGGCGGGGCCTGTCGCCCCGGGTCGCGTTTGCCGCGGCGGCGACGCTGGAGACCATCCCGCTGATGGTCGAGCGGGCGCTCGCAATCCAGGCCGCGCAGCGGGCCCGCGGGCTCGACACCGAAGGCAGCCTCAGCGCGAGGGTGCGCGGCGTCCTGCCGCTTGTCGCGCCGGTCATCCTGTCCTCGCTGACCGAGGTCGAGGAGCGGAGCCTGGCCCTCGAGGTGCGCTCGTTCGGGCGGCCCGGCCGCCGGGACCTGCTGTGGACGCTGCCCGACACGGGGCGCGAGCGAGCCCTGCGCTGGCTACTCGTCGCGGCGCTCGTCGTCGCCCTCGTGGCGCCGCTCGCCGGCGTGATGCCGAGGCTCCCCTAGCGATGCTCGTCCTCGATGGCGTGTCGTATCGCTATCCGGGCTATGCCCGGCAGGTCCTGCTGGACATCGACCTGACGCTCGGGGACGGGGAGATCGTCGGCCTCGTCGGACCGAACGAGGCGGGGAAGTCGACCTTGTGCCTCGTCCTCTCGGGCCTCGCCCCGGCGTCGGTGGGCGGCGTGCTGGCCGGGACGGTGACGATCGACGGCGAAACGACCGCCGGCCTCAAGTCATACGAGCTCGCATGCCTGATCGGGCTCGTGTTCCAGAACCCGAACACCCAGCGCTCCGGCGTCACCGCGACCGTGTTCGAGGAGGTCGCGCTCGGCCCGGTGAACCTCGGGCTGCCGGTCGCCGAGACCGTCGAACGGACCCGCTGGGCGATGGCCGCCCTGCGGATCGAGGAGCTGGCGGAGCGTGACCCGGCGCGGCTCTCCGGCGGCCAGGCCCAGCTCGTCGCGATCGCCTCGATCCTCGCGATGCGACCACGCCATCTCGTCCTCGATGAGCCAACCGCGCAGCTGGACCCGGAGGGGACGCGGCTCGTGGCCGAAGCCCTGCGCGACCTTGCCTCGACCGGCACGGCCCTGCTCATCGCGGAGCACAAGACCGACGTGCTGGCCCGGATCTGCCAGCGGGTCGTGGCCATCGACGCTGGCCGCATCGTGCTCGACGCCCCGGCTGCCGAGGGCTTCGCCGACTCGCGCCTTCCAGCGATCGGGGTGGAGGCGCCAGCCGTTGTCCGGATCGGCGCGGCGCTCGGGGAGCTCGGGGTGGCCATGCCCGAGATCGCGCCGTGATCCGATGCGAGGGGCTGGGCTTCACCTACCCGGACGGAACCCGGGCGCTCGATGGCATCGATCTCGAGATCCGCGCGGGCGAGCGCGTCGCGATCATCGGCCAGAACGGCTCCGGGAAATCGACCCTGGTCCGACTCTGGAACGGCCTGCTGCGGCCAACGGAGGGCCGCGTCGTCGTGGACGGGCGACCGACGCAGGGCCGGCGCGTGGCCGAGCTCGCCCGCGTCGTCGGCCTGGCCTTCCAGGACCCGGATCGACAGATCTTCGCCGCCCGCTGCCGGACGGAGGTCGCGTTCGGCGCGCGGAACGTCGGGCTCCGAGGGGCCCGGCTCGAGGCTGCGATCGACGGCGCCCTCCGGGCCGTCGGCCTCGAGGCCGCCGGCAACGACAACCCGTATGACCTCGGCTACTCGCGCCGCAAGCTGCTGTCGTTGGCATCGATCCTGGCGATGGGAACGCCGGTGGTGGTCCTCGACGAGCCGACGACCGGACAGGACGCCCGCGGCGTCGCCCGGGTCCGCGGGATCGTGGATCAGCTCGGCGCAGAAGCTCGGACCGTCGTCGCGATCAGCCATGACATCGAGTTCGTGGCCGAGACATTCGAACGGGTCGTGGTCATGGGCGCGGGCCGCGTCCTGCTCGACGGCACGCCCGAATCGATCTTCGCGGCAGATTCATGGCAGGTCCTGGGCTCGACGAACGTGACGCCGCCGCTCGCGGCGCGCGTTGGTGATCGGCTCGGCGTCGGCTCGACACCATCGATTCGTGCTCTCGTGGCAGCCCTGGCCGGACCTGGAGCCGGCTAGCGCTCACCGCGCGTTCGGCTCGACGTCGCGACGAGCAACAGGAACGACGTCTCGACGACGTCGACGCCGGCGATCACCAGGGCGACCACGAGTGGCAGCGGCTCGCCCAGGATCCAGCCCGAGGCGGCCGCGAACGACGCCGCCGCGAGGAAGACGAGGCGGACGCCGCGGACCATCGCGCCGAGGTCGGCGTCCGAGATCCTGCTGGCCATGCCGGTCCCGCGGCGCATCGAGCCGTCGATCCGGCGCAGCGCCGAGAGCAGCAGCCGCCCCCCGAGGACGATCGAGCCGCCGGCGAGCACGGCACGCACGATGGCGGGCGGCCGCGCGACGAGGTCGAGCAGGGCGGGCGCGAGACCGGCGAGCATCGCCACGGCGACCGCGGCGATTCCACCGAGGAGGGCGAGCAGCACGAGCAACCGGGCGTCGATGCGCTCAGTCATCGATCGCGACCTCGACCTCGTGGACGCCGCCGTCGACGATGCGCCAGGCGCGGATGGCGGGAGCGCGCGTCACCGGATCCGCCTCGGACGGGGCGAGCGAGACGAGCACGTACAGGGCGTCCGGGTAGTGCGATTCGCGGACGTCTGTCGGCGACGGGCGCGCCGGCGAGGCCACATGGGAGTGGACGATCGCCCAGAACACCTCGTCCGCGTCGTCGGCCTCGATGCTCAGGCGCAGCAGGTCCTGGGGGTCGATCGAGTAGCGCGCCGGCGAGGCGAGCGCGTTCCGGAGGGGAACCCAGCGCAGTGGCACGCCTGCGTCGGCCGCGGGCCGGTCGCCGACGATGATCCCGCATGCCTCGTCGGGGATCGCCGCGCGCGCGTGCCCAACGATCGCGTCGCGCATCTCGGCGGGGAGGCGGACCGAGGCCGGCCCGGGATGCTCATGACCGCCCGAGCCGGGGTAGTACGCGCCCGGGTCGGGGAGATGGGGCTCGGTCACCACCAGGCCACGCCACCCTCGAGGTCGTCGTCCATCTCGTCGAGCGGGCGCGAGTAGGTGCCGGTGGAGAGGTACTTCCAGCCACCGTCGGGCAGGAGCGCGACGATCGTGCCGCGGTCCATGGACCGCGCGACGCGTTCGGCGACCCACAGGATCGCCCCCGAGGACGGGCCGGCGAGGATTCCTTCGCGCTCGAGCAGGTCCCGCGCCGTCTCCACCGCATCGCGGTTCGAGACGACGAACCGGTCGTCCAGCAGGGACGGATCGAACACCTCCGGCACGAACCCGTCGTCGAGCGAGCGCAGGCCCTGCACCGCCTCGCCCGGGAGCGGCTCGGCCGCGATGATCCGGACCCCCGGCTTCACCCGCCGCAGGTATCGCCCGACACCGGTGAGCGTACCGCCCGTCCCCAGCCCCGCGACGAAGACGTCCAGCTCCGGGACCGCTTCGAGAACCTCGGGACCC
>DATJGH010000148.1:0-8190 GCA_035495215.1 Patescibacteria group bacterium
CGGCTTCTTCGACACGGCGATCGATCACGAGCAGCTCGTCACGCGGCCGAAGGACGTCCAGGACAACGCCACGCCGTCGGGCGGCGCCATGGCGACGTTCGTGCTCCTGCGCGTCGCCGCACTGACCGGCGAATCCCGCTATCGCGCCGCCGCCGAGCGGGCACTGGCCACGACGACCTCGTACCTGGTTCGCTACCCGACCGCGTTCGCCCAGTGGCTGCAGGCTGCCGACTTCAGCCTCGCGGCGGTGGCCGAGGTGGCGATCGTCGGCGAGCTCGAGGACCCCGCGACGCGCGCGCTGCTCCAGGTCGCCGCCGGTGGCTATGCCCCCAACCGCGTCCTGGCGGCGTCGGCGCTCAGCCCTGGTCCGAGCGCCGTGCCGCTCCTGGCAGATCGGACGCAGCTCAAGGGCCGCCCGACGGCCTACGTCTGCCGAGACTTTGCGTGTCGCCTGCCCGTCACCGATGCGGACGCGCTGCGAGAGCAGCTCTTCGAAGTCGCCGCGGCCGTCTAGCGCCCGGGACGAGGAGGGCAGGGTGAAGGTCTACATCAGCGTCGACATGGAGGGCATCGGCGGGATCAGCCACAGCAAGCCGACCGACCGCGCCGATGCCGGCTACCCGGCCGCGGTGGCGCTGATGGTCGGCGAGGCGAATGCCGCGATCGAGGGCGCCTTCGATGGCGGCGCGACCGAGGTCCTGGTCAACGACAGCCACGGCTCGATGTTCAACCTGACGCCCGAGGACCTCGACCCTCGCGCCGTGCTCCTCCAAGGCCAGAAGCCGTGGTCGATGGTCACCGGCGCCGGGCCTGACCGCGGCTTCGTCGTCGCGTTGTTCGTCGGCTACCACACGCGCGCCGGCCACCCGATCGGGACCATCGCGCACACCTACAGCGGCACGCCGACCCTGACGACCCTGCAGGGCCGCCCGGTGGGTGAGAGCGGGATCAACGCCCTGGCGCTCGGGGCGTGGGGCGTTCCGGTCGGACTCGTGACCGGCGACGACCAGCTCGCGCTCGAGACGGAGGCGTGGTTCCCGTGGGCCGAGCGGGTCATCGTGAAGACCGCGGTAAGTCGCAGGGCGGCCGCTTCCGTGCATCCCTCGATCGCGAGGGAGCGAGTGCGCGCCGGTGCGAAGCGGGCGGTCGAACGTGCCAAGGCGGGGGAGATGCGCATCCTCGACGTCGGGCGACCGATCACGCTCGAGGCGGAGTACGAGAACGCGGGCCAGGCCGACTACGCGGCGATCGTCCCGGGTTGCGAGCGGTACGGGGATCGAGGCGTGAGGGTCGTGACCGACGACCCGATCGTGGCCTATCGCGCGTTCCTGGCCGGGGTCCGCATCGCGACGAGCGCCGCGAGCGGGTAGGCGCGGGTCAGGCGGGCGGTGACCCCGCGCCGGTGTCCGGCGTGTCGTCGGTCGATCGGATCTTCGACGCCTCCGCGCGAGCCTCGCGGACGCCACGGCCGAACATGCGACCGAGCTCCGGCAGCGTCTTCGGACCCCGCCAGATCACGACGATGATCAGGATGACGATCAGGACGACGATGAGGTCGCTCACGTGCGCCGATGGTACGCCCGGCCCGGGGCTATGGTGACTGCGTGGCCGAGGGACGGGGCAGCGTGACGACCGCGGCACCCCTGCTCGTCTTCGGGCCGCGGTCCACGACCTATGACTTCGGGCCGGCGCACCCGCTGACGCCGCGTCGTTTCGGACCCGGCATCGGGCTGCTCGAGGCGCTGGGTGCGACGCCGAGCCTCGACCCCGAGCCGGCGACGGACGAAGCGCTTGCCTGGGTCCACGAGGCCGGCTACGTCGAGGTCGTGAAGGCCTTCTCGCGCGATCCGTTCGCACCGCCGCGGGCGGGCATCGGCCCGGGCGACACGCCCGCGTTCGCCGGGATGCACGAGGCCTCGGCCGCCGTCGCGGGCGGCTCCCTTCGAGCGATGGAGGCGATCCTCCGCGGCGACGTGGTGCATGCCTTCCACCCTGGCGGCGGGCTGCACCACGCGATGCCGGGACGCGCCTCGGGCTTCTGCGTCTACGACGACCCCGCCCTGGCGATCGCGCGGGCGCGGCGCGATGGCCTGCGGGTGCTGTACATCGACCTCGACGTCCACCACGGCGACGGCGTCCAGGCGATCCACTGGTCCGACCCTGGCGTGATGACCGTGTCCATCCATGAGACGGGCCGAGCGCTGTTCCCGGGCACCGGCTTCCCCGACGAGCTCGGCGGTGGCGAGGCGAAGGGGACGAAGGTCAACCTGCCGCTCGATCCCGGGACGGGGGAACGGGGTTGGCTGCCCGCCATCGAGCTCATCCTGCCCGCCCTCGCCGAGCGGTTCCGGCCGGATCTCGTGGTGTCCCAGCACGGCGCGGACGCCCATGCCTTCGACCCGCTCGCCCACCTGAACGTCACCACGACGGCGATGGGCCGCGCCGCCCGGATCGTCGACGAGCTCGCCCATCAGTACGCGGGCGGGCGCTGGCTGGCGACCGGCGGCGGAGGCTACGACGCCTATCGGGTCGTGCCCCGCGCCTGGGCCCACGTCTGGCTCGCGGCGAATCACGCTCCCGTGCCCGACCGGACGCCGGCCGCGTGGCGCGAGCGCTGGGCGGACGACGCCGGGCGCTACGGCCAGTCGCCGATGCCGCTGGCGTTCGACGACCCACCGAACGCCGGCCTGCCGTACCGCGCCGCCGACGAGGCGGCAGACACGCGGGCGATGCGGATCGCGGAAGGCGTCCTCGACCTCGTCCTGCGCACCCTCGACGGGCGGGGGTAGTCAAAAAAGCCGACCGCCCGGGCTTGCGCCCGGGCGGTCGGTGGAGCAGGGAGCAGGAGTCGTTGTCTTCGATCGGGGCCCTGCTCCCCTGGCCGATGGGCCTCCGTCAGGAGGTCATCGGCGCTGCGACGGGCTGGGTTGGCCCGGTGTTCACCTTGGCGTGCCACGGGACGCCGAGTCGCGGCAGCAGGTACCGGTCGAGCCCGTAGTAGCCGGCGACTCGCCAGGCCAGGATGAGCCCGATGCCCAGCGCGAACAGGACCGGGTTGGTCGATGCCGAGCCGGCCAGCAGGAACGACATGTTCATGAATGCCCCGAAGAACGCGGCGATGCCGGTCAGGGCGCCGAAGATCAGGCCCATGCCGATCGCCAGCTCACCGAAGACGATGAGGTAGGCGAACCAGGTCTGTGCGTGGTTGTTGATCAGGATGTTGAGGAAGTCGCGGTACCACTCGAACGTGATCGCGGGTCGCCCCGGTGCCTCCGGGATCGCGACCGCGTTGTTCCAGTAGCCCAGCAACGAGGCGCCACCGTCGAGCCAGCCGGCGCCGACGGCCTTGCCCGCCGGGAACAGCTTGTGCAGCCCGGCCTCGAAGAACGAGAACCCGACGAACAGCCGGATCGGCAGCCACAGCAGGCCTGCTCGCGTGTTGGCGAAGAGGAAGCGCGTGAACGCGGGCCCCTCGACCTCGACGACCGTGGCACCCGGCTCCTTGCGATCCTCGAACAGCGCCACGGCCACCACGATGGCAAGGATCCAGAAGACGATCGAGAGGATCGTCTCCACGTCCTTGCTCGGCGCGATGCCGCCGAGGCCGAAGCTCTCCCACGGAGCCTCGATGTAGAGGACGATCGCCGCGGCAATCACCGCCAGCACCGTCACGTAACGACGGATGGTCGACATCTCCTGCCCTCCGTGCTCCTTTTCTGCGTCCCTACTCCGGGATGATTTCCCGTTGCTGGGGACCATCGTCTCGCGGGACGCAAGGGACATGTGCCAAACGGCCCGTTCCCGGGGGGACGCATCGGCTGGCCGTCGGGCGCTTCGGCACCGCATCGAACATCCGATCGAAATCGGTGCACCGGAGTAAACTCCTCCACCCGTGACCGCGACCACCCGCCCACGTGCCGGGCGCGCGAGCGCCCCGAGCCAGACGACCGCGCCAGCCGACCCGCTGGCGCCGTTCTCGCCGGCCGTCCGCGCGTGGTTCGAGGCCGCGTTCGAAGCCCCGACCCCGGCGCAGGTCGGCGGCTGGGCCTCGATCTCGACCGGGCGGCACACCCTGATCCATGCCCCGACAGGGAGCGGCAAGACCCTCGCTGCATTCCTGTGGTGCCTCGACCGCCTGGCCCGGAACCCGACCCCGCCTCCCTCGCGCCCGACCCCGGGCAGCGTCCGCGTCCTGTACGTCTCGCCGCTCAAGGCGCTGACCTACGACGTCGAGCGCAACCTGCGGGCGCCGCTGCACGGCATTGCCCTGGCCGCGCAGCGACTCGGTGAGCCGCAGCCGCTGATCTCGATCGCCGGGCGGACCGGCGACACGCCGCAGGAGCAGCGCCGCGAGCTCGCCCGACGGCCGCCGGACATCCTGGTCACGACCCCGGAGAGCCTGTACCTGCTCCTGACCAGCGGCGCCCGCGAGACGCTGCGTGGCGTCGAGACGGTCATCGTCGACGAGGTCCACGCGATCGCGGGCACGAAGCGCGGCGCCCATCTCGCCCTCTCGCTGGAGCGCCTCGAGCGCCTGCGCCCAGAGGACGCGCCGCCGCTGCAGCGGATCGGGCTGTCGGCGACCCAGCGACCACTGGAGACCATCGCCAGGTTCCTCGGCGGGATCGGCCCCGGTCGCGAGGTCGAGATCGTCGATGCCGGGAGCCGGAAGCCCCTCGAGCTCGAGGTCGTCGTCCCGGTCGAGGACATGGCCCGTCTCGGCGAGGTGCTGCCACCCGAGGACCAGCCGGGCGGCCCCGTGCCCTTCGGCGACATGCGCACCAGCATCTGGCCGGCGATCCACCCGCGCCTGCTCGAGCTGATCAAGGCCCATCACTCGACGATCGTGTTCACGAACAGCCGGCGCCTCGCGGAGCGGCTCGCCCAACGATTGAACGAGCTGGCCGGCGAGGAGCTCGTTCGCGCGCACCACGGCAGCATCGCGCGGGAGCAGCGACTCCAGATCGAGGAGGACCTGAAGGCGGGTCGGATTCCCGGGCTCGTGGCCACGTCGTCGCTCGAGCTGGGCATCGACATGGGCGCGGTCGACCTGGTCGTCCTCGTCGAGTCGCCCACGAGCGTGGCGTCTGGCCTGCAGCGCGTCGGCCGCGCCGGTCACCAGGTCGGCGAGCCCTCGAAGGGCATCGTCTTCCCCAAGTTCCGCGGCGACCTCCTCGAGTCGGCGGTGGTCGTGCAGCGGATGCATGACGGCGCGATCGAGACGACGGTCATGCCCCGCAACCCGCTCGATGTCCTCGCCCAGCAGCTGGTCGCGATGGCGGTGATGGACCGTTGGACCGTCGCCGATCTCCTGGCAACCGTGACCCGCGCCGCCCCGTTCGAGACGCTGTCGCGCGAGGCGCTCGAGGCGGTCCTCGGGATGCTCGCGGGCGCCTACCCGTCGGACGAGTTCGCCGAGCTCAAGGCCCGGATCGCGTGGGATCGGGTCACGGACGTCGTCGAGGGCCGGCGCGATGCCCGGGTGGTGGCCGTCACCTCGGGCGGCACGATCCCGGATCGCGGCCTGTTCGGGGTGTTCCTCGCGGGCGACGCAGGGAAGCAGGGGCGCCGCGTCGGCGAGCTCGACGAGGAGATGGTCTACGAGCTCAGGGCCGGGATGCACGGCGACGTGGTGGTGCTCGGGGCGAGCAGCTGGCGCGTCCTGGACATCACGCCGGACCGGGTCATCGTGGAGCCGGCCCCGGGCGTGCCGGGCAAGCTCCCCTTCTGGAAGGGCGACTCGGTCGGGCGGCCGGTCGAGCTGGGCCGAGCCATCGGCGAGTTCCTGCGGGAGTCGGAAGCAGATCTGGCTCGAGGCGAGCGAGGCCAACGGGCGCTCACCGCCCGGCTGCGCGAGCGCAATGACCTGGACGAGCTGGCGGCCGCGAACCTCGTCGCCTATCTCGACGAGGAGCGCGAGATCGCAGGGGCGCTGCCGACGGATCGGCGGCTCGTGGTCGAGCGCTTCCGGGACGAGCTGGGCGACTGGCGGCTGGTGATCCTTTCGCCGTTCGGCGGACGCGTGCATGCGCCGCTCACGCTGGCGATCGAGACCAGGCTCCGGGAGCGGCTCGGGATCGAGGCGCAGACCATCTGGTCGGACGACGGCATCGCCGTCCGCCTCCCGGAAGGCGAGGGCGATGGCGACGCGCGCCGCCTCGCCGAGATCGAGGCGCTGCTGTTCCCGACCGCGGACGAGGTCGAGGACCTCGTGGTGGAGGCGGTGGGTGGCTCGGCGCTGTTCGCGTCCCGCTTCCGCGAGAACGCGGGCAGGGCCCTCCTGCTGCCGCGCCGGCGACCCGGGGCGCGCACGCCCCTGTGGCAGCAGCGCCAGCGCGCCGCCGATCTGCTCCAGGTCGCGTCGCGCTATGGCTCGTTCCCGATCCTCGTCGAGACCTACCGCGAGTGCCTGTCCGATGTGTTCGACCTCGACGCGCTGCGCGAGATCCTCGCCGGCATCGAGCGGCGCGAGATCGCCGTGCACGGTGTCGAGACGGCGAAGGCCTCGCCCTTCGCCTCCTCGCTGCTGTTCGACTACGTCGCCGCGTACATGTACGAGGGCGACGCCCCGCTGGCCGAGCGACGGGCGGGTGCGCTGGCACTGGATCGGGACCTCCTGCGCGAGCTGCTCGGACAGGAAGAGCTGCGTGAGCTGCTCGACCCCGAGGCGCTCGCGGACCTCGAGCTGTCGCTGCAGTCCCTCAGCGACGACCGCCAGGCGAATAGCCTCGAGCATCTCCATGACCTGCTTCGGCGGATCGGCGACCTGTCGGGGTCGGAGGTCGCCGCACGCGTCGTCGGCGGGGACGCGGTCGCGGACGGCTGGCTGCGCGAGCTGGCGGCGTCCCGGCGCGCGGTCTCGATGCGCATCGCCGGCGACGAGCGCTGGGTCGCGATCGAGGACGTCGGCCGGTACCGCGACGGCGTTGGCGCGTCGCCGCCGCGCGGCGTGCCGGAGGCGTTCCTCGAACGGGTGACGGGGGCGCTCGATTCGCTGCTCGCCAGGTGGGCGCGGTCGCACGGTCCGTTCCTGGCCCATGAGCCCGCGACGCGCTGGGGCCTGCCGCTGGGCGTCGTCGAGGATGCGCTCGGCCGGCTCGCCGGCGCGGGGACCATCGTCCGCGGCGAGTTCCGACCCACCGGCTCGGAGCGGGAGTGGTGCGATCCCGAGGTCCTGCGGATGCTGCGACGCCGCTCGCTGGCCCGGCTGCGGCGGGAGGTCGAGCCCGTCGAGCCCGAGACGCTCGGGCGCTTCCTGCCGGCCTGGCAGGGCGTCACGCCGGTCGGCGTGGAGCTGCCGCCCCTGCGCGGGAACGCGGCGCTCGAACGGCTCGCCGAGGTCATCGACCAGCTGTCGGGCGTGCCGATTCCCGCTTCCGTGCTGGAGCGCGACGTGCTCCCGGCGCGCGTGCCCGGCTACCAGCCGCGCCTGCTCGATGAGCTCGGCGCCCTCGGCGAGGTCGCGTGGGTGGGGCGGGGGAGCCTCGGCCGCGACGACGGGCGGGTCGTGCTCCATCGACCCGGCCGCGAGCTGCTCGTTCCCGGCAGCGACCCCGAGTCCAGGCGTCCCGACAGCGGGCTGCACCAGGCGATCCGCGACCACCTTGCCGCCCGGGGTGCGTCGTTCTTCCGGGCGATCCAGGGCGCGACGGCCCACGCCGGCGGTGCGTTGGAGCGCGACGTGCTGGACGCGCTGTGGGACCTGGTCTGGGCAGGCGAGGTGACCAACGACACGTTCGCCCCGCTGCGCGCGTTGCGCTGGAAGCGCCCGGCGCGGCCATCCGGGCGCGCCCCGCGCATGGGCCGCCTGACTTCCCTCGGTCCGCCGGAGGCGGCAGGTCGCTGGTCGCTCGTCGGCAGCGGCCTGTGGGATGCGGCCCCGGCGCCGCTCAGCCCGACCGAGCGGATGCACCAGCTGGCCCTCGCCCTCCTGGACCGCCACGGCGTGCTGGTGCGCGAGGCGGTCATGGCGGAGGGCCTCGAGGGCGGCTTCTCCGCCGTGTACCCGATGCTGAAGGCATTGGAGGAGGCCGGCCGGATCCGCCGCGGCTACTTCGTCGCCGGCCTTGGCGCGGCCCAGTTCGCCCTCGCCGGCGCCCTCGACCGCCTCCGCTCGGTGCGGGAGCCCGCGAGCGCCACCGGCGACGCACCGCACGTGCACCTCCTCGCCGCCGCCGATCCGGCGAACCC
>DATJGH010000149.1:0-24243 GCA_035495215.1 Patescibacteria group bacterium
GCGAGATTCGCGTCTCCCCGATCGCGGCCGGGCTGACCAACCAGAACTTCCACGTCGAGGTCGACGGTCAGCAATTCTTCGTGCGGCTCCCAGGCGCCTCGACGGACCTGCTGGCGGTGGATCGCGCGAACGAGCTCCACAACACCCGCGCCGCCGCTGAAGCCGGCGTCGGGCCGGAGGTCGTCGCAACGGATCCGGAGACGGGCGCGTTCGCACTGTCGTGGATCGACGGGCGGACGATGTCGAACGAGGCTTTCGGGGCGCCAGGGATGGCGGCCCGCATCGCCGAGTCACTGCGGAGCCTGCACGCCGGCCCGCGCTTCCGCGACGACTTCGACATGTTCCGCCTCGCCGAGTACTACCTCGGCGTCGTCGACCAACGCTCGATCCGCGTCCCGGACCGCTACCGCGACGAGCTGCCGAAGGTCACCCTGATCGAGGCGGCCCTCCGCGCCCACCCACTCCCGACCGTGCCCTGCCACAACGACCTGCTCGCCGAGAACTACCTCGACGACGGGCGGAAGCTGTGGATCGTCGACTACGAGTACAGCGGCAACAACGACCCGACCTTCGAGCTCGGCAACACTGCCCAGGAGCTGGGCTTCGACGCGGCCCGTCAGGAGGAGCTGTGCGCCGCCTACTTCGGCGAGGCCACGCCGGCACTTCTCGCCCGCATGCGGCTGCAGATGATCATGTCCGACGTCGGCTGGACGCTGTGGGCCGCCATCCAGGCCGCGATCTCCTCGATCGACTACGACTTCTGGGGTTGGGCAGAACAACGCTGGGGTCGCGCGTCCGCGGCCTTCAGCCGCGCCGACTTCGACGATCTGCTGGCCGAGGCCGTCGGCGGCTAGCGGGTGGTCCCCGCCTCAAGGCTGCGGTCGATGTCGGCGAGCAGGTCGGCGATGGCCTCGATGCCGGCCGAGAGGCGGATCAGCGACTCGGGCGCGCTCTTCTCCGACGACCAGCGGGCACGGCGCTCCCACGTCGACTCGACGCCGCCGAAGCTGGTGGCAGGAGCGATGAGCCGGCTTGCCCCGACGACGGCGTCCGCGTCGTCCGCCGTGCCATCGAGCTCGAACGACAGGAGCGGCCCGAAGCCGGACGGCATCTGCCGCCGGGCAAGCTCGAGCGTCGCCGGTTCGAGCCCCGGGTAATGGACGGCCCGGACGCGGGGGTGCTCGGCGAGGTGGCGCGCGATCGCGAGCGCGTTCTCGGACTGGCGGACGATCCGGAGCGGGAGCGTCTTCAGGCCGCGCAGCGCGAGCCATGCCTCGAAGGGACCGGCGATGCCGCCCCCGAGCGTCCGCCACTCCCGCAGCGACGTCGCGAGCGCCTCGTCGCGGGTGGCGACCGAGCCCAGGAGCAGGTCGGCGTGCCCCGAGGTGCCCTTCGTCAGCGAGGTGAGCGTCGCGGTGGCGCCCAGGTCGAGCGGTCGTTGCAGGACGCCCGTCGCGACCGTGTTGTCGACGACGAGCGGCGCGCCCGCCTCGCGGGCGAGGTCGGCGAGGGCCGCGATGTCGGCCACGTTGAGCAGCGGGTTCGAGGGCGTCTCGCCCCACAGGATGGCCGGTCCCGCAGCGAGCTCCCGGCGCACGGCGTCGAGATCGAGCATGGCCACCCGCACCGGCGTCGTGCCGAACGGGCTCAGTCGGTCCGCGAGCTTCCCGATGTTGTAGTAGCCGTCGCTCGGCAGCACGATGCGCGCCCGTCCCGGGGCGAGCGAGAGCATCAGCGCCATTGCGGCGGCCTGTCCGGACGCGAACACGGCCGTCTTCGCCGCCTCGAGCTGGCCGAGACCTTCCTCCAGCGCGCTCCAGGTCGGGTTGCCGTCGCGCCCGTAGGCGCGGGCCGCGACCGGCTGCCCGGCGGAGATGTACGCGCTCGTGGCGATGATCGGCGGCGCGAGCGGCGCGCCGGGCTCGCGGTCGACGCCGGCGTGCACCAGCATCGACTCGATCTCGAAGTTGTCGGTCATGCGCGCATTCTCGCGCCACTCGGGTCGACGAGAACATCCGCGGCGACGACCCCGCTCAGGCGCTCGGCAAAGACGTCGACCTCGATCGCCGTGCCCTCGGCCACCCCGGCCGCGAGGTACGTCGTGCCCACGGTGCGGCCCACCGTGTAGCCGAACGCCGCGCTGCGCAGTCGGCCGGCGACTGCGCCGTCCACCCGAACCGCCTCGCCGCCATAGATCGGCAACCAGTCGCCACCGCCGATCAGGACGGTCCGGAGCCGGCGCGCCGGCCCGGCCGGCTCGGCGGCGCTCCTGGCCTGGAGCGCCTCCCGTCCGACGAAGTCGCCCGTGTCGAGGCGAACGAAGCGGTCCATCCCGGCCTCGAACGGGGTCTCGCGCGGCGTCAGCTCTGCGCCGAAGTAGCGGTAGCCCTTCTCGAGCCGGAGCGACTCGAGAGCCCGATAGCCGATCGGTTCGAGCCCATGGGGCCGCCCGGCAGCGGCGAGGGCATCCCAGACCGTGACGGCGTGTGCGGGCTCGATCGTGAGCTCCCAGCCGAGCTCGCCGGCATAGCTGAGGCGTGTCGCGAGCACCTCCGCTCCCGCGATGTCGATCGCGCGCGCCTGGCGCACCGGGAGCGATGCATCGTCGACGGGATCCGTCGAGAGGGCGCCCAGGACATCGCGGGCACGCGGGCCCCACAGCCCGACGATCGTCCAGTCGTCCGTCGCGTCGCGGATCTCGACCGCGTCGATCGGTGGGTCGTCGGCAGCACGAGCCACGAGCCAGCCGAGGTCGGCGGCGAGATAGCCGGCGCCCGTGAGCACCCGAAATCGATCGACTGCCAGCCGCGTCGCGGTGACGTCGGCGACGACCCCACCGGTCGAATCGCAGAACTGGGTGTAGATCGCCGCGCCCACGGGCCGGTCCATGTCATTTGCGGCGACCCGCTGCAGGAGCCCGAGCGCGCCGGGCCCGGAGACCTCGATCTTGCCGAACGATGTCAGGTCGATCAGACCGACCCGGTCCCGGACGGCCCGGTGCTCCTCCCCGACCCGATCGAACCAGTCCGGCCGTGCCCAGCCTCGCTCCCGAGGCAGGCGACCGGTGCGCGACCAGGGCTTCCCGGGTCGGTGCAGGTCGGCGCGCTCCCAGCCCGCCTTGGTGCCGAAGACGGCTCCGGCCCCTTCGAGGCGCCCGTGCAGCGGCGAGAGCCGGCGCGGACGGCCGGCCACGTCGGCGTCGTACGGGAAGCGGAGGCGGTAGTAGTCGGCGTAGGTCTCGCGCGCGAGGGCCGCCGCGAACTCGCGATCGCGGTACGTGTCCGCGAACCGCCACGCACGGTACGGCGCGATGTCGACCCCGGGGTCGCCGCTCGTGATCCAGGCGGCGACCGCCCGCCCGATGCCGCCACCGCCCCCGAAGCCGTTGAGCGACAGCCCGGCCGCCACCCAGAAGCCGCGGGCACCCGGCATCGGGCCGATCAGCGGATTTGCGTCGGGTGTCATGGCGTCGGGGTGGCAGACGAGCCGGATCGCCTCGGCGTCGGCGAGGAACGGGAAGCGCCGGATGGCGCCCTCCATGAGCGGTTGGAAGCGGCCCCAGTCGGGCGTCATGGACGTGGCCGCGTGGTCCCACGGCACGCCATCGAGCCAGCGCGCCGGCGGGTCTGCCTCGTAGCCGCCGAACAGCATCCCGCCGTGCTCGGCCTTGCCGTAGACGAGGTTGTCCGGGTCGCGCCAGGCCGGCATGTCCGGGGACAGCTCGTGGCCGGGCACCGCTTTCAGCGCGACGTGCTGATGGTCGACCGGGATCGAGGGGATGAAGGCGTCAACCATCTCGGCGATGCGCGGGGCCCACAGGCCGGCGGCATTGACGACGAGCTCCGCCTCGATGGCGTCCCCGCCGTCGACAACCACTCGCCGAATCTCGCGCCGCGGCCCGAGCTCGAAGCCGGTCACCCGGGTGTTCGTGCGGATGCGCACGCCCAGCTCACGCGCGGCCGCCGCGAGCGCGTGCGTCGCGCCGTGCGGGTCGAGGTAACCGTCGCCGGGCAGGTACACGGCGCCGTACAGGCTCTCAGGCGAGATCGCGGGCAGGAGGCGCCGAGCCTCCGCGGCCGAGATGACGTCCACGTCGAGCCCGACGCCTCGGACGCGGCTGGCCGTCCGCTGCAGCTCCTTCAGCTGCTCCGGCGACGACGCGAGCCGTACCGAGCCCACCGCCGAGAAGGCGTCGAGCCGCCCGTACAGCTCGATCGAGTAGCGCCGCCAGGCGAGCATGGTCGACGACGGGTTGAACGCGGTCACGAGTCCCGCAGCCTGGGACGTTGCACCCGCAGTCAGGCCCGCCTTCTCGACGAGCAGCACGTCGGTCCAGCCCTGCTCGGCGAGGTGATAGGCGACGCTCACGCCCGTGATCCCGCCGCCGATGACGACGACGCGTGCCTGCTCAGCCATGCGCCTGATGATGTCTGGTCGTGGTCAGTCGTCGCTGGGAACGATCGGCGGCCCGGGCAGATCGCCCGGGCCGCAGTGTGCCGCCAGGAGCGCCGCAGCGGTCACTCCGGTGGGATCTCCTTGAACGCATAGTCGACATTGATGCCGCTCGATCGACGAGCGAGCTTGGTCACGACGTACCAGCCGAGGGCGAACACGAGCACCCCGGCCGAAACCGTGTATGCGAGCGTCGAGTTCATGCCGAGCTCGGGGCTGAGCAGGAACAGGTACAGGAAGTACAGGCCTGCGGCCGTACCGATCAACCCGACGATCGTGACGAGCGGAATCCCGGCGAACGTGTATTTGCTGCCCGGGGAGGACTCGTAGAGCGCCTTCGCCCGGAAGGGCAGCAGCGCGCCGGCGAGCGCAGTGCCGATGAACACGTACCCGCAGCCGAAGGTCACGCCGAGGGTGATCGATGCCCAGGTGGTGGTGCTTCCGTCGGCGTTGTCGAGCGCGAAGTTGCTGTACAGCCAGATCACCGGGAGGCTGGCGATGAAGTACACGAGATGGGCGTTCACCGGGGTATGGAACCGGTCGGAGACCCGGCTGACCCACTCCGGCAGGAGCCGGTCGAGCGACATCGCGACCATGACCCGGGTCATGCCGATGTAGCAGTTGTGGACGATCTGGTGACCGTTGAGGATGAACCCGATGGCGATCAGGATGGTCACGATCGGGTTGTTGGCGAGGGCCGTGGCGATGATGTTGGGCCACAGATAGGAGCCGGCGAGCGAGACGTCCGCGTAGCCCCAGTAGCCGGCGCCGGCGACGTACAGGAACTGGGTGCCGACGGTGTTCTCGAGGACCCACGCCAGGATCGCCAGCAGGACGCCGGTCAGCACCAGCGAGCCGACGATGATGAACAGCTGGTCCCGGAACGAGCCGGCAGACTTGATCTCCCCGTTCTGTTGCGCCGAGTAGGTTGCCCATTGGAGCGAGGTCCAGGCGATCGGAGCGACGAGGAGGGTGGCCACGAGGCTGAACGCCGGATTGAGGTTGACGCCGCCCGCCTGTGCCGCCGCGATCGAGTCGCCATAGAAGGTCGATGAGCCGCCGATCGCCGCCGAGAAGGCATTCAGCTTCGCCGGCACGTCGGCAGCGGCGGTGGTGAACAGGACCGCGAGCATCGTGCCGAAGGAGACGAGGATCGCGACCCACATCACCCGTTGGAGCCGGACGTAATTCTTGAATCCGGAGATCAGGATCAGCATCGCAACGAGGGCATTCGCCACGCTCGTGACGACGATTCCGATCGGCGTGGTGAACCACGTGGCGAGGTCCACCAGGCTCGTATTGCCCGAGGACGCCCCAAGGCCCAGGAACAGCGGGGCGAAGCCGAGCGTGGCCAGGAGCCAGCCCGAGAGGGCGACCCACTGCAGGATCCAGATCACGAAGCCCGAGAACACGAGCGTGAACCCGATCCCCCCGCCCAGGACGCGGCTCTGGAAGACGTAGTCGCCGCCTGATCTGGGCAGCGCCGTCGACAGCCAAACGTAGGCCAGCGCGATCGGGATCTCCAGCAGCATTGCCAGGAGGATCCCCCACACGAGCTGGCCGCCGGGCAGCACCGCGGGCGCCCAGAGGTAGGTCCACGGGAAGATGAGGCCCATGGTGAGGACGTTGTAGACAAATGCCGAACGCGGGGACATGACCCGGACGAGACCCGAGGACTTCCGGACGAAGACCTCCGGCATCGTCGCCGCAGCTGTCGCCATGCATCACCTCGTACAGAGCGAGCGTCGACACAGTGGGATGGCGGCCGCCTCCCGCGGCACGCCGTGCGCGGTCATCGAGGACCGCCGATTACGGACCCGAACCCTCGATCGCACCTCCCTCGTCGTGCCGGCCGACCGCCGCGCGGTGGCCGGAGGGCGGGCTCAGCCCGCCGTCATCTGGAACGCATCCACCCTTCCGTCGCGAAGCGTAATCAGACAGCCCCGGAGCACGCCCTCGCCGTACTCGCTGCCTGGGTTCACGCACAGGGTCCGCCCGAGTCGCGCCGCCGCCTGGGATTCGTGGATGTGCCCGTGAAGCCCAAGCAGGGGCTGGTGGCGCTCGATCGCGTCGCGGATCGCCGTGCTTCCTGCTCCGTAGAGCACGGGCTGGCCGCCTCGGACGATCTGGGACGGCGGGTCCGTGGTGGCATCGAGCATCGGACAGGTGTCAAGGGTCGAGTCCTTCGGCGGGGCATGGAAGTTGAAGATGACATTGCGGTGATCGCCCAGGTCGCCGATCACGGCCGCGATCTTCGTCGCCAGCTCCGTCTCGTCCGCCTCGCGGGGCGTCTTCCACGGCGTCGGATTCACGTACGGCATCGAGACCATGACGTGCTCGTCGTCCAGGGGCACGGCCCGGTCCTCGCAGGCCACGAAGGATCTCGCGTCGGGCCGGTCCAGCGTGGCCATGACCTCGGTGAGGTCGTCGTTGCCGCCGGTCGCATAGACCTTGATCCCGGTCCCGGCGAGCCGGGTCTCCGCGAGGTCCATCCAGCGCATCAGGCGATCCGTGGCAAGACGAACGAACAACCGCTCAATCGCAGCAGGATCGGCCTGCGTCGTCCGGTACTCGTCCTCGTCCATGACGACGTCATAGAAGCCAAGGTCCCCGATCCGGCGACGGAGGCCATCCACCTCCGCCTCGCTCGAGACCCGCTCCACGCGCCCGTGAATCGTCGCTCGCCACGTGCCGCCGAATTCCCTGATGATCGGGATCGCCAGCTTGCCCATGACGTCGCCGCCCATGACGAGCACGTCGGCGCCGTAGAACTTCGCCGCATTCAGGAACTTCTTCCAGGTCCGCTCGGAGCCATGGACGTCCGTGGCGTAGAAGACCCTGGTCCCGCGCTGCCCCCGCTGGAAGAGTCGCATCGCGCGATCCTACGCTCGGAGGTGAGCCGCGTGCGCCGGTTCGGCGCGACCTTACAATCGGAGCCCGCCCACGCGCCCGAGGTCCCCGAACCGTTGCTCCCGCGCGATCAGAACGCCGTCCTGCTCGATCGCGCTGCGCTCGAGCACGAGGTCGAGCGGATCATCGCCGTCGCCGAGGCTGCCGGGGTCGTCCTGCGCGTTCTCGGCTCGATCGGCGTGGCGCTCCATTGCCCGGATGCAAAGGCCCTGCTGCCCTCCTTCGAACGGACGTACGCAGACATCGACTTCGCGGCCTACGCGCGCCAGGCGCGGGAGGTGACCGCGGCGATCACGTCCCTGGGCTATCGCGAGGACCGTGAGGTCTCGATCACGTCCGAGGGACGGCGGGCGATCTTCGACCACCCAACGGCGCCGCAGGTCCACGTTGATGTCTTCTTCGACGAGCTGGAGTTCTGTCACCGCATCCCCCTCCAGGGCCGGCTCGCCGCGGACCGCCCGACGATCCCCCTTGCCGAGCTGCTGCTGTCCAAGCTCCAGATCGTCAGGCTCAATGAGAAGGACGTCGTCGACACGATCCTGCTGCTGCTCGATCACGACTTCGGCGCCGGGGATGCCGACGTCATCGACGCGGGTCGAATTGCACGCCTGTGCGCCGAGGAGTGGGGCCTCTGGCGAACGCTCACCATGAATCTCGACAAGGTCCACACGTTCGCCTCGAGCTACCCCCAGCTCACCGACTCTCGACGGGAGCGAGTGATCACCCGGACCGACCGGCTCAAGCTCGCAATTGACGAGATCCCGAAGCCGTTCGGGTGGCGGATGCGCGACCGGATCGGCGATCGGCGGCAGTGGTGGACCGACGTGGACGAGGTCCGCTAGGGGGCTTCGTCCGGCGCTCAGCCTCCAGACGCCGTGTGCAGGGCCTCCTCGAAGGCACGACCCGCCGCGGTCGACAGCAGCCGGTCGAAATGCTCCGCCGCGTACGCCCGAAAGTCCACGTCGAGCGTGCTGATGCCCTGCTGCAGCACAGCCCACATCGCCTCCCGGAAGTCGGACAGGACCCGCATCAGGGCGATCCGGGCAAGCCGCTCCGGCTTCGGCGCCGGGGTCCCGTCATAGGCGCTGAGCAGGGCGGCGTCCTCCTCCGGTCGGAGCTCGTGATTGATGCTGAAGTTGCCCAGGTCGAAGAACGGGTCGCCCATGCCGGCGTACTCCCAATCGACGATCCTGATCCGCGTGCCGTCGTCGATGAAGTTCGCGTTCAGCAGGTCGTTGTGGCAGGGTCGCAGCTCGATCGGCGCACGCAGGCAGGCGAGCTCGATCCGCCGGGCGATCGATTCGGCGAGGTCGTACTCGGGCGGCAGCGTGACCCCGCGTGCCGCGGCCAGCGCGCGATAGGCCTCGACGATCCGGTACGGAACGAACAGGCCCGGGATCGCCGGTCCTCCGTGGATCCGCCGGAGCGCCTCGGCGACCGCCGCGAGCCGGTCCGGGCGGCGCATGGTCTCGATGGGGATCGGCCTGCCCTCGATGAAGCGCGTGACGAGATAGCCCTCGGGCCGGACGAACGCGACGACCTCCGGACCGACGCCCACGCCGGCTGCGGCAACCGTCGCCGCATGCTCCACCTCCCGGCTGATGCCCAGGAGGTGGGTGTCGTTGCCCGCCAGGCGCACGACGAACCGGTCCGGCTTCTCGTCGACGGTGACGAGGTAATTCCGATTCGTGATCCCGCCGGACAGGGAGGTGAAGGCGAGCTCCCCGCTCGCGAGCTCCGGAACCCGGCGAAGCGCCTGGATCAGCGCCGCCCGGCTGTCCCCGAGGTCGTCCGCTCCGCTTGACATCGACCAGCCGGATCGGGCCGCGTGTGGGCGCCGGCCTCGCGACCGGCGCCCACGCCACGCTCAGGCGCCGGCAGCTGCCTCCGCCCGAGCGTCCTCCTGGATGGTCTCCGTGGGCCTGGCGACGAGCAGCCAGATGAGCCCGATGATCGCCACGATGCCGGCGCTGATGGGCACCAGCCACTTGTCCAGGAAGTCGTCGGTCGCGGCCGGCGTCTTCAGCGACAGGATCACGATCGCCGACACCCCGTAGATCAGCGCGAGCACGTTGACCGTCATGCCCCAGCGGCCGAGGCTGAACTTGCCGTTCGGCACCCAGCCGCGCCGCCGGGCCACGATCGACGCGAGGACGACGCTCTGGAAGCCCAGGTAGATGCCGATCACCGCGAAGGTGATGATCTTGGCCACCGTCGCCGAGGGCAGGAACGTGATGACCGCCGGGATGATCGTCGCCACGAGGACGGCGCCAGGCGGCATGTGGAAGCGCGGGCTGACGCGGGACAGCGCCCGGGCTGCCGGGATCATGCCGTCGCGGGCGAACGAGTAGACCAGCCGGATCGACGCGCCCTGGATTGCGATCGTGCAGGACACGAAGGCGAACAGGATCAGCGCGAGCGCGACCTTCGAGCCCACGTCGCCGAACTGGCTCGCAAGGATGGAATCGATCGGTGTGGCGTCAGCCCCGCTGATGACCGCGCCAAGATCCGGCACCGCCAGAAGGAGCGCGAACACCAGGAAGATCGTCACCGCGCCACCGACGCCGAGCGTCCAGATCATCGCCCGGGGCACCTTCGTGGACGGATCGTGGACCTCCTCCGCGATGTCGCCGCACGCCTCGAAGCCGTAGAACACCCAGACCGCCGCGAGCGCGGCCGCAAGGAACGCGCCGACATAGTCGCCTGCGCCGGCGCCGCTGGTCTGGAAGATGACCCCGAGGTCCTGGTGCCGGTCGGTGAGCAGGAGCCACACCGCCAGGCCCACCGTTCCCGCGATCTCGACCGCCACGCCAAGGCGCGCCAGGATGGCGAGGCGTCGGATGCCGAGCATGTTCAGGATGCCGCCGAGCACGATCACCGCGACCGCCACGGCGATGGTGGTCGTGTCGTTGCTCTCCCAGCCGAACAGCGGGGCTGCGTAGGTGTTGGCACCGTAGGCCACGGCCGCGACCGTGATCAACAGCGCCATCGTGTACAGCCAGCCCGACATGAACGCGTAGCGCGGGCCGACGAGCCGCTTGGACCACTGGAAGATCCCGCCGGCCAGCGGGAACTGCGACGCGACCTCGGCGAACGTGAAGACGACAAGGAACTGGCCGATCAGCACGATCGGGTAGGTCCAGATGTACGCGGGTCCGGCCGTCGCGAGGCCGAAGGCGAAGAGCGTGTACACCCCGACGATCGGCGACAGATAGGTGAAGCCGACCGCGAAGTTGGAGAGCAGCCCGAGCGAGCGGCTCAGCTGCTGCCGGTACCCGAGCGCCGCAAGCTGACGCTCATCGGCACCACCCATCGTCTCGACGTCCGACGCGAAGCCCATGGGATCCCTCCTCCGTGACCCTCTCCTCCCTGCGCCGGGCTCCCCGACGGACCTCGTCCGTCGGCTCCCGGGCCCGCAGGCCTCCCGAGCAGTTTCGGGGCAGGACCGCCAATGTCAATATCCGAGTTCGGGCGCGGACGGGCGTCGTGTTCAGGCGCGGGCGAGCACCGCCTCCGAGAGCGCGGCGGGCATCGGGCGGTGCCATTCGACCGGCGTCACGTACCGGTCGACCGTCGCCCGCGAGCCGTCGACTCCGAGCTCGTGCATGAGGAAGCGGATCTTGTGCGCCTGGGCGGCGAGGATCTCGTCCTTGGTCTCGAGGTCCCACAGCTGGCGCTTGAACGGGCCGATCGCCTTCTTGCGGGTCGTGTACACGAACTGCTGGTCGGTCTGGTCGGCCTTGCGCTCGTCGAGCGCATTGGCGAAGCACCACTGCTCGATCTGCTCGTGCATCGACCTCGGGAAGGCCGGGTGCTCGTAGAGCAGGTTCTGGAACCCGGTCGCGAGGTGGATCTCGACCGTCTCGACCTCGCGGAAGCGGTGGAACAGCTCATCAGGGAGGGTCGACGCGCCGTGCTGGACGGTACCGGAGACGCCGTATTCGCGCCGCGCGACCTCGCCGAGCCGGCGATGGACGTCGAAGTCGACTGCAACCTGGCCGACGGTCCCATCGGGCATCACCACGCCACCATGGGACGTGCCGGTCTGGACGCTGACCTTCGAGATCGCCACGCCGTTCTCGCCGGCCGCCGAGGACCCCGCCAGCGTGATCTTCAGCCCGTCGAGGTACGCCCGGAGCTCTGCCTCGGTCGAGTTCTCCTTGCCCACCTCGCCGATCTCGCCGCCGATGCTCACCGTCACCCCATCGGGCTCGAGCGAGCGGATGAGCGTCGCCAGCTCCGCCGTGCGCTCGTAGTTGGCCCGCTGCTGGGCATCCGCGCCGTCGAGTGAGAGGTCGACCAGCGTCGAGGCGTCGATGTCGATGTTCCGGTAGCCCGCCTCGAGGGCGAGGCGGCAGGCGCGCCGGATCTCCTCGGTCATCGACTCGGCGTCGCTCGCGTACTTCTTCGCGTTGTACTGGTAGTGGTCGCCCTGCAGGAACACCGGCCCCTGCCAGTGCGCCGCGATCGCACCGGCGAGCACCGCCGTCGTGTAGTCGATCGGCCGCTGGAACGTGTACGTCTGCTCGCTGCGCGCCAGCTCGAGGATCACCGCGCCGACGTCCTCGGTCTGGGCCGTCTCGAATGCGATCCGGGCCATGTCGAACGTCTGGGCGCGGAGATTGATCGCGGGCACCGTGAAGCCCGAGACCTCGCCGCGGGCTCGGGCCATGTACAGCTCGTGGATGCTCGCGGACCGGGCACCGAGCTCCTGCGCGGCCTCCCAGACGATCCACTGCGCGACCTCGACCGTCGCCGGGTCGTCGCTGAACGCGGCGGTCCAGGCGAGATCGCGGATCCCGTCGGCGCGAAGGCGCGCCACGTCGTCGATGGCGAACTGTCCCTCATGCCAATCGACGATCCCGCTCAGGCGCGAGAGCAGGTCGGAGACGGATGTCAGGACTTCGGGCATGGCGCCATTATCCGGCGGTCGAGGATTACGGGCGCGATCCCGCCCGCGTCGTGCTCAGAACGGCTTCACGACCATCAAGAAGACGATGACCGTGATCAGGATCGCCAGGATCATGCCGCCCTGACGGGCCTTTCCGGCCGCCGTGAGCAGCTCCGGGGGCGGACCCACCGGCGCTGCCGGCACTCCAGAGCCGGCCGGCGGCGCGGGCGGCGGCCCTCCGGATGTCAGCTCGACGAGGCGACGCCCGACAGGAATCTGGACGAAGAGCGCATAGCCAAGGGCGATCAGGTAGAGCACGATCGCGACATCGAGCCAGAGCGTCTTGGTCAGGTCGATCGACGCAGTCCAGATGAGCCCGAGTCCCGTCAGGCCCTGCAGGATCGCCATCGGGCGAACGATCCGCTCGGAGACGGCAACGCTGACCCGGGAGCCGAAGTTTGCGTGGGCCGGCTCCTTGCCGGACATCGCGCCGAGCAGCGGAAATGCACTGAACGAAGCGCCGAACGCGATGATCGCGCCCAGGATGTGGACGAACAGGAACCACGGGAACAGGTTCAACCGAATGCCTCCTCGTCGTGCTGGGAACCATCACTTTCCCGGACCGTTGCATCGAGGCTAGCAAGGCGCCCGTCAGTGCGGGCGGTGGTCCGGCGCGCCGCCCGGCTCGTGTCCGTGCGCGGCCTCGAGGTCCGCCCCGGAGCCATGCGCGCCGCCGTAGCGAACGCGATAGCCGGCGATGAGTCGCTGGACCTCGTCGAGCTTCGTCAGCCCGGCCTTGGCCAGGCCCGCGAGGTCATCGCGACGGTGGTGGAGGTCGGCCTCCAGGTCGCCGGCGCGGCGACCGAGGCGGGCCGCGATCTCGGGCAGCACGCCCCATGCGAAATGCTCGTACCGGCCGAGCCGGTCGTCCCACGTGGCCAGCACCGCCGGGTCGAGGCGCTGCGCGTGGCCGTGGGCGTCGCGCGCGAGGGGCCGCACGTAGTGGGCGGCGGTCACGTGGAGCCGTCCGCGCCGAACGCCCGGCCCGGCGGACTCGCCCAGGACCAGCACGCAGCCGAGGAACGTCAGCTGGTCCGGCGTCAGGGGCAGCGGGCCCGCGCCCAGGTGGTCGCGGACCTCGGCCAGCGAGGCGGCCTCGACGACACCCCCCGCTCGCCGGCCCCGGATCAGGCTGCTTGCGCCTGCCGCGGTGAGCGGCGCGACGAGCCCATCGGCGGCCTCGTCCGCGTGCACCGACGCAAGGACCCCGGCCAGCAGCTGGCCGCCGGCGCCCGCCCGTCCCTCGGGCGCCGCGACAACGAGCGGAATCCGTCCCTCGACGAGCAGCCAGACGAGGGCGCCGAGCTCTGCGTCGAGCACGCCCTGCGAGATCAACGAGACGAGCGACGGCGGGTCGGCCAGGGGGCGCGGTCCGTCCGCGCGCGGTGTGTCGGCAGGTGGCGTCTCCCCGGGCACGGCGCCGAGCCTATCCGAAGGTTCGATCGCCCATGCCGAGGTCGGCCTTGATCGCGCGTCGGTTGAAATACCAGGCGAGGAAGACCCCCAGCGCCAGCCAGGGCAGGCCCGCTGCGGGATGCCAGCGCTCGGCATTGGTCGCCGCGCCACCGAGCTCACCGGGGATGACCAGCGCGAGCAGGCCATACAGGGCCATCACGCCGCCGATGACGAGGCCGATGATCCCCGCCCACCAGCGCTGGCGCGCGATGCCGACCGGGAGCGCCAGCAGGATCGCAGCAGGGACGAGCAGGATCGCGGCGATCAGGAGGTAGTGCTCGGGGTAGACCTGGACCGCGCCCACGAAGTCGTTCCCGACGATCCGCGGCTTCGTCCAATCCCCGAAGCCGGCCGCGCCCAGGCCCAGCTCGCCGGCGGCGAGGAGGATCGCCAGCCCGGCGAGGAGGCTCACGAGCGCGATGACGATCAGGCCGATCGGCCGGTCGCGGATCGTCGGCTCCTCGATGTCCTCCAGCGTCTCGCGCAGGCCCACGGCGCACAGGCTATCCCTCGGCGGCCGCGGTTCCAAGATCCGTTTGACACCGCCCAGCGGCGGACCCTAGACTCCGCCGGCCGGTGCCGTGTGGCCCGGTCCCCGATATCGGAGGTGGATGGCATGACGAGCTTCCTGCTCACCAGGCGATCGGTCGCGCCCGATGGCGCTTCCGAACGCGGGAGATCTGTGCCCACCTCGAGGTAGCGGACGGGCGGCAAGGCCGCTCATCACGCAGGAACCACGAACCGTGGGCCGGATCGGCTCCACGGTTTTTTGTTTGTCCCGGGCTGCACACGGGACCAACCGAAGAGCCGCGAGCGACCCGCCAGCGCCGGGTCGGCGAAGCGGCTCTTTCTCATGCCTCCACCACCTGGACCAAGGGAACAAGCGATGACGAGCACGACGCTCCAACAACCGAAGACGGCGCAGGACCGATCGTTCGATCCCGCGCGGCTGCCCGTCCCGGGTATCGCACCGAGCCGCAGCGGCGGCGTCGGTGGCGGTTCGCGGAGCGTGCCCGCGCTGCTCGTCGATCGGGTCACCAAGCGCTTCAACGTGGCGCGCAAGAAGCGACCCGTGATCGCGATCAACGACGTCTCGCTCCGGCTGGAGCGCGGCGGCACGATCGGGGTCCTGGGCGCCAATGGCTCGGGCAAGTCGACGTTGATCAGGCTCGTGTCGGGCCTGCTCACGCTTGACGAGGGCCGGGTCGAGGTGTTCGGCCACGACCTCGCGCGCGAGGAGATGGCGGTCAAGCGGCTCATCAACCGGGTGAGCGTCGACGCCGCCTTCTTCAAGAAGCTGAGCCCGATGGAGAACCTGCTGTTCGCAGCGAGGCTCTACGGGGTCGACGCGAAGGACGCGCGGCGGAACACCGTGCTGATCACCGAGCGCCTCGGCATCGCGGAGAAGCGTCTCGGGCGGCCGGTCGAGCAGATGAGCCGGGGCATGCAGCAGAAGGTCGCCATCGCGCGAGCTCTGCTGACGAGCCCGGCACTGCTCCTGCTGGACGAGCCGACCACGGGTCTCGACCCGCGGTCCAAGCTCGACGTGCAGACGTTCATCGAGGACATCCGGCGCAGTCACGACGCGTCGATCGTGCTGACCACGCACGACCTCGCCGAGGCGGAGCGGCTGTGCGACGACATCGTCGTCCTCAACGACGGCAAGGTCGTCGCCCACGGCTCGCCCGAGGTGCTGAAGCGCCTCGTCGCGGACCGCTACGGCGAGGAGCCAACGATGCATGCCGTGTTCATGACCTACACCGGCCGCTCCCTCGACGAGGACGTCGAGGAAGAGGACGTCGACGACGAATGAAAGGAGGTGAGGGCAGATGTTGCTGAATCGAATGGCGTACGAGCTCGCGCAGGAGCGTCGGGAACGAGAGATCGCGGACCGACAGCGAGAGCGCGCCCACAAGCTCGAGTCCACGTCGGTTCGGCGCGCAATCGGGCGATCGATCATCGCGATCGGTCACCGGATCGCCGCTGAGCCGCAGCCCAGGCTGGCTCGGTCGCAGTGACCGGGCCAGCCTCCCTCGGAGCCCGACCAATGGCACTCCTCGCCCACGAGCTGAAGGCCTCGTATGCCTTCATCGAGCGCAACTTCTTCCTGTCCCGGCGCTACTGGGGCTGGGAGATCGCGTTCCTCGTCTACTCGGCCGCCGGTGCGCTGTCGATCTCGCTGATCGGCGCGCAGGCCGGCGATCCGCGCCTGCTCCTGACGCTCATGGTCGGAGCGATCTTCTGGAACTACCTCTCGGTGGTGTTCAGCTGGATCGCCGAGACGATCCAGATCGAGCGCTGGGAGGGCACGCTCGAGTACACGATGATGGCGCCGATCCGGCGGTCCACCCACCTCCTCGGCGCGGTGGCCTACGCGATGCTGTTCGGCCTCGTGCACACCGCCGCGATCCTGGTCGCCGTGGTCCTGTTCTTCCCCGACATCTCGTACGCGAACGCGGACTTCGGGACGGTCGGGGCGTTCATGGTCCTCGGCTCGTTCAGCTTCGTCGGGCTCGCGATGATGGTCGCGATCCTGCCGCTGCTGTTCGTCGAGCGCGGCGGGCAGATGGCGTTCACGATGCAGTCGGTCCTGCTGCTGGTCAGCGGGGTCTACTACTCGATCGACATCCTGCCCGGCTGGATGCAGGCGGTCTCGCACTTCTCGCCCGCGACGTACGCCCTCGACGGCGTGCGCAAGGGCCTGATCGACGGCGTCCCGCTGACCCAGCTGTGGGGCGACATCTGGCCGCTCCTCGTGATGGGCACGCTGTTCATCCCGTTCGGGCTCTGGGCGTTCGGCGCGGCCGAGCGCTACGCCAAGCGGACCGGCAAGCTCAAGCGAGTCGGGTGATGGCGATCCTCGGCACGGCGGCGGGGCTCCGGCTTCGCCCGTACGCGGGCGAAGCCGACCTCGCCGAGATCGTTCGCCTCCTGAACGCGGAGGCCGCGGCGGATGGGCTGGTCCGGCGGGTCACCGTCGAGCAGCTGGCCGTGACCTATGCCCACTCGAACGAATCGTTCGATGCCGCCCGCGACGTGACCATCGTCGAGGTTGACGGCCAGGTCGTCGCAATGGCGGAGCGAGAGGCCGTCGACACCACCGACGGCCATCGCGAGTATCGGCTCGACGGCGCGGTCGACCCCGCCTGGCGCCGTCGCGGCATCGGTCGCGCCGTGCTCGCCGAGAGCGAGCGAATCGCGCGCGAGCGCGCCTCCGCCGAGGCACCGGCATCGCCGATCCTCGGCTCGTGGAGCTGGGAATCCCAGCCCGGCGACCGCGCGCTGCTCGAGGCCGCCGGCTTCACGGTGGCGCGCTGGTTCTTCGACATGGTCCGGCCGACCCTGGACGACGTCGACGAGGTCCGCCTGCCGGGCGGTCTCGAGATCCGGCCGATCGACGCCTCCCTGGCCCGTGCCGTCTGGGACGCGGGCGTCGACGCGTTCGAAGATCACTGGGGTGGCTTCGACCACTCCGAGGTTAGCTTCAGGCGCTGGCTCGACGCGCCCAGGACCGACCTGTCCCTGTCGATCGTCGCCTTCGACGGCGCCGAGATCGCCGGCGGCGTCATCAACTCGATCGACGACGACCAGAACGCCGAGCTGGGGGTCAACAGGGGCTGGCTCAACATCGTGTTCACGCGGCGGGCGTGGCGGCGCCGGGGGCTCGCGACGGCCCTCGTCGCGAGGTCGCTCGAGGAGCTGCGTGCGCGCGGCATGTCCTCGGCGGCCCTGGGCGTCGATGCCGACAACCCGCATGACGCGCTCGGGCTGTACGAGCGCCTCGGTTTCGCGGTCGACCAGCGGGCGGCCGCGTGGCGGAAGCCGCTCGCATGAGCGCGCAACCGGGCGCTCGGGGGACGCTGGCCCCGCTCGGCTGGGACGAGCGATTCGCGGCACTCCTCGCGGCCGAGGCGCCGGGGCTCGTGCCGGCGCGCGTCCTCACCGAGGAACGCGGGCTGTACCTCGTCGCCGGCGCCGGGGGCGAGGGACCGGCCAGCGCATCGGGCCGCCTCCGACACGACGCCGAGCTTGACCCGACGGCGGCATGGCCCGCCGTCGGTGACTGGGTGGCGCTCGAGCCGGCCGCCGGGGGCGGCGGGCCGAGGGATGGCGAGCATCGGCTGATCCAGCGCGTGCTGCCGCGTCGGAGCGCGGTCGTGCGCCGCTCGCCGACGGATCGACGCATGCCCGCGCAGGTCCTCGCGGCGAACGTGGACGTCGTGTTCGTCGTGACCTCGATGAACGCCGACTTCAACCCGCGGCGCCTCGAGCGCTATCTCGCGGTTGGCTGGGAGTCGGGCGCCACACCCGTCGTCCTGCTGTCGAAGTCGGACCTCGCCGACGACGTGGCGGGCTTCGTGCTGGCCGCCCAGGCGAGCGCGCCCGGTGTCGACGTCGTGGCCGTGTCGGTGGTGACCGGGGAGGGTCTGGACGAGGTGCGAGGGCATCTCGGGCCTGGTCGGACCGTCGTCTTCGCCGGCTCCTCCGGGGTCGGGAAGTCGAGCATCGTCAACGCGCTGGCCGGCGCGCCGCTGCTGGAGACCGCGGCGATCCGCGAGGACGACGATCGCGGCCGGCACACGACCACGCGCCGGCAGCTGATTCGCCTCGCGGGCGGCCTGCTCATCGACACGCCTGGCCTGCGCGAGCTGGGCGTGCTCGAGGGCGAGGGCGTGTCGACCGCATTCGACGACGTGGAGGGCGTGGCCAGCGCGTGCCGCTTCAGCGACTGCCGGCATCGCTCCGAACCGGGCTGCGCCGTCCGCGAGGCGCTTCGGGACGGCAGCCTGTCGGCCGACCGGTTCGATGCCTACACGAAGTTGCAGCGGGAGGCCCAGCGCGCCGTCATCGCGGCCGATGCCCTCGCTCGCAAGGCTGAGCGGCGACGCTGGACCACGATCTCGCGCAGCGTCGAGCAGCACATGCGCTTGAAGTACGGAGCCGAGCGATGACCCGGGCCGCCACCTCCGAGCTCACCCTGCGTGCCTTCGACCCCGCGACGGACATCCCGGCGATGGTCGAGCTGATCGGGGCGGTCAATGCCTTCGATGACGTGCCGTACTTCCCGACGATCGAGAGTCTCGCGGTCGATTGGGAACCGGCGCCGACGTTCGACCCCGAACGGGACGCCATCCTCGCGTTCGAGGGCGCGCGCCTCGTCGCGGCCGCGCAGCTCGAGTGGCGCCAGCGGGATGCCAGGATCGTGCACCGGATCGAGATCTGGGTCCACCCCGACGCCCGGCGGCAGGGCATCGGGACGCGGCTGCTCGCGTGGAGCGAGGAACGCGTACGAACCTCCATCGCCGAGGGCGGCGGCGGTCCGGTGGAGCTGCCCCACGTCCTGAGCCTGGGCGCGCCGACGCACGTCACGCCCGGCACCGCCTTCGCCGAGGCCCACGGCTACGCGCCGCTCCGGTACGGCTTTCTCATGCGCCGGGACCTCGGCGAGCCGATCCCCGACGTCCCGCTGCCGGACGGTCTCGAGCTGCGCCCGGTCGAGACGGCGGACCACCGGCGGATCTGGGATGCGGACGTCGAGGCGTTCCGGGATCACTTCGAGGCCGCGGTCCGCAACGACGATGACTTCGTCCAGTTCTTCAGGAACCCCGACCTCGACACGTCGATGTGGCAGGTCGCCTGGGACGGCGACGAGGTGGCCGGCTCGGTCATGAACACGATCTACCCCGAGGAGAACGCCCAGGTCGGCATCGAGGTCGGCTGGCTCGACCACGTCTCCGTGCGCCGGCCATGGCGCGGCCGGGGCCTGGCGAGCGCGCTCATCGTGCGCTCGCTCACCGTCCTCAAGGAGCGCGGGATGGCCTTCGCGGCGCTGGGCGTCGACGCCGAGAACCCGACGGGCGCGCTCGGCGTGTACGAGCGCTGTGGCTTCCGGCCGCACCAGCAGTGGGTGACCTTCCGGAAGCAGCTCTGATCGTCAGGTCCGCGTCCGGAACCGGAACCAGCGCGTGGCGATGTGGTTGCCAGCGGCGTCGACGATGATCGACCGGACCTTGATCTGGTACCAGGTGCCAGGCAGCAGCCGTGCGGCCGGGTCGATGGTCGCGATGCGCGTCGTCCAGTCGTAGCGCACCGTCACGGTCACCAGGCTCCCCGTGGCGAGGTTGCGCAGCTTCAGCGTGGTGCCCCCGACGTAGTGGACGCTCTCGCTGAACTTGACTCGCGGGCTGACCCAACGCGAGACCCCGGTCGTGCCGTTCGCCGGATAGACCCACAGGACCGTCGGCGCGATGTGATCGCCGGTGGTGAACGAGAAGGACCTCGGCGCCATCGGGTTCGCCGCCAGATCGGCAATGCCCGCGCCGATCGAGACCACGTACTTCGTTCCCGAAGCGAGGTGCGCCGCGGGGCTGATCGTGGCCCGGTGGAGCGCGGCGTCGTAGGTCACGGTCGCGTCGACGGCTGATCCGGCCAGCGTCGCCAGGGTGATGGTCGCGCCGTCGGCGCCGGTCACGTCCTCGCTGAAGCGGAGCGCGGGCTGGATCCACTCGGAAACGTTCGTGGCGCCCGAAAGAGGCGTGGCCAGGGACGCGACGGGTGGGGTGAGATCGGGGGCGATCCAGGCCACCGCCTGGTCTGCCTGGATCCGGCCGAAGCCGAAGTAGTCGTCACGGCCGGCGGTCCCGAGGTCGACGGCATTCAACTCCATGGCGGTCTCCACCTCGTCGACCGTGTAGGTGGGGTGGTAAGAGCGGATCAGCGCTGCCAGGCCCACGACGTGGGGCGTGGCCATGCTCGTGCCGCTCATCAGCTTGTACGTTCCGCCGGGGTACGTGGACATGATGCTGGTGCCCGGCGCAGACAGGTCGACCGCCGGCCCGAAGTTGCTGAAGCTGGCCTTCGTGTCGCTGTTGGTGGTCGCAGCGACCGAGATCACGTGCGCGAACGAGGCCGGGTAGAAGGGCTCGTTGCGGTTGTTGTTGCCGGCGGCGGCGACGACCAGGACGCCGGCCTGGTAGGCGGCATCGAACGTCGGCTGGAAGGCGGCCGCCTGCGACGATGTCAGCGTGCCGCCGAGGCTCAGGTTGATGATCGACGCGCCGTGGGTGCGGGCCCAATCGACGCCCTCGAGGAAGTCGCTCCAGTAGCCCTGGCCGTTGTTGTCCATGACCTTGACCGGCATGATCCTGATGCCTGGCGCGAGGCCCGCGACGCCCATGGCGTTGTTGGCCTGGGCGGCGATCGTCCCCGCGACGTGGGTGCCGTGGCCGTAGACGTCGGTGATGGTCGTCGTGCCCGTGCGAGCGTTGTACGGCGCCACGATCGGGATCGCGGCGAGGTCCGGGTGCGCCTTCTCGTAGCCCGTGTCGAGGAGCCCGACGATCACCGACGGCGCACCGGTGGTCAGGGTCCACGCGCCGGGGACGCCGATCAGTGGGAAGTCGTGCTGGCTCGTTGCGTAGAGGCTGTCGTCGGGCGGGGTCTCGCCCTGGGGCCAGTCGGCGACCGCGCCCACCGCATCCGGGACCACGGACGCGACCCGAGGATCGGCGCGAAGCGCGCGGGCCACGGCGCCGGCGCGCCCGCCTCGGGCGACGACGACCGAACGGTGCGGGTTCGCGTGGGATCGCTGGACCGTGGCCACGCCATCGACGCCCACCGTGGCCGGAGCGGTCTCGCGCCACGTGACGACGAGCCGGCCGTCCGGGGCTGCCGCGTCGGCAGCCTGCATGGCGTTCGGTGCGCCGGGGAAGGCAGCCACGCACGACAGGACGAGTGCGGCGAGGAAGGCGAGGCGCGCGGTTCGGTTCGGCACGGCAGCTCGGTTCGGACTGATCTGGGCGACCCGCGGCAATGGAACCGTCGCCGCGCGCCGATGGCTAGAGGACGATGGTCCCGCGAATCGTGGCTGGTCGGGCGATCAGATCGGCAGTCGGCCCTCGCGGGCGATCCAGTCCAGCCAGCCGCGTTCGCGCCCGATCGAGGTCGTGGGCCCGTGGCCGGGCAGGACCATGAGCCCGTCGTCGAACCCGCGCAACCGGTCGAGCGACTCGACCATCGCCTCGGCGTCGCCGCCGGGCAGGTCCACGCGGCCGAACGACCCGGCGAAGAGCGTGTCGCCGCTGTACAGCCGGCCCTCGTCGCCGGCCAGGAGGCAAACGGAGCCCTCGGTGTGGCCCGGCGTGTGCAGCACCTCGAGGCGGATCGAGCCGAAGCGGATCTCGCCGCCCTCCTGCAGCTCCACGGCCGGGACGCACGGCGGGATCTCGAGCGGTGCCCAGCGCGCGTCGGGCGGATTTGTGAGCCGGTGGGCATCGAGCCCGTGGACCGCGATCAGGGCGCCGGTGTGCTCGGCGACACGAGCGTTGTCGCCCATGTGGTCCCAGTGGCCATGGGTCGAGACGATCAGCTTCAGGGTCCACTGGCGTGCCGCGAGCTCGCCCTGGACCCATTCGAGCGACGGGATCGCGGTGTCGATCGCGATCGCCTCGCGGGTCCGCTCGTCGGCGAGGATGTGGACGTTGGTCGCGAGCAGGCCAACGACCTTCGAGACGGTTTCCACGCGCGAGTCGGGCCGTCAGGCCTCGAGCTTCGTCCGCATACAGTCGAACGCCTGCGTGATCAGCTTGTTGGCCGTGCCCTCGATGAGGCGCGCGCCGACGCTCGCGAGCGTGCCCAGGATCGCGACGTCGGCCGACCAGGCCATCGTCGTCGGACCCGCCTCGGGACCGGAGAGCCGCATCTCCCCCGTCGCCTCGACCGCGCTGCCCGGCGCCTGGCCGCTGGCCTTGATCACCGCCCGGTCCGGCTCGTCCGACTCGACGAGCTCGAGGTTGACCGCGAATCTCGCGGAGATCACGCCGATGCCGACCTTCGCCCTGGCCCGGTAGTGCGTGGCGTCGATCTCCTCGATCGACTCGACGCCGGGGCCACACCAGCCCACCTGCTGAGGGTCGATGACGAACGCCCAGACCTGCTCGCGGGTGGCGTTGATCTCGGTCGATCCGGAGAACTGCACGGGAGCCGAGGATAGGCGCGCGCTACCGGGGCCGCCACGCGACGAGGCCCACCCGCAGCGGTTCGGCGACGGCGAGCTCGACTGAACCGTCGGCGTCCGTCACGAGCCACTCGTCGAGCAGCTCCAGCATGCGGCGGTGCTTGGCCGATCCAGGCGCGACCCACGTCTGGCGCCGGACATACGGCTCGACCTCCTCGCGACTCGCCCATTTCCTGCGGCTGGACTCGACCATGGCCACGCTCGGCTCGCGCCCGCGTGCCCGGAGCAGGTCGACGAAGGCGGGCAGCGCCGGGAGCGCGATTCGCGCCTCCCCGTGGATCGGCGGCCAGAACGCTTCGGCCAGCGAGGCCGGGCTGCGCTCCATCAGGACCGCCACGCACTCGCGACGGGCCGCGCGCTCCATCGCGTCCAGGAACGGCCCGATCGCCTCCACGTCATAGCCGACGTGGGCGATGAGCGTCACGTCCACGCGCAGCTCCTGCGCGAGCGCCTCGTGCTCGCCGGCCACCGCCGGCCAGCGGCCCTCGAGGACCTCGACGTTGTCGATCGTGTGGTCCGCCATCGACTCGCGCAGGGCCGCGAGCATCGAGCGCGACGGGTCGAGCGCGATCACGCGCCGCACGGTGCGCGCGAGCGGGAGGGCGTACCGGCCCGCGCCGGCACCGATGTCCAGCCACTCGTCCTCCGGTCGGGCATGCGCGAGCAGGGCATCGAGGACCGCGTCGCCCGTCCGATCCGGGTCGTCGCGGAAGATCGAGCTCACCGAGGCGTAGAAATCGGCGCCGTCGGGCGCCTCGCGGAGGCGGTCGACCTGCTCGCGGTTGCGTCGGACCCGCGTCGCCCACGCGAGCTCGGCCACGTGCGCGAGATCCGCCGCGGTATCGACATCGGGATTGTCGCCCTCGACCTCGATCCAGCGGACGAGCTCGGCGTGTTGCGCGAGCGCCGGCCCGAGGCCTCGATCCCCCGTCGCCTCGGCGATCAGCCAACCGGCACTCGCCTCGACGCGGACGGGGTTGTGGGCACCCGTGCCGGTGTAGCGTGCGGCGACGATCGGGCGCGAGCCGTCGAGCGCCGCCTCGGCGACCGCCCGGATGACGTCGGCACTGACGAGGGGCTGGTCGCCGAGCACGATGAGCACCGCGTCGGGCGCCGCCTCGACCTTCACTGCCTGTTGCCACCCGATCTGGAGTGAGCTGGCGAGTCCGCGGCCCGGATCCGGGTTGGTGACCCGTTCAGCGTGGCGCCAGTCGATCGCCGGCAGTTCGGCGTCGGGCCCGAGGACGACCACCGGATCGTCGAATCCCACCTGCGCGAGCGCGTCGAGGACGTGCTGCAGGACCGGGCGGCCGTCGACACGTGCGAGGAGCTTGCCGCCACCGAATCGCGAGCCAGCCCCTGCGGCGAGCACCAGCGCGCGAACCCTCGGCGCCGGCACCGCCACGTCGGCCATCAGACCGGTGCGATCAGCTTGCGCACGAGCACTCCAGCGGACGGC
>DATJGH010000150.1:0-17671 GCA_035495215.1 Patescibacteria group bacterium
TGACGAAGGCAACCAGCCGAAACGTGACCAGGAGCACATCTTCCATGTCGCCCATCCGATCCCTCACCCGGGCGCCGGCGCTGATCCGCGGGTCCAATCCCCTCATGGGCGCGTTGCTGCGCCGCGGCCTGCCGATGGGCCCGAACGTGCTCATGACCGTCCGCGGGCGAGTCAGCGGCGAGCCACGCACGGCGCCGGTCGCTGTTCCCAAGATCGACGGCCGCCGCTACGTGATCGGCGCCTACGGCGACGTGAACTGGGTGCGCAACCTGCGCGCGGCGGGCGAGGCGGACCTGCGCGGCAACGGGCGCACAGAGCACGTTCGCGCGATCGAGCTCGACCGGGCGGCGGCGACGGCGTTCTTCGGCGAGACGCTGCCGACGTTCGTCCGACGGCTGCCGTGGTTCGGGCGCGGTTTCGCGCGCGTGCTGTTCGGCCTCGTGGGGCCGGAGGTGCTCGCGGATCCCGCTCTGGCCGCGGAGACGCGGCCGGTGTTCGAGCTTCGGCCCGCCGATTGAGCGCAACTCCCCCTTTTGCGTGGTTGACCCGGGACCTTCGCGCCTTCGATCATCACGGGCGTGAAGTCCGCCGCCGACATCTGGATCTGCAACGTCTGCCGGTCGATCAACCCGATCAGCTCGAATCGGTGCTATCGCTGCCATACGCCCATCCAGATCGCCGCCGCGAAGCCGGAGGACCTGACCGTCCACCAGGCGCCGAGGGAGGCGCACACCGACCCGGTCGGGACGTACCGCAGCACCGAGACGCTGGCGGCGCTCGTGACCGTCGCCGGCGTCGCGTTCATCCTCGCGACGTTCCTGGCCCTGTTCACGACGTACGCCGTCACCGACCTGCGCGTGAGCGAGGGGCGTGCGGCCGCGGACGAGCTCTTCCGGCAGCGCCTCCTGTTCCTGGTTCCCGCGCCGGTGATCGGCGTGCTCGCCCTGCTGGTCTACGCAGCCTGGATCCGACGGGTGGTCGAGAACCTGCCGGCGCTCGGGCTCGGGTTCGCGCGGGTCAGCCCGACGTGGGCCTTCGCCGAGCCGCTCATCCCCGGCTTCAACCTCTACGCGATCCCGGCGCGCATCGCCGAGGTCATCCAGAAGCTCGGCGGGCACCTGTACGCCACGGCCGTGATCGGCCTCGCCTGGGTCCTCGTTGTCGGCCCTGCCGTGATCCTGGTCTACGTCTCGCGCTTCACGCGGTTCTTCGGCACGGGCGCGGAGCTCCTGCGGGTCACCTCGATCGGGGCGATCGCGGTGTTCGTCTTCCAGGCGGTCGCGCTCGTGCTGATGCTGTGGGTGCTCTGGCAGGTCGAGAAGCTCATGCGCACCAAGGCGGAAGCGATGCCAGGCAGGGCACCGGCCGCGCCGGAGGCACCGGCCGCGGAGGGAGCGGAGGGGGCGGAGGCGAGCTAGAGGTTCGCCTCGTACGCGCGGCGGAGCCAGCCGATCGCCTCGTGGTCCACGTCGGCCACGGACGACAGTGCGAGCCTGTGGGTCATCGATGACTGGCCGATGCTCTTCGCAACCTCGAGGCCCGTTGCCTGGGTGGCGTCGTCGAACCGGAGCCCGATGTCGACGCGGGTCTTTGTCGTCGGCTGGATCGAGGCAAACGTCCGCCTCGGCCCGATGAGCGCGACGTACGTCTTGCGGGTCTGGACCTCGACCTCACCGACCTCCGGCATGCGCGCGATCAGCGCGTCGTAGATCGGCCGGATCGCGGGCTTGTCGCGGTACTGGCCCTCGATCAGCTCGTCCGCGCTGGACAGCAGGTAGTCCGGGTAGCCGAACGTCTCGTAGCCCAGGAGCATCGCCGGGTAGCCGGTCACGCCCTGCTCGTTGAGCCAGGCCTTGAGGTCCGCGGCGCTGTGGACGCCGCGCTCGCGGATCCGCTTGTTCCAGGCCGCAATATCCGCGCCCGTCTCGCGCTTGATCTGCGCCTCGATCTGCTCGTACATCTCGCGCCAGGAGCGGGGCCGCTTGGTGTCGGGCATGCAGGCATGGTGGCACTCCGCCGCGGCAGGTGCGGAATCAAGAGCAACGGGCGACCCCAGCCGCCCGCCGCTCCGCGACGGTCAATGGTCCGATCGACCGTCCGGTCGATCGTCGGGCCGGAATCGACGCCCGTCCATCCGGCAAAACCCTTGGCGCGGGGAGGAAGTTTTCCTCAGACGAGCTCGGACGGAGTGAGCGGAAGCTCGACAAGCTTGCTGCCGCGCGCGACGCGCAGGCCGACCTTCCGGCCGACGAGCTCGCCCACGAGGAGGCGCTGCAGGTCGCCGACGCCCTGGATCGGCCGGCCATCGAGCTCGACGATGAGGTCGCCGGGACGCACGCCCGCCACGGCGGCCGGGGAGCGGTCGAGGAGCTGGACGACCTCGAGGCCACGGCCGCGCCCGAGGTCATGGGCGAGTGCGACAGGCAATGGCCGCGGCCCGCCGACGACGCCGAGGTAGGCGCGGCGTACGCGTCCGTCGCGCATGAGGGCGGCGAGGATGCCCCGTGTCGTCGCATCGATCGGGACGGCGAGGCCGAGCCCGATCCCGGCGACCGCGGTGTTGATGCCCACGACGCGCCCGCGAGAATCGGCGAGCGCGCCGCCGGAGTTGCCCGGGTTCAGGGCCGCGTCCGTCTGGATCACGTTCTCGACGAGCCGGCTTGCGCGTCCATTGCGCGTCGCCAGCGAGCGCCCGAGCGCGCTCACGACGCCCGCGGTCACGGAGCCCGAGAACCCGAGCGGGTTCCCGATCGCGACGACCAGCTGGCCGACCTTGAGCTTCGCGGCATCGCCGAGTCGCGCAGGCTGGAGCTCGCCGTTCGCGCGAACCACCGCCAGGTCCGACAGCGGATCGCGGCCGACGACCCGGAACTCGAGCTCGCGGCCGTCGACGAACGCGGCGGTGCCCTTTTCCGAGCCGGCCACGACGTGCGCCGAGGTCACGAGGTAGCCGTCCGGCGTGAAGGCGACCGCGGAGCCGGAGCCCGGTCCCCAGCCCTGCATCTCGCGTGTGACGCGCAGGCTCGCGACCGACGGGATGAGCGTCTCCGCGACGGAGCTGACCGCCGCCGAGTAGGCGTCGAGGATCGCGACGTCGTCCTCGTCGGGCTCGCTCGGCCCGGCGAGCGCCGCCGCGGCCGGTAGCCGTTCGACGACGGGTTCCGCAACCATCGGATCAGGCCTCGCCGGTCGCCTCGCCGGCGCCGCCGACGCTCACCGTGCGCTCCTCGGTGCCCCGCACGATCTTCACCTCGAAGGTGTCGCCGGCGGCCGCGAGCGCCTCGACGAGGTCGTCCGCATCCTCGACCGCCTTGCCGGCGATCTCGACGATCAGGTCGCCCTGCTCGATGCCCGCCTTGTCGGCCGCGCTGCCGTCCTCGACGCCGCGGACGAGGAGGCCATCTCGCTCCGGCAGCCCCACCGAGCGGCGGAGCCGGCGAGCCACGAACGCCGGCGCGACGGCGACGCCCAGCCGGCGCCGCGAGGGCGACTCGCCGCGGCCGAGCGCGTCGATGCGCTCGCGCAGCGCCGAGTCGGCCGGGAGGGCGAGGTAGAAGCCCTCGCCGATGCGGTTCGTGTTCAGGCCGACGAGTCGACCTTCGGCGTCGAGCAGCGCCCCGCCGGACGACCCTGGGGCAAGGGGAGCGGTGTGCTCCAACGAGCCCGCGATCTTCCGGCCGCCCGGGCCGCGGAACGCGCGCGCCACCGCCGAGATCGTCCCGAACGTGACCCGGATGCCGCCGCCGGACGTGGCCGCGGCGCCGAAGACAGCGGCTCCGACGTCGACCGCGCCACCGTCCGCCCAGTCGAGCGCCTTTGCCTTGCCGGTGTCAATGGAGATCACCGCGAGGTCGCCGTCCCAGTCGACGCCCGCGAGCTGGCCGCGGGTCGAGCGGCCGTCGGCGAAGGTGACGGTCACCTCGTCGCCACGGACGTTGTGGGCGTTGGTCAGGACCTTGCCGTCGGCGATGACGACGCCCGACCCGCGCTGTCGCGAGCCGATGCCCACGATCGACGGGCCGGCCCTCTCGGCGATGGAGGTGATGGCTGCCTGGAGCTCGGTGAGGGCGGTCATGGTGGGCGGGATCTCCTGTCGTATCCTTGCGGAGTCGATTGCGACTTGCGACTTGCAAGTTACTACTGGAGATCGGACCTGGCAAGCACCGCCCGTCACCTACCATTCGCGCCGATGCCGCAGCGCACGGGCGCCCCCGCACCGACGCCCCTGGAGCTCGCCCTCGAGCGGGTGGGCGATCGCTGGAGCCTGCTGCTCGTCGAGGCGCTGCTGGACGGCCCACGTCGGTTCAACGAGCTCCAGGAGGGCGTCGGCCTCGCGCCGAACATCCTCACCGACCGGCTGCGCCGCCTCGAGCGGGAGGGCGTCGTACACGCCCGGCCCTACACCGATCGGCCACCGCGAATGGAATACGAGCTCACCGGCGCGGGCCGGGACCTCGCCGGCGCGCTCCGCCTCCTTGCCGACTGGGGCGCCCGCCGATCGGACGAAACCGAGCCGATTCGCCACGAGCTGTGTGGCACCCCGCTGGAGGCGCGGTGGTATTGCCCGACGTGCACGGTCCTCGTGGATGCGACGGCCGCCTCCGAGGCTCGCCTGGTCTAGGGAAGGGGAGATACCGCGCTGATCTGGTCGGGGGCCGTGGATGGTTGATGCGGTGACGTAGACTCGGCGACAGCCACACGGCCAGGAGACCTGTCGCAGCAAGTGGCCGTCAACGCGCTGATTGCGCCCGCGCGTCGAGCCGTGCACATCGACCTCGCACGGTTTGGCTTCGCCGCGCTCGTGATCACCATGCTCGCCGTCTCGGCGGCCTTCGCCGGGTATCGCGCGTCAGCCCCATCCGATGGAACCAAGGTCGGCGGGCTGGGCAACCCGTACGCCCCTGGCGGGGTGACCGTCGACGAGAGCCAGGGTCACGCTGAGCGCACCGCCCTGGAGGCGGGGGATCGGGTTGTCGCACTCGACGGGCGACCGATCGGGCAGTGGCTCGACTCGCTGGTTGACCCTGCGGCGAGCCGCCCGACTCTTGTTGAGGGCGACGTCATCTCGTACACCGTCGTCCGCGCAGGCCAGCAGGTCGAGGTCCCAGTCGTGGCGGGTCCCTTCGGCCCCGTCGCCGCAGTTGCCGAGGATTGGGGCGTCCTGCTCTTCGCGCTGGCGATGCAGATCGCCGGGATCTACCTGTTCGTCCGTCGCCCGCGCGAGCCCGCCGCCCGCGCCCTGCTCGTCGCCGGCACCGGCATGTTCGCGAGCAGCGTGCCCTGGGCGCTTGGGCTCCAGGTATCCGATTTCGCGCTCGGCAGCAGCTTCTGGCTGTACGCCGCCGCGACGGGGGTCGCGTATGCCCTCCTGTGGAGTGGCGCGCTGCACTTCGCCCTCGTGTTCCCGCGCCAGATCCCCTTCGCCGGAAGCCGCCGCCGGATCCTGCTCATCGCCTACGCCGGACCGATCGGCGGGCTCCTTGCTGCGATCGCGTTGGTGGGTCTGGTCGCAGGACACGTCCAGCCGGCCCTCCAAACCTGGCTTACGGGCCAGAGCCTCATCGAGGTTGGCACCATCGCCTGCGCAATCGGGCTGATGGGCTACAGCTACTTCCGGCTCGTCGACCCGATCGGTCGACGCCAGCTTCGACTCGTCGCGGGTGCGGTTGGCCTCTCCGCCGTTTCGGCCATCGGCCTCTGGTTCGGACCCCAGCTGCTCATCGGCGCGCCGCTCATCCCACGAGGCGCCGTCGCAATGCTGGGCCTCCCGATCCCGATCACCCTGGCGATGGCGGTCAGCCGGCACCACCTCTTCGACCTCGACAAGGTCCTGAACCGCTCGCTCGTCTACGGCGGCCTCACTGCGGGTGTGGTGGCGACCTACGCGGTCACTGTCGCGATCCTCACCCGCTTCATCCCGGGTAACGGTCCGTTCGCTGCGGCGCTGCTCGGCGCCGGCGCAGTCGCCCTCCTGGCGCTGCCACTGCGCGACCGGCTGCAGCACTCGGTGAACCGGATGCTCTACGGTGACCGCGACCAACCCGAGAACGCGCTCCGCCGGCTCGGGCAGCGACTCGAGGCATCGCTCGACCCGCAGACAGTGCTCTCGACGCTGGTCGGTACCGTGGCTGAGGCGCTGCGCTCGCCGTTCGTCGCCATCGAGCTCGAACGCGATGGCGTGACGACCGTCGAGGCCGCCCACGGCGCCGTCCCCAGGGATGCGGTAGGCAGCCGTGAGCTGGAGCGGTTTCCGATCGTGTACCGCGGCCAGACCGTCGGAAGGCTCGCCCTCTGCCCGCGCGCCGTCGACGAGCCGTTCAGCCCCGCCGACCGGCGGCTCGTCACAGACCTCGCGCGACAGGCGGGCCCGGCCGTCGAGGCCGTGCGCCTGACCGCCGACCTCCGCCGTTCCCGCGAGGAGCTCGTGACCGCGCGCGAGGAGGAGCGGCGGCGACTGCGCCGCGACCTCCACGACGAGCTGGGTCCGGCGATGGCCGGCTCACTGATGAAGCTGCGTGCTGCCCGCAGCCTGATGGCGGCCGAGCCTTCACGTGCCGCCGGACTGCTCGACGCCATCGAAGCCGACGTGGGCGGCCTGGTGGAGGAGATCCGCCGCATCGCGCGCAACCTGCGGCCGCCGTCGCTCGACGAGCTGGGCCTCCTGGGGGTGCTCCGGATGCGCGTCGCTGCATTCGATGAGGGACCGCCGGACAGCGGCATGGAGGTCTCGCTCGACGCGCCCGACGAGCTCCCACCACTTCCGGCCGCCGTCGAGGTGGCCGGGCTGCGGATCGTCCTGGAAGCGCTGACGAACGCGGCCCGGCACAGCGGCGCCTCGCATGCCCGGGTCAGTGTCTCGATGGATGGCGACGCCCTGGTGGTCGCGGTGACCGATGATGGAACCGGCGTACCAGCCGACGTTGCGCCCGGTGTCGGCCTGACGTCGATGCACGAACGGGCCGATGAGCTCGGCGGCAGCATGCAGGTGGTCTCGCCCGACCACCGCGGCACGACCGTGATCGCCCGGTTGCCTGTCGCGACGGCTGGCCCACCGTGACCGCGCCGATTCGCGTGATCGTGGCCGACGACCACCCAGTGGTGCGGGACGGCCTGCGCGCCCTGATCGAGGCCAGTCCCGGGATCGAGCTGATCGGCGAGGCGACCAACGGCGACGAGGTCATCGAGCTCGCCCGCGCAATTCGACCCGACGTGGTGCTGATGGACCTGGCGATGCCGGGCCGTCACGGCATCGATGCCACCCGCGATATCGCCGGCAACGGGTGGGCCGCGGCCGTCCTCATCCTCACGATGTTCGGCGACGACGAATCGATCTTCGCCGCGATGCGCGCCGGCGCTCGCGGCTACCTCCTGAAGGACGCGAGCCACGACGAGCTTCGCCGCGCGATCGAGAGCGTCGGCAGCGGCGAGGCGATCTTCGGCGCCGGCGTCGCCCAGCGGATGGTGGGGTTCTTCGCGCGGGCGCGTGCGCTCGGCGTCCAGCCGTTTCCTGACCTCACCGATCGGGAGCGCGAGGTCCTCGAGGAGATCGCCCGCGGGTCCTCGAATGCGGCCATCGCCGCGAATCTCGCGATCAGCGTGAAGACCGTCCGGAACCACGTGAGCACGATCCTCGGCAAGCTCATGGTCGTGGACCGTGCGCAGGCGATCATCCGAGCGCGCGAGGCCGGGTTCGGCATGCGTGACGCGTCGTTGCGGCGCCCGCCCGGGTGAGCACCACCGCTGGCCAGGCGTCCCGCCTTCGTCGGGACGCCGAGCCCATGACGCCGGGACGCGGCGGCGCCGACCATCGCTCCGTGGCACTGGCCGTCCGCGAAGTGGGACTTGCGCGCGTCCTCCTCGCCGTGGGCGCCTGGCTCTTCGTCGTGTGCGTGCTCATCCAGATCTTCCTGGTGGGCCTCGACATCTTCGCCAAGGTCGACGCGTCGTTCCATCGCGACTTCGCGTACACCTTCGGGTGGCTTGCGCCCGCGCTGGTCCTGCTGTCTCGAACGCGGGGCGTCTCGCGCCGGACGCAGTCGCTCGCACTCGTCCTGCTGCTGCTCTTCGCCATCCAGACGGTCCTGCCCTCGCTGCGCCAGTACCTCCCCGTTTTCGGCGGCCTGCACACGGTGAATGCGCTCGCGGTCTTCGGCGTCGGCGCGACGCTGGCGCGCCGGGCCACTGCGGAGATCAGGGAAAACCCCGCACCTGCCCCGTGAGCGGGGAGCGCAGGGCGTTCGCTGTGCTGGCCTGGGTCTTCCTCGGCGGCGTGATCCTGCAGGTGTTCCTCGCCGGCCTCGGCGCGTTCAAGGTCACGGATTGGACGACGCACGCCGGCTTCGGCTGGCTCCTGGGATCCGTCCCCCTCTTCGTACTGCTTCCGGTGAGCCTGGTGGCGGGCCTTTCGACCCGCACCCGCTGGCTGACGCTCGCGCTGGTGGTCGCTGCCGCGATCCAGCCTGAGCTCGCACGCGCGCGTACGGACTCGCCGGTCATCGCCGCCCTCCACCCGGTGAACGCGATGCTGGTCTTCTGGCTCGCCTGGCTCGTCGCGCGCGCATCGCTGCGTGACCCCTCTCGGCCGGCAACGACGGCGCCGGTCACGTCGCGCACCCAACCGGCGCCCCCTTCGGATTCCACTCCCTGAGCTTCGCCCGGCGACCTTCTTTTCCCGGCCCGCCCGGGACACAGGTCCCTTCACCAGCGGGACGGCGGCGCGCTACGAAGTACCTCGCGGCGGTGGGGTCGCTGCCGAAGCCTGGAGGTGAGGGCGATGAACGTGATCCGAAGAATGCACCTTGTCGTGGCGTGGGCCTTCGTGACGGGACTGCTCATCCAGGTCTTTCTGGCAGGCCTCGGCGTGTTCGAGAACTCGAGCAAGTTCGAGACGCACGCCGGCTGGGGCTTCATGCTCGGGCTGTTTCCGCTCCTCCTCCTCATCCTCGCCGGCGCCGGGCAGCTCGGCCAGCGGCAGGTCCTGTATGCCGCGGGCCTGTTCGGCATGTTCATCGTCCAGTCGATGCTCGTGGCGTTTCGCAGCTCGGCACCGATCGTCGCGGCACTCCACCCCGTGAACGGGTTTCTCCTGCTCCTCGTTGCCGTCGCGATGGCCCGCGAGGCGTGGAAGGCGAGAAACGCGCAGGCCGCGCCGGACGCCGCGAGGGCCGCGCCTGACGCCGCCGAGGCCTAGATCCGAAGTGGGAATGCAATCGGCCAGGAGGTCGCGATCATGTCCATCGCACGGCACGAGTCGTCGATCACGACGCTGACGTGGATCCCCTCGGAGACCATCGAGGGTCTGTCCAGGATCCCGTTCGAGCTCGGGATCACGCATTACGACGAGCCACCGCCGGACTACATCGAGGACGTCGAGGAGCTCCGACGGAACGACCGGTTCCGCGAGGCGAACGAGCTCCGGGCATACATCGACGTCGAGGACGACGGGATCGTCGGCTACGGCTATCTCGGCGGCGGGCGTATCGGCTCGACGCTCGTCAGAGTGGGACCGGCGCGGATCCGCTTCCCGGGCGTGCACCTGCCCGACATCCAGCACGAGCCCGAGGTGGGCCCGAAATCGGTCCGATTCGTCCAGACGATCGGGGGCCGCATGGCCATCCCGACGCCGCGCCCGGTGCGGCGCAAGCCGTACGCCCAGTTCTGGCCATCGATCGCGTGGACGACCCTGGAGTTGACGATCAACGTCGACGGGTCGACGAGCTCGGCGCTGATCGGTGCCAGCCCGTTCCCGCGGCACTACGTGTACGACGCCACCGGCAGGCTCATCCAGAAGTCGGGCGTCATCGACTTCAAGACATGGTTCTCCGACTCGTTCGGAGCACACACCCCATGGGGCGCCGTGGACTCGCCGGCGATCATCGCGGCGGTCGAGTCGGCGATGGAGCGCGAGCTCTCGACAGAGATCATGCATGCCGGCCCGAAGCCACGAATCCGGACGCTCGCCACCGGAGACGCCCTGGTCACGCAGGGTGAGGTGGGCACCGAGGTCTACATGATCCTCGACGGCATGTTCCTGGTCGAGGTCGATGGCGAGGTGGTCGCGGAGATCGGTCCCGGCGCGATCGTCGGCGAGCGTGCCGCCCTCGAGCAGGGCCTCCGAACCGCGACGCTTCGCGCGTCCACACGGGCGCGCGTCGCCGAGGCGCCGCCGGGCCTGCTTGATCGGGGAGACCTGGGCGCGGTTGCCCAGACCCACCACCGCGAGGAGGTGCCCGCCTGACGGCGCGCACCGCGCAAGGAGTCTGGAAGGAGGTCTGGTTATGCGGCGGATCTTTGCCCTCGTCGCCGCACTGGCGACGCTGGTGCTTCTGTCGAACGTGGTGGTCGCGGCCGATCGAAGCGTGCGGACGATCGGCGACGAGCGAGTCGTCCTGAACTCGATGGTCCAGGCGACGCTTCGATTCACGCCGGGCATGATCAAGGTCGCCAGCGGCGGGACGGTGACCTGGACGCACGATGACAACACGACGGCGCCGCACACCGTGACGATCGTTGCGAACCCGCCTGGCGCGTCGCTGGATGAGATCTTCGCCTGCGCTGAATGCGCTGCTGCGTTGGCGGCTCACTCGGCCGGCGGTTTCAATCCCGTCGTCAACGTCGGCGGCCCAGGCCTCGACGCCGCGGGCGACTCACTCTTCATCTTCGATGACCAGACGGTGTCTGCCACCGTGACGGCACCCTCAGGCACGACGCTCAAGTACCTGTGCGCGATTCACCCCTGGATGCAGGGCACGATCGTCGTCAACTAGTTGCGCGTCCAAGGCACTGGCCGCCGGCCTCCTGGGCCGGCGGCCAGTTTCAGTTGTCCGTCGAGACCCTCGAGACGCACGCCGGTGGGACCAGCGGCGCCGTTGTGGTTGGAGCGTCAAACGCCCACGAGAGCAGGCTTCAGCTCACGCGCGATCTTGTGGGCCCAGGCCTCGATGGCCGGCCAGTCGCGGAAGTCGCCGGAGGGCAGGGCCTCGCGAATCGCGGGAATCCTGGTGACCAGCCGCTCGGCAAGGGTGGCGTTTTCGCGCATCGGGTCGTAGACGCCGAAGAACACCTGCTCGCCGCGCGGGTGGACGAGCTCGGCGAACTCCTCGAACTCCTTCGGTCGGGCGGACTCGAGGACGTCCTTGCCCTCCTTGTCGATCATGTCGGTGCCGACAGGCCCGCTGCAGAACAGCCAGACAGGGTGGGCGCCGAGCACGCCTGGGTGCTTCCGGACGAACGCCGTGGCGTCCTTCTCCCAGTGGAACATGTAGACCGAGCTCCCGATCACGAACGCGTCGTAGCCATCGACGCTGTCGACGTCGGCGACCGGGCGCAACGTCACATCGAGCTGATCGTCCGCGAGCGTCTTCGCGATTCGCTCGGCGATGCCTCGAGTGGCTCCGTGGCGGCTCGAATACGCGACAAGAACGTTCATTGCAGTCCTCCAGGTGCGACTCGGTCCAGCGTTCGCTTCCGGAGGGGCCGCGGCAAGTGCCAGCCGACCCGCGCCGCCGTGACGAAGCGCCGGGGTCGCCTGCGCGCCCATCAGCCGCGCGGTGCTGAAGGCGTCAGGGCCAGGCGAGCGTGGCCCGGTAGATCTTCGTCGTCTCCCCGCCGATCTCGAGGAAGTACTGGAGCGCGCCGTCGCGGACGACGAGGGCGCTGTCCCAGGCACCCGGCCCGCGCACGGGGAAGTCCGTCTTCTCGATGTTCGGACCCGGGACCTTCGTCCACGTCAGGCCGTCCGTCGACGTGGCGAGCCCGCGATCGGTCAGGTCGCGGCCGGTGTACAGCATCAGGAAGCCGCTCGGGATCTGGACCACGCGCGGTCGATCGACCGACCGGCCCTCCCAACGCTCGGACGAGACGAGGACCGGGGCAGCGTTCTTGGTCCAGGTCTTGCCGTCATCCGAGAACGCGACGCCGATCGAGCCGGTGCCCTGGGCGGGCATGTCGAAGCCGGCGTAGTACATCGCCCAGCGAGCGCCGACCTTGACGACCGAGGGCCACTGGATCCCACCCTGGTCGAAGGCGCCCGAGGCGCCTGCCGTGAGGATCGGCGTGTCCTCAACGGACCACGGCCCGTCTGGCGAGGGCGCGGTAGCCCGGGCGACGACCCAGGGCGCCGACGTCGACACCGTCTCGTAGATCAGGACCCATGTGCCGTCATCGGCGACGAAGCCGGTGGAGACGTCGATCCCCGGGTTCGCGAGTTCGAAGCTCTTCGAGTCGAGGACGGAGGCCATCTTGTCGAGCGTCCACCTTGTGCCGTCCGTCGAGGTCAGGTGCGGGATCCGCATCCGGCCCGGCCATTGGCTGAATGAGTTCGGGAACATGTGCAGGACGCCGTCGACGTCGAGGAGGGCGCCCGGGTTGATGTACAGGTCCTTCGTTCCGACGAGGGTCGTGTCGACGACGGCGTCCTTGTCGAACGTGAAGCGCTGCGTCACGGCCGGTGGGGGTGTCACGGTCGGGCGCACGGTGGGCCCGCTGGAAGGTGACGATTGCGTCGTGGCCCCGGCGTTCGACGGCGTCGAGCCGCCACATCCAGCGAGCGCAACTGCAAGTGCGGAAGCGGCGGTCAGGAGTCGCATGCAGGAGGTACGGCCGATACCCGCGGTCTCTTGCGCCGGCGACCGCGGCTATCGTTCGACGCCATGACCGACGCCCCGAAGGCGCAGTTCAAGCGCTGGCTGTTCAGCCCGCCGCGGCCGCACGGCGCGGTCATCAAGGACCGGACCGTCAGCAATCTCGAGCTGTTCTATGACCTCGTTTACGTCGCGGTCATCGGCCAGGCGTCGCACCACCTCGCCGAGCACGTGTCGCTCGAGGGTTTCGTCGAGTTCGCGATCGTGTTCACGATGCTCTGGTTCGCCTGGTTCAACGGCTCGCTGTACATCGAGCTGCACGGCCGCGAGGACGGCCGGACGCGCCTCCAGGTCTTCTTCCAGATGGGCATCCTCGCGCTGCTCGCGGTCTTCACCGCGGAAGCCGCCGGGTCGACCGGCCCGCAGTTCGCGCTCGTCTACGCCGTCTTCCTGGCGTTCATGGGCTGGCAGTGGTACGCGATCCGCGAGCTCGACCGCGTCGAGCGGCCGGAGTTCCTGCGGATCACCGCGTTCTACGTCGGCGGCATGGCGCTGTCGACGGTGGTCGTCGGCGCGACGGCGGCATTCCCCGAGGGACCGTGGCGGCTCCTCGTCTGGGCCGTCTTCGCGGCCGGCTGGCTCCTGTTCATGCTGCTCGGCTCTCGAAGCGGCCGCCAGAACGAGGGCATCCTGCCGACTGATTCCCTGGTCGAGCGGTTCGGCCTGTTCACGATCATCGTCCTCGGCGAGGTCATCTTCGGTGTCGTCGACGGCCTGTCTGCGGCGGGGCCGGACGCCCTCACCATCGCCACCGGCTCGCTGGCGATGGTCATCGGCTTCGGGCTCTGGTGGATCTACTTCGACCTCGTCGGCCGGCGCCTGCCGAGGACGGGCGGCCCGATCTGGACCTGGATGCTGAGCCACCTGCCGATCCAGCTGGCGATCGTCGCCGCGGGCGCGGGGATCGTGAACCTGATCGAGCACGCCCACGAACCGACGACGCCCGGCGCCACGGCGCTCCTCCTCGGCGGCTCGGTCGCCCTCGGCCTCCTCGCGCTCATCGTCACGGAGCGCGAGCTCGAGGACGCCGTTCGACTCGAGGTCGTCTACCGCCCGCTCGGCGCCGTCCTCGCGACGGGCGCGGCGATCGCACTGCTGGCCGGGTGGCTCGCGCCGGCGCCGTGGGTGCTGGCGGTGCTGCTCGTCGCCATCCTCACCGCGCTCTGGTTCTTCGTGGTCGCGCGCATGATCCGCGCCGGCGTGTGGGGTCAGGCAATCACCGGGGACAGTGCGCTGGAGCCGACCCCACTCAGGTAGATCGCACGGCGGCGCTTCGGGCACCGCGAGCGGCTCGAACCGGCTCGATGCCGTTGCGGAGGCAGGTTTTCGAGCCGGGAATACGCTTGGACCGTGGACGAGCAGGCCAGCTTCGAGCCGCGGGCCGTCCTCGAACGCCGGCGCGCCGGCTGGAACCGCCTGGCGGTCATCGTGCCGGCCGTCGCCCTGATCGGCGCGGTCTGGCTCGGCACAAGCGGGCCGCAGTCGGACAGCCCCATCCCCAGCGGCGGTGACAAGGCAGTCGCGCGCGAGTCTCCGAGGCAAGCCCCAGTCGAGCAGGCACCGCAACCCTTGCCCGCGGCGTACCCGGCGACCGTGCTCGGCATCGAGGTTCGGACCCTCGCGAACCTGGACGATCCAGGCGTCGCCAACCGGCCGGTCATCGCCGTCGCCGGGTGGTACGTCCCGTGGCCCTCGCTGGGCTGCCCGAACTCGAGCGGCGTCGACCGGCCGGACCTCGTGGCAGAGCTCGGCGTCGACGCGGACATCCGGACGTTCTGCGACCGCTCGGGCGTGCTCGTCGCGACGCCGCACCCCGCCGGCTCCATGAACGTGGGCGGCGCGAACGATCACCCGTACGGGTCAGGGGCGGCCCCCGCGCTCCCGGTCGTCCTGACGCCCGGCGTCGTCCTTCCGGCCGAGGTGGTCCCCGGCGCGGCGCCCCTGGAGGTGGTCCTCGTCGGCCGAATCGAGCAGCCCGGTCAGCAAACCTTCCAGGCAACCACCGCGCGGCAGATGCTGGTCGATCGTGTCGTCTGGGCGGACGGGATCGGGCGGGCGCAGACGACCTCGATCCTGCCGAAGCTGCTCGGTCGGGGACCGCAGCTGGCTTCGCGCCCCCGCGACCAACTCGCGACCAGGATCATCGGCCCGACGGGCGCGATCCTCATGGAGACGCTGGTCGATCCCGCGACCCTCGCCTTCGTCGATCCGGGAGCGGCCGCGCTCATTGCCGAGACATCGCCGAAGAGCCAGCGGATCTGGTACCGGCTCGCCCTCAGCCTTCAGCCGGACCGCATCGCTCCGCGCTGGATCACCCTGGATGACGCGACGGGCGCGGTCATCGGCACCGGCATCCTCGGAAACCCCTCGGTCATCTTCGTCACGGGATCCGGGGACCGACTGAGGTTCGGCTGACGAGCGTCGCGCCACACCTGACCAGGCGTGCTGGACAAAAGAAGCCGCCGGCGTGGAACGCCGGCGGCAATGGCTGCGATCGGAACGCTGAACGGCCCCTCAGCAGGGGTCGGGAACGACCGGCACGTCGATCCGCGGGGAGCCGCCGACGGGCACGTCGAAGTAGGTCGCGATCAGCACCATGTTCTCGGTCCCGTAGTTGAACGCGGTGTGGGCATGGCCCTGGCCGGGGTCCACGAACGCCGTACCTGCCGAGTACGGGGTCGAGGTGCACTCATCCCCATTGGCCCGGACGTACGTGAGCGTGCCCTGCTTGACGACGACGACAACTGGCCCCGGGTGGCTGTGCCAGCCGGTCGTGCCGCCCGGCCCCATCGTGATTTCCTGGACGACGACCTCGCCTGCGTCCGGGGCGTTCGATACGACCATGCTGCCATCCCGCTCGAACTTGACCTTGACGTCGACCCGGTCGACGAAGTCGCCCCGAACCAGGATCGGCGCCGAGATGACATTGCCGCCCGGTGTCCCGAGGGTTGAGCCCGCGAAGACCAGGACCAGCACCGTGGCCGACGCAATGGCCGCGACCATACGAAATGGGTTGCCGCGCATGGAGCCCTCTCCTCTCCCAGCGAACCTGACGTCGATGTCGTTCGCTCTTGCCGACCATGTGGCGAGGCGGGAGGCCAAAGGTTCCATCTTGCCGAATCAGGCGATTCGGGAACCTTTGCGGCGCGTGTCGCGCACATCATTGGCAGCGCGGCGGCTCGCCGCGGCCAAGGGTGGGTGGGAGAGCGGTGCACGATCTCGTGATCCGGGCCCGGGGAGGCGATCGAGACGCCTTCACGGAGCTCGTGGCGCGATCCATCGGGCGGCTCACGGCGGTGGCACGGATGATCCTGCGAGACGAGTACGCCGCTCAGGACGCGGTGCAGGAAGCCTTCATCGAGGCGTGGCGGTCACTCCCCGGACTGCGGGAGCCGGACCGCTTCGAGGCCTGGCTTCGCCGGCTCCTCATTCGAGCGTGCTTCAAGGGCGTTCGACGGAGCAAGCGCGTCGAGGCAGTCGAGATCCGCCTCACACCCGCCGACGAGCCGCCGGTGGCCGGTGGCGAGCGCGATTTCGCCATTCACGATCAGCTGGAACGCGGTCTTGCCCGGATTCCGGCCGAGCAGCGCGCCATCGTGGTTCTCGTCTACTACCTCGACCTGCCGCTCGCCGATGCCGCGCAGGCGATGGGCGTCCCGCTGGGGACGACGAAGTCCCGGCTCAACCGCGCGACCCAGGCGCTCCGAGCGGCCCTCGAGGCCGACGACCGGATGCCGTCACGGGTGGGGGAGCGACTCGCATGATGAACGACCGATTCTCTGTCGAGCTTCGGCAGCACCTGCTCGAGACCGCAAACGAACGCCCTGCCGACGGCCAGCTGGCGACGATCGTCGCGGACGTCGCGACCACGCCGCAGCGCCGCCCGCTGATTGCGCGGCTGCCCGACCTCCGTGGTCGGATCGGCCCGTTCCCCGCCGCGGTCCGATTCGGGCTCATCGCCCTCGCGCTGGTGCTCGCGGCCGTGGTCGGAGCCATCCTGGCCGGTGGCGGCGCGACGCGTCCGACCACGCCGTTCGAGGGGACGTGGACCACGACCGACGTGCCCGATGGCAGCACGATGAACCTGTACGTCGGCGCGGGCACCAGTCCTTCGGTGCGCTTCGAGGACCTGTTCGCGACTGGCGATGCCTGCATCGGGGACGCCAGCAAGGTCTTCACGGCCGACGGCGCCGGCGAGATCACCGGTGACCGCCTCGTCGTCTCCTACCCCAATGGCGGCGGGTGCGGTTCCGTGCTGGTCTCGATCGCCGGCGCGTATAGCTACGACCGCGACACCGACACGCTTCGTGACCAGGACGGCATCGTCTGGACGCGCATCCGCAGCGGCGACGTGCGGGTGCCGACGGTGTCGCCCGAACGGTCCACCTCACCGTCCTCGGGCGCGGTGTTCGAAGGCAGATGGACCGCGACCGACGCGCCTGATGGCAGCACGCTGACGCTGATCGTCGGCGCGGGCACGGCTCCAGTCGTGCAGTTCCAGGACGACCTTGCGACCGGCGCCGTGTGCGTGGCCGACCAGGTCAAGGTCTTCCGTGCCGACGGCGTCGGCGAGATCACCGGCAATCGCCTCGTCGTCTCCTACCCGGATGGTGGCGGATGCGGGTTGAACCTGGTGTCCATCGGCGGGCGGTATGACTACGAGGCAGGGACTGACACCCTGCACGACCAGGACGGCGTCACGTGGGTTCGCCTCCGACCCGGGATCGACCCGGCGCCGACTCTTCGGCCGGCGCCGAGTGGAAGACCGGCGCCAACGCTGGCAGGAGGATGCGTCGACCTGACGCATGGCGGCACGTACACGGCCTCCGCGGGCCCCGTGTCGGTGACGGCGACAGTTCCGGGCAGTCCCGTGGTCTCCTGGTATGGCTCGCGTGACCTCTTCGATCTGGCGGCCTCGTGCGTGGACGGCTCGCCCATGGGATTCCACGCCATGGGTGCGACCAGCGTCAACGACGGTTCGTGCATGTCCAGCCGCGCCGATGTCACCGACTTTGCCGACGCGATCGCGA
>DATJGH010000151.1:0-12902 GCA_035495215.1 Patescibacteria group bacterium
GCGAGCGGGTGGCGCTCGTCCAGGGCGCCGACACCCAGCAGGGTCCACGCGACCGGGGCGTTCACCTTCTCGGCGAACGCCTGGAGCTCCTGCTCGGCACCGGCATGGAGCACGCCGTGGCCGGCCAGGATCACTGGCCGCTGGGCGGCGGCGATCTCGGCGGCCGCCAGCTTGAGCTGCTTGTAGTTGCCGTCCATCGTCGGGCGGAAGCCGGGCAGGCCGGCGACGACCTCGTCTTCCGACGGGTGGACTGCCTGCGTCGCCTGCTGCAGGGCGTCCTTGGTGATGTCGACATGCACCGGACCCGGCCGGCCGGAGCGGGCGATGTGGAACGCCTCGGCGATCACCCGCGGCAGCTCGTCCGCGTCGCGGACCAGGTAGTTGTGCTTGGTCATCGGCAGGGTGATGCCGTTGATGTCGATCTCCTGGAAGGCGTCCTTGCCGATGAGCGCCGAGGGCACGTTGCCGGTGATCGCGACGATCGGGATGGAGTCGAGCATCGCCGTCCCGATCCCGGTGACCAGGTTCGTGGCGCCCGGCCCTGACGTGCCCATGCACACGCCGACCTTGCCGGTGGCGCGGGCATAGCCGTCCGCGGCATGGGCGCCGCCCTGCTCGTGGCGGACGAGCACGTGTCGCAGCTGGGGGTAGTCGCCGAGGATGTCGTACAGCGGCAGGATCACCCCGCCGGGGTAGCTGAACATGGTGTCGACGCCCTGCCGGAGCAGCGCCTCGCACACGACGTCGGCACCGATCCGCGGCCGCGTCCCGTGCTCCGCCGTGCGGACAGAGACCGTGGACGAGCCCTCGTGCAGCATCTCGCGCTGGGCACGCTCGACCGCGGCGGCATGCTCCGAGCCCGCCGCGGGCACGTGGCTCCGGCGCGCGCGGTCGCGCTTCGTCAGGGTCACGACTCGCTCCCTCGTCTGGTCACGTTCCCTCCCGCGTTCCTTCGCTGCCCGGGCCCGCCGGCAATTCGCCGGAGAAATCAGAACCCCCGCCTCTCGGCGGGGGTCCGGTTGGTCCTCGGTTGTCGGTGATCGCTAGCTGCGATCGCCTCGCCGCGTCCCTCCGTGCTCCCGCCGGTCGCCGGCGATGAGGCCGAGAAGGCGCTCAATGCCGACCAGGATCGACCGAAGAAGGGAGAGGACGGGTACCTCGGCAGTCTCGATCGGCAGGTGAGCGCGGCGGCCATCCGTGGTGACGACCACGGCGACCTTGCGGCGATCCGGCAGGTTCGAGATGCCCACGGTTCGCGCAGTCTACGGGCGCGATGGTTGAAAGCGCAACCGGACCTCCGCACTGCGCATCACAACGATGGTCCCGGCGTCGATTCGCCCGTTGACCGGCACGCGGCGCCCGGGCAGACTGGGCCGGCTCGTCCCGATCGCGGGCCGCGGGTCACGATCGTGCTCGTGCGATCGGGCCCGTGCTCAGCCAGATCGGGCTCGACCTCGGCTTCCTCCTCGGCGGCATGGTTATCGTGGAGCGAGTCTTCAGCTGGCCCGCGATCGGCAAGCTGGCCGTGGACTCGATCGTGACGGCAGACGTCCCGCTCATCCTCGGCACCGTGCTGTTCGGGACGCTGGCCATCGTGCTCGCCAACCTGTTCGTCGACGTGCTGCAGGTCCTCGTCGACCCGCGCATCCGCCACTGACGGAGGGCCATCCGTGACCTATTCGATCGTCGCCCGTGACAGCGCGACCGGCGATCTCGGCATCGCCGTCCAGTCAAAGTTCCTCGCGGTCGGGGCGGTGGTCCCGTGGGCGCGCGCCGGGGTCGGTGCGGTCGCGACGCAGTCCTACGCCAACGTCGCCTATGGCCCGGAGGGGCTCGCCCTGCTCGAGGGCGGCGCGTCGGCGCAGGAGACCCTCGACCGCCTGGTCAGCGCAGACCCGCTCCGGGACCAGCGACAGGTGGGGATCGTCGATGCGCACGGCCGCGGCGCGACCCACACCGGCCGGCACTGCTTCGCCTGGGCCGGCGGCCGCACCGGCCCCGGGTACGCGGCACAGGGCAACATCCTCGCCGGGTCGGGCGTGGTCGACGGGCTCGCCGATACGTTCGCCGCGGGCGGGCGCCCGTTCCCGGAGCTCCTGGTCGCGTGCCTCGCCGCAGCGGATGCCGAGGGCGGCGATCGGCGCGGGCGCGAATCGGCGGCGCTGTACGTCGCCCGGGAGGACGGCGGCTACGGCGGCGGCAACGACCGCTGGATCGACGTCCGCGTCGACGACCACCTCGACCCGATCGGCGAGCTGGGACGGCTGCTCGAGCTGCAGCGCCTGTACCTCGACCGGCCCGCCCTCGATGCGCTGGTCCGCACCGACGAGTTGGTCGCCGGTGAGCTGCGCTCGCTGCTGGACACGCTGGGGGCGGGCCCGGGCAGCGCCTTCTCGACGATGTTCCGGCCGATGGACGCGCTCAGCGACGAGGCCGCGGCGGCCGAGCGCGAGGCCCGGCCCATGACTGGTCGACCGGCGCCGTTGCCCTCGAACTGGGACGCGTCGTGGCAGCAGGCCCTGGAGGACTGGATGGCAGTCGAGAACCTCGAGCAGCGGACCGCGGCGCCGGGCTGGGTGGATCGTCGCGTCCTGGAGTTCCTGCGCGCCAAGGCCGACACGGCCTGATCAGGGACCCGGGAATCGACTGGGGCCGTCGATTGCTCGACGGCCCCAGATCTCGATCCGGTTGCGTGCCCGCGAGGGCACGGTGTGGGATCAGCGCCAGCGATGTCCCGCGTCGGGAGCGAGCGCCGGGTTCTTGCGGGAGGGGGCGCTGTGGAAGGTGTCCATCAGTACCACCGGATTCCCGCGCCCAGCGTCAGCGCCATCGACGCCAACAGCATGGCCGCCACGGTGAAGCGCGCCAGGATCGCCTTCACGAGAGCTTCCCTTTCAGGAGCTTCGGTTACGTCCATCAGGACCGGCGGCTGGGCCGTCTCGCGGAGGAGACCCCTGGCTTTGCGTCCCCGCTTCGCAACGGGTTTGCCCTGGACAGTCCTGCGACGGAGAGCGCTCGCCCTCGACGGAAACCTAGGGGACCATCGGGGGAGGACCTATGGTGCGGAAGTACCGGTACGACCGGCGTTCGGGGGAGTTGTCGCGATGCACCGCCGCCCCCCTCCGCACCAGACCCGATCCGCTCTCCAGCCGATCGCCGCGCTCCGCTCAGCCCTCCGCGGCGGGCCGGCCCTCAGGACGCGACCGGCGAGCCTTCCGGGGCGGCCGGCGCCGGCATATCGCCGCGTCGCATCGCCGCGACGATGACGACGACGACGCCGAGCGCGATCAGCACGTCGCCGACGCTGAAGATGTTGGCGAACGGCAGCCAGGCCGGCAGCGCGAAGATGTCGGTCAGCGGCTCAAGTGCCGGGTGCTGCAGGGTTGCGCTGTTCGAGTAGGTCGTGGGGTCCGTCTTGCCCAGCGCCTCGAGCGCGCCGCGGGAGGCGGGCATATAGCCGCCGTTGGCGACGATCGCGGCGAGGTTCGAGGCCGCGCCGAGCGCCACGACCTTCATCCCGCTGATGTCGATGTTGCGCAGCACCCCCAGGAAGACGAGGCCAGTCGACCCGACATAGATCCACGGGCCAAGCTCGCCGACGACCCTCGCGACCTGGTCACTGAACAGCACGACCTGGACGAGCAGGCCGCCGATGATCAGCCACGGCCAGCGGAACTGCAGGTTGGCCAGGCCCGACGGCCGGCCTCCGAGCAGGAGTCCGAGGACGAAACCGACGACGAGCGCGTACAGGATGAACATCGGGCGCCCTAGTGTGCGGGCTCGATCAACCGGCCGACCGGCGCCAGGCCACGCCGAGCCGCCTTGCCCTGACCCGGGTGCCGGGCGGCGACGTATGCCTCGAACCCGGCGGCGTCCGTTGGTCGCGCGAAGTAGAAGCCCTGGCCCAGCTCGCAGCCGAGGCTGCGCAGCCGCTCGAGCTGCCACTCCTGCTCGATGCCCTCGGCGACGATGCGCAGGTTCAGGGTCCGGCCGAGGGCAATGATCGCGGCCGGGAAGGCCCACTCGGCGGAGTCGTCGTCGACGAACTCGCGGGCGATCTTGAGGATGTCGACCGGGAAGCGGCGCAGGTAGCCCAACGACGAGTAGCCGGTGCCGAAGTCGTCGATCGCGATCCTGATCCCACGCGCCCTCAGGTCCTGGAGGCGCGCGATCGTGGTCGCCGTGTCGTGGAACATCGCCGTCTCGGTCATCTCGAGGACGAGCTGGCTCGGCGTGAGCTTGGTGACGCCAAGGATCCCGTCGAGATCGTCCATGAAGCCCGGCTCGCGGAGCTGTGCGGCGGCCAGATTCACCGTGAGCGTGATCGGCTGCGTGCGCCGGGTTTCCGTCCACTCGGCAACCTGGCGGCACGCCTCGTACAGGACCCAGCGGCCGAGCGTGAGGATGGTCCCGTTCTCCTCGGCCAGCGGGATGAACTCGTCCGGCGTGACGAGGCCGCGCGTCGGATGGTGCCAGCGCACGAGTGCCTCGACCCCCGCCAGCGCGCCCGTCTGGAGTGCGAGGATCGGCTGGTAGAACACGTCGAACTCGTCCTTGCCGACGCCTCGCGAAAGCTCCGCGCTGAGGGCATGGCGCGCCACGATCGCAGCGTGCATCGTCGGCTCGAAGACCGCGGCTCGGCCCTTCCCGTTGGCTTTCGCGATGTACATGGCCACGTCGGCGTTCCGGAGCAGCTCGTCCGCGGCGGCCATGTCGGACTTGGCAGCCGCAATCCCGATGCTGGCGGTCACGGACATGTCCTGACCTTCAACCGGGAACGGCAGCCGCATCGCCTCGATGATGCGGTTGGCGACCGCGACCGCGCGGCTGAGGTCGGGCTGGTCCTCGATCAGCACCGCGAACTCATCGCCGCCGAGCCGGGCGGCAAGGTCATCGGCCCGGACGCAGCTCCGGATCCGCTCCGCCGCCGCGGACAGGAGGCGGTCACCGGCGGCGTGGCCGAGGGTGTCGTTGACGACCTTGAAGTCGTCGAGGTCGAGGAACAGCACGACCGGCACCTTGTCCCCCGCCGGCCTGGCGAGTCGTTCGTCGACGCGTTCGACGAACAGGCTGCGATTGGCCAGGTTGGTCAGCGGGTCGTGGTAGGCCTGGTAGCGGAGCTGCTCCTTCAGGCGTGAGAGCTCCGCCAGCGACTGCTCGAGCTGGCCGTTCTCGAGCGCGATCGCGGACTGGTTGGCCAGGGTCTCGAAGAGCTTCAGGTCCTCGGCGGTGAACGCGGTGCCCGCGGTCAGGCGGTTGGCGATCACGAACGACCCGATCAGGTCCGATTCACCGCGGAGCGGGCTGACCATTGCCTGCTTGATCCCCCCGAAGACGCGATGGGTCGGCAGTGGCAGGTACAGGAACGGCCGCTGCTCCTTGCGGGCCCGCTGCTCGATCGCGTCGTGCTCGAGGTCGGCAACCGGCTCCATCACCACGCTGTCGCCATCGTGGCGCGAGATCGTCCGGAGCGCCTCGTCCGTGGCCTTGCGCGGGTAGAGAATGATCTGCGCCCACTCGGCACGGAACATGTTGCGGGTGTGCTCGAGCAGGGCAACCAGGCTCGAATCGAGCTCCGGCGAGTGCTGCAGGATCCGGCTCGATTGGTACAGCAGCTCCAGCCGCTCGTGCTTCTCGCGCTCCGAGACGTACGCGCCGTAGGCGACGAAGACGGTTGCCAGCGGTACCGCGAGCAGGATCAGCGACAGCGGGCTGACGAGGAACAACGAGACCGCCAGCAGTGCGAGGCTCGTGTTCGCGATCGCGACGATTCCGCCGAACTGCAGCATCTCGGGCAGCTTCTCGTACTGCGGCGCACCGCCGGAGATCGTGATCACGGTCGCCGTCGCCAGCGCGCCCACGATCGTGGCGGCGATGGACGACGCGAACGCGGCGGCCCAGTCGACCGGCTCGAGCGCGCTGTCCGGTGTGACCACGGCATGGAACACGGCCAGCGACACCACGCCGGTGAGCGCGAAGTTCGACAGGTTGAACGCGAGCTTGGCCGGGCCCTGCCGTTCGGCCACCACGAGGACCGCCGCCGAACCGACGATCAGTGCCAGCAGGTAGTCGACCGGCGACAGGAAGAACAGGCCGATCACAGCCGGGAACTCCGACAGCGAGAACGAGTGCGTCTCTCGCCGGAAGTGCACCGTGACGACCTTCATCTCCGCGATGGCGAAGCCGGCGGCCAGGATCGGCCAGGGCAGCGGGACGCTGGCGAAGGGCGCGACGCGGCCAGGCAGGGCGAGGACGTAGATCATGACGGCCGCCGCGGTCAGGACGGCGACGAACAGGACGATCCGGTGGGCCGCGGGCATCTTCGTCCCGGCCCCGACCAGGCGACCACGAGCACGCAGCGCGACCGCCGGCACGTGCGCGCGCCGGCGCAGCATGGCCACGGTCTAGGTAACCCTCGGCAACGGCGTGTACTCCAGCGGGCCACTGACCCGCGTGGGCATCCACTCGGGTGCGGTCCGTTGTACTTCGGGCGGGCTCGCGGAGGCGCCATCCGCTGGTCCGGTCGGTCATAGGCCGTTCGGCGGTGGTCTCCGGTCCTGAGGTTCGATCGAGCGACGGTCGATGTTCGGGCAGAATGTGCGGCCATGGCCGGGCAGCGCACCCTCGTGGACAAGATCTGGGACGAGCACGTCGTCGCGGAGGACCCCGGTGCGCCCAGCGTCCTCGCGATCGACCTGCACCTCGTCCACGAGGTCACCAGCCCGCAGGCGTTCACCGGCCTGCGCCGCCGCGGCCTCCGCGTTCGGCACCCCGAGCGGACCGTCGCAACGGCCGACCACTCGGTGCCGACGACTCCGCGCAACCTGCCCATCCTCGACGAACTGGCCGCTGCCCAGGTCGCCCAGCTCGAGACCAACTGCCGTGAGTTCGGCATCCCGCTCCACGGCCTCGGCGACCCGAGCCAGGGCATCGTCCATGTGATCGGCCCGCAGCTCGGCCTGACCCAGCCGGGCATGACCATCGTCTGCGGCGATTCCCACACCAGCACGCACGGCGCATTCGGCGCGCTGGCCTTCGGCATCGGGACGTCCGAGGTCGAGATGGTCCTCGCGACGCAGTGCCTGCTCCAGCGCCGGCCGAAGACCTACGAGGTCCGCGTCGAAGGGCGGCTCGCGCCGGGCGTCAGCGCCAAGGACGTGATCCTCGCGCTGCTCGCCCGGATCGGGATCGCCGGCGGCACGGGCCACGTCTTCGAGTACCGCGGCTCCGCGATCGAGGCCCTGTCGATGGAGCAGCGCATGACGATCTGCAACATGTCGATCGAGGGCGGCGCCCGAGCCGGCCTCATTGCACCTGACGACTCGACCTTCGAATATCTCGCCGGGCGACCCCACGCGCCACATGGGGCGGCCTGGGAGGCGGCCGTCACCCGCTGGCGCTCGCTCCCGACCGACGACGGCGCGACGTTCGATCGCTCGGTGACGATCGACGCCGCGGCGCTGGAGCCGATGGTCACCTACGGCACGAACCCGGGCATGGGCCTGCCGATCTCCGCCCGGGTCCCGGATCCCGCCGCGGCCGAGGACGACTCCCGTCGCCGAGGCCTCGAGCAGGCGCTCACCTACATGGACCTGCAGCCCGGCCAGCCGCTGCTCGGCCAGAAGGTCGACGTGGTGTTCATCGGCTCGTGCACGAACGGCCGGATCAGCGACCTGCGCCTCGCCGCCGAGGCGCTCAGGGGCCGGCGCATCGCCGACGGGGTCCGGATGATGGTCGTCCCGGGCTCGGACGAGGTGAAGCGCGAGGCGGAGCGCGAAGGGCTGCACGAGATCTTCCGCGCGGCCGGCGCCGACTGGCGCGAGGCCGGCTGCTCGATGTGCATCGCGATGAACGGGGACCAGCTCTCGCCGGGCCAGTACGCGGTGAGCACGTCGAACCGGAACTTCGAGGGCCGCCAGGGCAAGGGCGGCCGGACCTTCCTCGCCTCGCCGCTCACGGCCGCGGCGTCCGCCATCGCCGGCGCGATCGCCGACCCGCGCCGGCTGCCCGGCATCGAAACGCTCGCCGCGGTCGGCGGTCGCTGACCATGGCCGAGCCGTTCATGTCGTTCACGAGCCGCGTGATCCCGCTACCCGCGGAGAACGTCGACACGGACCAGATCGTGCCTGCCCGCTACCTCAAGATCACCGACAAGGCGGGCCTGGCCGAGGCCCTCTTCTGCGACTGGCGCTTCGAGGCGGACGGCTCGCTGAAGACCCCGCGGTTCGTCCTCGATCGGCCGGAGATGGCCGGAAGGCGGATCCTGCTCGCCGGCGACAACTTCGGCTGTGGCTCGTCACGCGAGCACGCACCGTGGGCGCTCGTCGCATGGGGTATCCAGGCCGTCATCACGACGAGCAGCGCCGACATCTTCCGCATCAACTCGCTCAAGAACGGGCTGCTGCCGATCGTCGTGGACCCCGAGCGCCACCGCCAGCTGTTCGAGCTCGTGGCACGCGACCCGGACGTCGAGCTGACGGTCGATCTCGGCGCGGAGGTCGTGCACCTGCCCGGTGACGAGGATCTGCCATTCGTCGTGGACCCGTTCTCGAAGCTGATGCTCCTCGAGGGCACGGACGAGCTCGGCTACCTGCTCGGCAAGGCGCCCGCGATCGACGCCTGGGAAGCAGACCACGACCCGCGAGTCGACACGCGAGAGAACGCGACGCCCGTCTAGGTCTTGCCGCCATCTGCGATGCCGGCGCGGCGGGCGCCGGGGTGATGTGGCAGCCGCCTGAGACGCCCGTGCGTGGGCGCTGTGTCACGATCGAGCGGTGAACCCGCTCGACCTCATCGCGATCGCCATGCTCGTGCTGGCCGTCGTGCTCGGCGTGCGCTCCGGGGCACTGCCCCAGCTGCTCGGGCTCGCGGGCGCGGCGGTCGCGGCATTGATCGGTCTCGCGATCCTCCCGGCCGTCACGCCCTTCCTCGACAGCCTGCCGGCTGCGATCAGGGCCGTGATCGTCCTGTCGGTGCTCCTGGGGCTGGTTGGCCTCGGCGAGGCATTCGGCGGGTCGTTCGGCCGGGTCGCCTCGCGGGCGCTGGGCAACGGGCTCCTGGGAGCGCTCGACCGCGTCGGCGGCGCGATCGTCGGCGCTGCGCAGGCCGTCCTGATCCTGTGGCTCGCCGGCGGCGTGATCGCGTCGGGGCCGTTCCCGAACCTGGCCCAGCTCGCGCAGCGGTCCACCGCCCTCCGAGCTGTCGACTCGGTGTTGCCGCCGCCGACGGAGATCGTCCTCGAGCTCGGCCAGATCCTCGACGACAGCGGCCTGCCGAATGTCTTCATCGGCCTCGAGCAGCTCCCGGCTCCCGCGATCGACCTGCCCTCGGATGCCCTCGCCCGGAAGATCGGCGAGCGGGCCGCGCCGTCGGTGCTGCGGGTTGTCGCCGATGGCTGTGACCAGCGGGCGAGCGGGAGCTCGTTCGTCGTCGCGCCGAACTATCTCGTGACGAATGCCCATGTCGTCACCGGGGCGAAGAGCGTCATCGTCCAGAGCTCGGCGGATTCGTTTCGCGCCACGGTGGTGCTGATCGATACCGACCTCGACGTCGCGCTCCTCCACACCGACGGGGTCCGCGCGCCGCCGCTGACCTTCACCGCGACCGAGCCCAGGCGGGGCGCCCTCGCGGCCTCCATCGGCTATCCGGGCGGCGGGAACGAGACGGTCGAGCCGGCGACCGTCGCAGCGGCCTACGACGCACAGGGGCTCAGCGTGACCGGCGACAGCCGCGTGACGCGTCGAATCATCGAGCTCCGCGCGCGGGTGCGACCGGGCGACAGCGGTGGTCCGCTCATGCTCGAGAACGGGACCGTCGGGGGCGTCGTCTTCGCTGAGTCCAGGGTCGACCCGTCCGTTGGCTATGCCCTCTCGCCGCTGGATGTCCGGGCGCGCGTCCAGCCGGCCATCGGCCGGACGGCTGCCGTTTCGACCGGCCGCTGCCTTCGCTAGTGGCTACGATCGACGGCGGTCCGGACGGGTTGAGCTCCCGGCGCGCAGGTCGCGAGGCGCGCCGTGGTCAGGTTTCGAGGTGCATCCGGTGACGCACGCCGCGACGGCGGCAGCGGGCGAGGACCTGCGCTCGCTGGCCGACCGATTCTGGGACGGCTACCTCGCCGCCTACCCGACCTGGGCGACCGTCATCGGCGATCGCCGGTTCGATGACCGCCTCGAGGACGTCGGGCCAGACGCCATCGCGGCGAGGATCCGCTGGCTGGACGGGACCGCGACCGCCGCCGAGGCGCTTGACCCGGGCTCGTTGACGGCTCGGGAGCGCGTGACCCGCCAGATGCTCGTCGACGAGGCGCGCGGCCTGGCCGACGCCCTGCGCACCGGCATGCACGAATGGACGGTCGACCCGCTGAGCGGGCCGGCCGTCAGCCTGCTCGACCTCGTCGACTACCAGGCCATCGACACACCGGCGGACGGGCGGGCGCTCACCGCCCGCTGGCGCGACGTGGGCCGGTACCTCGACCAGGTCAGGGCGGGGCTGCGCGAAGCGGCCGCGGACGGTCGGGTTGCCGTCGAGACGCCGGTCCAGCGGCAGCTCGAGGTCCTCAGGAACCTGGAGCGGGAGCCGGCGGAGCAGTGGAAGCTCGCCGCGCCCGCGACGGCAGCGCACGAGGACTGGCCGGAATCCGACCGCGTCCGCTTCAGGTCAGAGCTGCTCGAGGCCGTTCGCGAGGTTGCCGTCCCGGCATTCCGACGCTACCGCGAGACGCTCGAGCGCGACGTGGCGCCGATGGCAAGATCAGCCGACCGCCCAGGGCTGGTGCACCTGCCTGATGGAGCTGCGACGTACCGGAGCCTGATCCGTGTTCACACGACACTCGACCTCGCGCCGCAGGACCTGCACGCGACCGGCCTCGCCGAGATCGAGCGGATCGATGCGGAGTTCGTCGAGCTCGGCCGGCGGGTCCTCGGGACGCGTGACCTCGACTCGACCCTGGCCACGCTGCGCGACGATCCGCGCTTCCGCTTCGATACCTCCGACGAGGTCTTCGCAACCGCGAAGCGCTCGCTCACCCGGGCGACCGCGGCGATCGGCGACTGGTTCGGGCGCCTTCCCGCGGCGGCCTGCGTCGTGGTCCCGATCCCGAGCCATTCCGAGGCCCACCAGACGATCGCGTACTACTCGTGGCCGGCCATGAATGGCAGCCGGCCCGGCCGCTACTACATCAACCTGTACGCCCCGGAGACCCGCCCGCGCTACGAGGCCGAGGCCCTCGCGTTCCACGAGGCGGTCCCCGGGCATCACCTCCAGATCGCGGTCGCGCAGGAGCTGCCGGGGCTGCCCGCATTCCAGCGCATGCTCGGCTCGACCGCGTTCGCCGAGGGCTGGGGCCTGTACACCGAGCGCCTGTCCGACGAGATGGGCCTGTACTCCTCGGACATGGACCGGTTCGGGATCCTGTCGTTCGATGCCTGGCGGGCGGGCCGGCTGGTCGTCGACACGGGGATGCACGCCCTCGGCTGGACCCGCCGCGAGGCCATCGACTTCCTGCAGCGGCACTCGGCCCTCGGCGAGAACAACATCGCCAACGAGGTCGACCGGTACATCGTCTGGCCAGGGCAGGCGCTGGCGTACAAGGTCGGCCAGCTCGAGATCGCTCGCCTGCGCCGGCAGGCGGAGGCGCGTTTGGGCGCCCGGTTCGACATCCGGGCCTTCCACGACACCGTCCTCGGCTCTGGCGCTGTCAGCCTGCCGGTGCTGCGCGGGCTGGTCGACGACTGGCTGACGGCGGAGGCGATGGCGGAAGCCGGCTGACCCCGCGCGCCTACTCCCGGGCCCTGCGCTCCATCGCCGACCGGATCCGGCGAGCGACGTCGGGCATCGTGTCCATCAGCCGCTGGAACGCATGACGCCGCAGCTCGAGGAGCCGGCAGGCGGTGACGCATGTCGCCGTGGCGGTCCGCGCGCCGTGCTCGACCAGCGCGATCTCGCCGAGGAACCCGCCCGCGGTCATCGAGCGGACGGTCCGATCACCGTGCTCGACTCGGACCGTGCCATCGACGATGACATAGAACGAGTCGCCAGGCTCGCCCTCGAGGATCAGGACGTCGCCGGCCTTCGCATCCACGGGCTGCGCGAGGACCGCGACCGCCTGGAGGCTGTGCTCGTCGAGGCCGGCGAAGAGGGGCACGCCGCGGAGCGCAGCCACGCGATCGTCCATCGAACCGAGGATAGCGATCGGCCTTCGGGCGATGCCATGCTTCGAAGGTGGGTCGACTCGAGGGTGCCTAAACTGCCTCGATGGCAGATCGCAGCTCCTCCGGCAACGGTTCCCGTCCCCTGCCCTACGACCGACCCACCGACGGCGCGAAGCGCCACTCCCACGCCCTGACCGATGGGCCGGATCGCGCGCCCGCGCGGGCAATGCTCAAGGCCATCGGCTTCACCGACGACGACCTCGCCCGGCCGCTCGTGGGCGTCGCCACGACATGGATCGAGACGATGCCCTGCAACTTCAACCAGCGACGGCTGGCGGAGTTCGTCAAGGAGGGCATCCGGGCCGGCGGCGGCACGCCGATGGAGTTCAACACCATCTCGATCTCGGACGGCGTGTCGATGGGCACCGAGGGTATGAAGGCGAGCCTCGTGAGCCGCGAGGTCGTCGCCGACTCGATCGAGCTTGTCGTGCGCGGGCATCTCATGGACGGCGTGGTCTGCCTCGTCGGCTGCGACAAGACGCTGCCCGGCGCCGCCATGGCCATGGCCCGCCTCGATGTGCCCGGCCTGATCCTGTACAACGGCACGATCTACCCGGGCACGTACAAGGGTCGCGACCTGACGGTCGTGTCCGTGTTCGAGGCGGTCGGCGCCTATCGCGCGGGCAAGATCAGCGTCGAGGAGCTGTACGACATCGAGAGCGCGGCGTGCCCGGGGGCGGGCGCGTGCGGCGG
>DATJGH010000152.1:0-3383 GCA_035495215.1 Patescibacteria group bacterium
GGCAAGCGCGCCTTCCCGATCCAGGTCAACGAGCTCACCGGCGTCCTGAACCTGCTCGACGTCGGCGACACCGTCGATCTCGCGATCAGCCTCCGCGGCGACGCCTTCCCGGTCGTCCAGGTGCTGACCGACGGCTCGGTGACCGTGGTCTCCGGCATCAACCCGCTGAGCATCAAGATCCCGCTGCTCATGCAGGACATCCAGATCATCGGCGTCCTCGAGGCGCCCGCCCCGGCTCCGGCCGAGGGCCAGGCGGCGCCGGCCGCCAGCCAGAAGCCGGTCATCACGGGCGCGAACAAGCTGCTCGTCCTCGCGGTCACCCCGCAGCAGGCCGAGGTGCTCCTCTTCGCCCGGACCACGGGGACGCTCGACGCGATCCTGCGGCCGACGTCGGACGCCGGACAGACAGTCGATACGACGGGCGTGATCCTCAAGACGCTGGTCGACGACTACGGCATCCTGCCGCCGGAGATCGTCCAGGTCCCGATCCCGACTCCGCTCAAGAAGTAGCGGCCTGAGCCGCTTCCACCGAACCAGACCAGGGAAAGCCCCGCCTCGATGAGCGATCGCATCAAGGTCCTGATCGTCGACGACATCCCGGAGACCCGGGATCACCTCTCGAAGCTGCTCGGCTTCGAGAGCGACGTCGAGGTGGTCGGGGCCGCCGCAGGGGGACCCGAGGCCATCACGCTGGCGGCCTCGGTCAAGCCGGACGTCGTCCTGATGGACATCAACATGCCGGGCATGGACGGCATCACCGCGACCGAGAAGCTGGCCGCGGAGGTGCCCGCCGCCGCGGTGATCATGATGTCCGTCCAGGGCGAGGCGGACTACCTCCGCCGGTCGATGCTCGCCGGGGCGCGGGAGTTCCTGGTCAAGCCGTTCAGCTCGGACGAGCTCACCGCGTCCATCCGACAGGTCTGGACGCGCGAGAAGGACAAGCTGCAGCGGTTCGCGCCCGTCGTCGCCGCGCCCGAGCCCCGGAGCAACGGCGGCGGCGAACCCGCCTCGGTGGTGGCCGTGTTCAGCCCGAAGGGCGGCGTGGGTCGCACCACGATCTCGGTGAACCTGGCGGTGGCCGCGGCGCAGGAGGGCAAGCGCGTCGTCCTCGTCGATGCCTCGTTCCAGTTCGGCGACGTGGGCGTGCTGCTGAACCTCAACCCGCGCAACAAGTCCGTCGCGGACCTCGCCGCGGAGCTGCAGGCCGGCGAGCAGTACGACTCGCTCGACAGCTTCCTCGTCGCCCACTCGTCCGGCGTCAAGGTGCTCCTTGCCCCGCCCACGCCCGAGCAGGCCGAGCTGGTCAACCCGACGGCCGTCAAGCAGGTGCTCCAGGCGCTTCGGAGCGAGCACGACCTGGTCGTCGTGGACTGCCCGTCGAGCTTCAACGAGTCGACCCTCGCGGTCCTCGACGAAGCCGACTTGATCCTGACGCTGCTCACGCTCGAAATCACAAGCGTGAAGAACATGCGATTGTTCCTCGAGGTGTGCGAGCAGCTCGGCTACGGACCGGAGAAAATTCGGCTCGTGCTCAACCGCGCTGATTCGACCCTGGGCATCCGGGTCGCGGACGTCGAGCACTCGATCGGCCGGAAGGTCGACCACACCATCGTCAGCGACGGTCGATCCGTGGTCTACGCGTTGAACCGCGGCGTACCGTTCTACCTGAGCAATCGCGAGGCGCAGGTGTCGCAGGACATCCAGCGCCTGGCCCTGGCGGTCATCGGACCTCCGCCGACGACGGCGGCCGCCAGGCCGGACAAGGCTGCCAAGGCGGCAGCCAAGAACAAGTCACTGTTCGCGTGGCGGTAGTAGGGGGACCGGGCTAGATGTCTCTGCTCAAGCGCATCGAATCCGCTCGGCCGGGTGGCCCGGGCGAGGAGCGCCTGCCGGTGCCAGCGGCACCCGGCGGTGGCCGCACGCCGACCGAGGGCGGGCCTCCCGCCGGCGGCGGCACGGGCGCGGCTGCGCCGAGCCCGCGGCTCGTCACCCAGCTGCCGGCGCGCGAGTCGTTCCGGGACGTCAAGTTCCGGATCCAGAACCGCGTCATCCAGGACCTCGACCCGAAGCTCGACCTGACGAACCAGGTCGAGGTTCGCCGTCAGATCGAGGAGATCTTCAGCCGGGTCATCGACGAGGAGGGCCTCGCCCTCACCCGCGCCGAGCGGGTTCGGATGCTCGAGCAGATCACCGACGAGATCATCGGCCTCGGGCCGCTCGAGCCCTTGCTCCGTGACGACTCCGTCTCGGAAATCATGGTCAACGGCCCGCGCCAGGTGTACATCGAGCGCGCGGGCAAGCTCGAGATGACGAACGTGGTCTTCCAGAACGACGACCACGTGATGCGCATCATCGACCGGATCATCGCCCCGATCGGGCGTCGCGTGGACGAGTCGTCGCCGATGGTCGACGCCCGCCTGACCGACGGCTCCCGCGTCAACGCGATCATCCCGCCGCTGTCGCTCGTCGGCCCGGTCATCACCATTCGAAAGTTCGCCGCCAGCCCGTTCACCACGGACGACCTGATCCGGTTCGGCACGTCCACCCCGGACATGTTCGAGTTCCTCCGCGCCTGCGTGGAAGCCCGGCTCAACATCTTCGTGTCCGGTGGTACCGGCTCGGGCAAGACGACCACGCTGAACGTGCTCTCCTCGTTCATCCCGAACGACGAGCGCATCGTGACCATCGAGGACGCCGCCGAGCTGCAGCTCCGGCAGGAGCACGTGGTGACGCTCGAGTCCCGGCCCGCGAACATCGAGGGCAAGGGCGCGATCCCGATCCGCGAGCTCGTCCGCAACTCACTGCGCATGCGCCCCGACCGCATCGTGGTCGGGGAGTGTCGTTCAGGCGAGGCGCTGGACATGCTCCAGGCCATGAACACGGGCCATGACGGCTCGCTGTCCACCGGCCACGCCAACACGCCGCGCGACATGCTCGCCCGACTCGAGACCATGGTCCTCATGGCCGGCGTCGACCTCCCGGTCCGCGCCATCCGTGAGCAGATCTCGTCCGCGGTCGACCTGATCGTGCACCAGTCGCGCCTCAAGGACGGCACCCGCAAGATCGTGAACATCACCGAGGTCCAGGGCATGGAAGGTGACACGATCGTCATGCAGGACGTGTTCGTCTTCGAGCAGACCGGCGTGATCGACGGCAAGATCCAGGGTCGGCTCAAGCCGACCGGCATCCGACCGAAGTTCGTCGAGACGTTCGAGGCGATGGGCATCCATCTCCCGAACGGCATCTTCGGCTTCACCTACTAGGATCACGCTGATGCCTGGCCTCGTCGTTGCCGCACTCGCCGCCGGCGCCATCGTGCTGATCGCGCTGGGCATCGCGCTGTCCGGCTCGGGCGGCGTCACCCTCGAGCGCCTCGAGCGCTA
>DATJGH010000153.1:0-15659 GCA_035495215.1 Patescibacteria group bacterium
CCGGTGAACGTGCTGCGGGTCGCGGAGAAGACGTGGGTCAGCTGGCTGACGCCGGTCGAGGTGGTCGTGCCGCTGGATGGGCCGGAGCCATACGGCGACCAGACCAGGGGGACCCCTGCCGATCTCGGGGCGCCGCAGCAGTGGGACGCGGGCGTCACGGGGGAGGGCGTCCGGATCGCGATCCTCGATACGGGCATCGACGCCGCCCACCCCGACCTCAACGACCAGGATTTCCGCAGGTGGTCGAACCTGGTCGGGAACCCGGCAAAGGTGGTCGAGCAGCGCAACTTCGTCGGCGGCGGGTGCGCCCCGATCGTCGGCGTCCAGGACGGCAACGGTCACGGCACCCACGTCGCGGGAATCGCCGCCGGGACGGGCAGCGGGAACCCGCTCGACGCCTCGGACAACGGCAAGTACACGGGTATCGCGCCGGACGCCGAGCTGGCGGTGGCCAAGGTCCTCACCGACGCAGGCGCGGGCATCAACAGCGACCTGATCGCGGCGATGGAATGGGCGGCAACGCCGGCCGCGCAGGCGCCGCTCGGCTGCGGAGTCGGCGCCCAGATCGTGAACATGAGCCTCGGCAGCGAGGTTCGCCCGGGCCGCCAGAACTCGGGCGCCGACCTCGACCTCGTGAGCATCGCCCTCGATCGACTCGCCGTGAAGTACGGAACCCTGTTCGTTGCCAGCGCCGGCAACCAGGGGCCGTTCATCGGCAGCCAGCTCGAGGCGCCCGGCGCCGCGTCGCAGGCCCTCAGCGTCGGCGCGACCGCCAAGGACTACGACCTCAACCACGACGACACCTACTCGGGCGACAACTGCGCCGGCTACCAGCACCCGAGCAACCCGGCCAGCTTCGCCGACAACACCTGCGACCAGGGCGCAGGGACCCAGCCGTCGTCGCTCTCGTCGCTGTCCTCGCGCGGCCCGTCCGGCGACCTGTGGCTCCGACCCGACGTCGTCGCCCCGGGCTACTACATCGTCTCGGCCCAGGCCTCGACGGGCACCGCTGTTGCCAGCCAGGACATCAACCTGAACACCCGGGCGGACCCGCTGTACGCGACCCTGAGTGGCACGTCGATGGCGGCCCCCGCGGCCACCGGCAGCGCGGCCCTGCTGCTCGAGGCCTACCGCAACACCTACGGCAACCTGCCGTCGGGCGCCTCGGGCACGAATGCGCTGGCCAGGGCCCCCGCCTACGCGCTCGTCCGGGCCGCGCTCATGAACACCGCCGGCGGTGACCTCCTCGAGGCACGGCTCACGGCCAAGACCGACGCCGCGTTCGTCCCCAGCTGCGCCCTGCCTCCCGAGCAGGTCCCGTTCGTCTGTGACTTCGTGAACGTCATCCCGCAGTCCGGCCAGTCCACGATCTACGAGGTTCGGAACGGACCGTCGGATCCGTACGTCGGGCCGCTCGGCGAGGGCGCGGGCAAGGTCCGGATCAACCAGGCCGTGCAGGCACTGCGGAGTGGGATCGTCATCTACAGCGTCGGCTCCGGGACGGGCGCGGATGCCGGCACCGGCCCGCGCGACTTCCAGGGCACCTGGCAGATCGGTGCCGTCACCGCGGCAACCACACAATCACAGCGGTTCGTGGTCCATGGCGCGCCGGGCATCGCCAAGGTCAAGGTGAGCTTCAGCTTCTCGGGCGGCCATCCGTCGGACGGGAGCCGCGCCATCCCGACCTCCGGCGCCGGCGCCTGGTCGATCCAGCTGCCGGCGACGACCAGCGTCAACGGCGGCGGCGACACGATCGTCACGTTCAAGCTGACGATCCCGGCGAGCACCGCCCCCGGGCTCTACACCGGCGTCGTCCTGGCCACGACCACGCAGGGCGTGACGCTCCGCGTGCCGGTCTTCGCGGCCGTCGCGATGCACGACCCGGATCCCGCCGCGGGCAACGCACCCGGCCCCCAGGCCGCCGCGGCGCTCGATGACGCCTTCGCGAAGAGCGACAGCCTCTGGCCGTCGGTGATCGGATCGGCCGGCACCGGCGCGGGTTCGGACTGGAATGTCTACCCGGTCGAGCTGGCAGCTGGGCTCTCGGAGGCCCGCTTCAGCGCCTGGGCGACATCCGGCGGCGACGCGTACGACATCTACCTCTACGACGCGGCCCTCAACCTGGTCACGAGCAGCCACCCGTTCCTGCCGCCGGGACAGGCGTCCGGCGTCACGGACACGTCGGCCTACGAGACGCGCCCGCCCTCGACGGCGAGCGCGCCGCAGACCCTCTCGGTCGGCACGCCGGCAGCGGGCCGTCACTACGTGGTGGTGAACCGGGCAGTCGTCGGCCGTCCCGGGCCCCAGCCCGCCGGCAACTTCGGCGGCTTCCGGCTGACCCTCGACGAGGTCCGGGTCAACGCGCCGGCCCGTCCGAGCCAGCTGGCCTACGAGGGCGACTACATCTGGACGGCGGGCACGCCGATCAGGCTTGCCGCGCGGCTCAGCGACCCGGCCGGCTCCCCCACCGGCACGCCGATCGCGGGGCGCCAGGTGACCTTCACGGTCGACGCCGCAGTGGGGATCTGCGGATCGAGCGCGTGCCAGGCGACCACGGACTACAACGGCATCGCCCAGCTCGCGAGCGCGCCGATCACCCTGGCACCCGGTGTGCATGAGGTGCACGCCCGCTTCGCGGGCGATGCGGCCTGGCTCGCGAGCGCCGACGACGCGTTCGTGATCGTCGTGGGTGCGGGCGGACCACCACCGCCCCCCGGCGGGAGTGCCGGCAAGGTCACCGCGGGCGGCTGGTTCCTGCCTGGCGACGCGACCAGCACGGCGCCGAGCCAGCGGATCCACTTCGCGTTCCAGGCCACGTCGCCGGGGAGCGTCGCCCCGACCGGTGAGCTGCGCTACCGCGACGTGCCCGGCGGGCTTGACCTCACGCTCGTCGCGTGGACGACGATGCTCGTCGACGGCGACACGGTGACGCTCACGGGCACGGCGCGCAACGCGGCCGGCGACGTCGCGTTCATCCTGACCGTGACGGACGGCGGTGAACCCGGCAAGGGCGTGGACACGATCAGGCTCCAGGTCCCGGACCAGGGCTACGACCGATCCGGCACGCTCGGCGGAGGCGACATCCAGTTGCACTGAGCGCGACAATCCGGGGCGTGGAGCTCGTCGCGCTGGCGCTCGTGATGTCGACGAGCTTCGGCCTGCTCGTGAGCGGCCGGCGATACCTGCGCGGCTACGTGACGAAGCACGGCACCCAACCGCCGGCGACCTGGATGTTCCAGCGCTCGGACGACCCCGACCTCGAGGGACTCCGTCGCGTCGCGCTCGCGCTGCTGCCCTTCTACCTCGTCGCGGCCGTCATCTACCTGCTCCGGCCGGGCGTCTGAACCCCGTGGCCTAGTCCTTCGCCAGTACCCGAAGCGCGGCCTTGACCCGCTCTTCGAGCGACGCCGTGGCACCGGCCATCCCGAGCCCGACCCGCGCGGCCTCGCGGGCCTCGGGCAGCGAATAGCCGAGGGCCTGCAGCGCGCCGACGACGTCGCCCTCGGCGGCAGGCTGGCCCGCCACAGCCACGCCGAGCGCCGCCACGCCCGCGGCCGCGACCTTCTCCTTCAGCTCGAAGATCACGCGCTCGGCGAGGCGCTTACCGATGCCCGGAATCGCCACGAGGACGGCCTGGTCCTGCTGCATGATTGCCAGCTGCAGCTCGGCGGTCGGACGCGACCCCACGATCGCCATGGCGACCTTCGGGCCGACGCCCGTCACCGTCAGCAGCAGCCCGAAGAAGCCGAGCTCCTCGACCGTGCGGAAGCCGTACAGCGCCTGCAGGTCCTCGCGCACGACGTGGTGCGTGAACAGCTTGAGTCGGCTCCCGGGCGCGGCCGTCGCGATCACGGACGGAGCCGTGAACACGCGATAGCCGACGCCGCCGACCTCGACGACGAGCGAATCGAGCCCGATCGCCGCGACCGTGCCGTCGAGCGAGGCGATCACCGGCGCTTGCCGGCCCCCTCGCGAGCGAGCGCCTCCTTGACCGCGCGCTCGTAGCCGTTCGCCGGGCCATGCCCGTTCCCGCCGCTCCCGTGGCCATTGCGCGCGATCGGATCCACCGCGGCCCGGTCGAGCACCCCCGACCGGCGTTCGACGCCTGGTCGTTCGGCATTCGCCGCCCAGATCGCGATCGCCAGGGCATCGGCGGTGTCGTCACGGCGCGGCGGGGCGTCCAGCCCGAGGCACACCGCGACCATCCGACCGACCTGGTCCTTGTCCGCGCGCCCGGAGCCGGTGACCGCCAGCTTGACCTCACTGGGCGTGGCCTCGCGAACGGGGACCTCTGCCTGAGCGGCCGCCAGCAGCACGACGCCCCGAGCCTGCCCAACTGCGAATGCCGTCTGGACGTTGCGCGAGAAGAACAGCCGCTCAACGGCCAGGAGGTCCGGCTTGTGCAGCGCGATCAGCTCGTCGAGCAGGGCGTGGATCGCCAGCAGGCGCACCGGCAGTGAGGCGTCCGCCTTCGTCTCGAGGCAGCCCGCGTCGACCATCCGCAGGCGGGCGCTCCGGCTTTCGACGATGCCGTAGCCGAGGGCGGCCGTGCCGGGGTCGATGCCGAGGACGATCATCGGGCGGCCGATGCGGACTTCGCCTGAGCCGCCCGGAATCTCAACCAGCGACCTCGGCGAAGAGCTCCTCTGGGATGTCGAAGTTCGCCGTCACCCGCTGGACGTCCTCCAGCTCCTCGAGGGACTCGACGAGGCGCATGTTCTGGCGCGCCCGCTGCTCATCGACGGCGATCGTGCTCTTCGCGATCATCGTGTTCTCGGCGTGCTCCACCGCCATGCCGGCGGCGTCGAGCGCCTTGCGCACCTGCTCGAGGCCATGGGGCGAGGTGTAGATCTCGACGAGCTCGTGGTCGGACGTGTCGACGTCCTCCGCCCCCGCGTCGATCGCGGCGAGCGCGACGTCGTCGGGATCCTGGCCCCTGGCCGGGATCGTGATCAGGCCCCGCGGCTCGAACTGCCAGGCGACCGCGCCGGACCCGGCGAGCTGGCCGCCGGCCTTGGTGAAGACGGCGCGCACCTCGGCCGCGGTCCGGTTGCGATTGTCGGTCGCAGCCTCGACGAGGAACGCCACGCCACCGGGGCCGTAGCCCTCGTAGACGATCTCCTCGAAGACCTCGGCGTCGCCACCGCCGGTCGCCTTGTCGATGGCCCGCTTGATGTTGTCGGCGGGCATGTTGACCGAGCGCGCCTTGTCCATCGCCAGCCGCAGCCGGTAGTTCGCGTCGGGGTCACCGCCACCGGCCCGCGCGGCGATGCTGATCTCGCGCGCAACCTTGGTGAAGATGGCCCCCCGCCTGGCGTCATTGGCGCCCTTCTGGCGCTTGATCGTCGACCATTTGGAGTGACCTGACATCAGGCCGGAGTATACGGGACTAGAATGGCCGGACCCCCCGGCGGCCGTTCGAAAAGGCCCCGTTCGAGCACCGATCCACAGGCCCTGCTGAACGAGGAACCAATCGCCGATGACCACCAAGAGTGTCGATCTCCCCCACCTTCGGAGCGTCGTCCTGGCCGGCCACGCAGGTGCAGGCAAGACGACGCTCGGCGAACAGCTCCTGTTCAAGTCCGGCGCGGTCGGGCGCGTCGGCAAGGTCGATGACGGCAGCTCCCACCTCGACTTCGAGCCCGAGGAGCAGAAGCGTCGCGAGTCCCTGAGCCTCGCCGTCGCGACGTTCGAGACCGATGGCACCCGGGTCACCATCGTCGACACGCCGGGCTACCTCGACTTCGTCGCCGAGGTCATCTCGGGCTTCGAGGCGGCCGATGGCGCGATCCTCGTCACGGACGCGACCGGCGGGGTCGAAGCAGGGCTCGAGCATGCCGTCTCGCTCGCCCGAAGCACCAACACGGCGGCGTGCTTCTTCATCAACAAGTGCGACAAGGAGAACGCCGACCCGACGGCGGCGCTCGACGCGCTGCGCAGCACATTCGGCAACAAGATCGCGCCGCTCCAGCTGGCCATCGGCGCGGCCCACGACTTCACCGGCTACGTCGACCTCGTGCACCGCAAGGCGTACAGCTTCGAGGGTGGCAAGGAGGTCGAGACTGCCATCCCGGACGGCATGGCCGACGAGGTCGCCCGCCGGCGCGACCAGCTGCTCGAAGCGGCCGCCGAGGCCGACGACGACGTCCTGATGAAGTACCTCGAGGGCGAGGAGGTCGCCGACGCCGAGCTCGAGGCGTGCCTGCGCAAGGGCGTGAAAGAGTCGATTCTCGCGCCCGTGCTGGTCGGCTCCGCGGCCACCGGCATCAGCCTCCAGGCCCTGCTCGACGCGATCGTGCGCTACCTCCCCTCCCCCGCCGACGAGGGCCCGGCCAAGGCGCTCGACAAGTCCGGCGCTGCGGTCGAGGTCGCGCCAGACCCGGACGGACCCCTCCTCGCCCGTGTGTTCAAGACCGCGGCGGATCCCTTCGTCGGCCGGCTGACCTACCTCCGCGTCTTGTCCGGCACGCTCCACTCCCAGGGCCACGCCTGGAACCAGGGCCATGGCCAGGAGGAGCGCATCGGGCAGCTGCTGCTGCTCCACGGCAAGGAGCAGGAGCCGATCGGCGAGCTCAAGGCCGGCGAGATCGGAGCGGTCGCCAAGCTCGCCGTGACCGCGACCGGCGACGCCCTCTCGAGCAAGGAGAAGCCGCTCACACTGCCGCCGCTGAAGTTCCCGGAGCCGACCCTGGTCATGGCCATCGAGCCCCAGACCAAGACAGACCTCGACAAGATGGGCCCGGCCCTCCAGCGCATGCTCGAGGAGGAGCCGTCCGCGCGGGTGGAGCGAAGCGAGACGGGCGAGCAGATCCTGCGGACCCTCGGCGACGCCCAGGCGGCGGTCATCCTCGAGCGGCTCAAGCGCAAGTTCGGGTCGGCGATCGTGACCAGGACGCCGAAGGTGCCGTACCGGGAGTCGATCCGGGGCAGCGCCAAGGCCCACGGCCGGTACAAGAAGCAGACCGGCGGGCACGGCATGTTCGGCGACGTCTGGCTCGACATCGAGCCGAACCCGGGCGGCGGGGTCCAGTTCGCCGAGAAGGTCGTCGGCGGCTCCGTGCCGCGCCAGTTCTTCCCGGGCGTCGAGAAGGGCGTCCGCGAGACCGCGGCCGAGGGCGTCGTCGCGGGCTATCCGCTGTCGGACTTCAAGGCCACGCTGTACGACGGCTCGTTCCACACCGTCGACTCGAACGAGCTCTCGTTCAAGATCGCAGCATCGATGGCCCTCAAGGACGGGATCCTGCAGGCCAAGCCGGTCCTGCTCGAGCCGATCATGAACGTCGAGATCCGGGTGCCCGAGGCGTTCATGGGCGAGGTCAACCGCGACCTGAACGGGCGGCGCGGGCGCGTCCTGGGCATGGACATCCAGGACGGCTTCCAGGTCATCACCGCCCAGGTCCCGCAGTCGGAGCTGTTCACCTACGCGACCGAGCTCAAGTCGCTGACCGGCGGGCGCGGCACGTTCAGCTCCTCGCTCGACCGGTACGACGAGATGCCGGCCCACCTGGCCGACAAGGTCGTGGCCGAGCACAGGAAGGAAACGGCGGACTCCGCCAGCCACTGACCGGCCGGTCCGACGCGCCCATGAGCCCGACCCCGGTCACCTTCGCGTCGCCGACCCAGCCCGCCTCGTGGAGCTGGGAGGCCACGAACGCCGAGATCGCGGCGCGCTACGGCCTGCCGCTCGATTCCGTCGTGCGCTTCGATACGAACACGGCCCCGGCCCCGCCGGAGCTGGTCGGACGACTCCTGGCGGCCGGGCGCTGGGAGGTCCCGCTGTCCGAATACCCGCCGTCGGACTACGGCCGCCTGATCGAGGCGGCTGCCGCGCGCTACGGGGTTGGCCGAGACGAGCTGCTGGTCGGCGCCGGGGCGGACGAGATCCTCGAGCTCGTGACGAAGGCGTTCATCCGACCCGGCGGCTCGGCGGTCGTGTCCGTCCCGACCTATCCGATGTTCGGCATCGTCACCGAGCAGCGCGCCGGCCGCGTGACCCGGGTCCCGCGCCGCTCCGCGGCCGACGACTACGCGCTCGACGTCGACGCCGTCCGCGCGGCCGCGGCTGAGCCCGACGCCGGCGGCAGCGTGCCGTCTGTCGTCTGGCTGTGCAGCCCCAACAACCCGACCGGCCGGGCCGAGCCACCGGGCACGATCGAGGCACTCCTGGCGGGACTCGCCACTGACGCCGAGCGTGCGGGCCGCCCCGCGCCGTACGTGATCCTCGACGAGGCATACGCCGAGTTCGCGGGCGAATCGCTCGCCCCGTTGCGATCCGCGTACCCGCGTCTCGTCGTCGTCCGCACGATGAGCAAGGCCTACGCGATCGCCGGGCTCCGCGTCGGCTTCGCTGTGGCGAGGCCAGAGGTGATCAGCGAGGTCGCGGTGTACCGGCCACCCGGCTCGGTGACGAACATCTCGGTGGACATCGCCGCCGCGCTCCTCGCCGACGAGACGATCGCGCCCGCGCGCGTGGCCGCCGTGAGGGCGGAGCGCGAGCGGTTCCGGGCCGGGCTGCGGGACGCCGGCTGGTTGCCCGAGCCGTCGACGACCAACTTCGTCCTCGTCGACTTCGCCACCCCCGCTGCCGCCGGCGCGGCGGCCGAGCGCCTGCTCTCTCGCGGGCTCGTGCCGCGCACCTTCCCGGCGAGCCACCCGCTGGCCCATTGCCTGCGACTGACCGTCCGAAGCGCGGCCGAGAACGACCGCCTGCTTGGAGCTGCTCGGGAGGCCTAGCCCGCTCGCCGGCCGACGCGAACGCGACGCTTGCCGAGCCGGACCACGTACCACTCGCCCGCAATGGGCTCCGGGAGCGCGCCGTCGGCCTCGCGCATCCGCCGGTCGTTGACCGTGACCCCGCCGCCGGCGATCGCGCGGCGCGCCTCGCCCCTGGACGCGAACGCGCCCGTCGCGACGAGAAACCCGACCGGCCCTGCGGCGGTGTCCGCGGCCGCATAGGAAAACCCGTCCGCGGTCCGATGGAGTGTCTCGAGGACTGCCGGATCGGTGACCGCGGCGCCGGAGAACGCCGCCTCGGAAGCGGCCCGCGCCTGGCCCGCGGCGTCCTCGCCGTGCACCCTCGTGGTGATGTCCCAGGCGAGTGCGCGCTGGGCTTCGCGCCGCCCGGGCGCCGACTCGACCGCCGCCTCGAGCTCCAGGATCCGCGACGGCTCGAAGGTGGTGAACCAGCGCAGGTAGGTCGACACGTCCCGGTCGTCCGTGTTCAGCCAGTGCTGGTAGAAGGCATATGGCGAGGTGCCGTCGGCGTGGAGCCAGACCGACTCGCCGCTCTCCGACTTGCCGAACTTGGCGCCGGACGGCGTGAGCAGGAGCGGGTACGCCATGGCGAACGCGTGCGGTGTGCCGTCCGGCTTCGGCTCGGAGGTGCGCCGGATGAGCTCGAGGCCGGCGGTGATGTTGCCCCACTGGTCCGCGCCGCCCATCTGCAGCTCGCAGCCGAGCTCGCGGTACAGGTGCTGGTAGTCGAAGGACTGGATGAGCATGTAGCTGAACTCGGTGAACGAGAGACCGCCCTCGAGCCGGACCTGCACCGAGTCCTTGGCCAGCATGTACGGGATCGTGAAGTGCTTGCCGACGTCACGCAGGAAGTCGAGCAGGTGGACCGGCTCGAGCCACTCGGCGTTGTTGGCCATGACCGCGCCGCGCGGTCCCGAGAAGTCGAGGAAGCGCTCGAGCTGGGGCCGGATGGACGCGACGTTCGCCTCGATCTGCTCGCGCGCCTGCAGGTTTCGTTCCGCGGAGCGCCCGGAAGGGTCGCCGATCATCCCCGTCCCGCCGCCGACGAGGGCGATCGGCCGGCCACCGTGACGCTGGAGCCGGATCAGCCCGAAGATCGGCACCAGGTGGCCGATGTGCAGCCACGGCCCGGAGGGATCGAAGCCGATGTAGGCGGTGATCTCGCGGTTGGTCGCGAGCCTCGTCTCGAGACCGTCGGAGGCGGCGTGGAATTGCCCGCGCCAGCGCATCTCGGGGATGAACCCGGCCGGTCCCTCGTCGAAGCTGGGGACCGGCGCCTGTGACATTGCAGTGTCGTTGCCGGACGTCACAGGATCGGGGGGAGGGCCGTCGTGAGCGCGACCCGATGGGGGGAAAGGGCCCTCACGGACCCTATGGTATCGTCGCCGCCGCATGCAGACAGCCCTCCAGAGGCGTCAGCGCCACCGACGCAACGGTGCCGCGAGGCGCGGACGTGGGGGTGGCGCCGCCCGACGTGCGGCGCTCGCCATCCCGCTGCTCCTGTTCTCCAGCTTCCTCGTGCTCGGCGGTGTCGGGTTCGTCAGCACGGTCAGCGCGTACGCGTTCTACAGCAACGGCCTCCCGGACCCATCCACGGCGCTCGACCCCGCGAATCTGCAGTTCGAGCAGCCGTCGGTCATCTACGACCGGAGCGGGAAGATCGAGCTGGCGCGCTTCGGTGAGCTTCGCCGCGAGATCCTGACCTTCGACCAGATCCCGGCGGAGATGATCGACGCCACGACCTCGGTCGAGGACAAGGACTTCTGGACGAACCCCGGCTTCGATATCGGCGCCGTGGTCTCGGCCGGGCTCGACACCATCTCCGGCCGCCCTCGTGGCGCCTCGACGATCACCCAGCAGCTCGTCCGGGCCAAGCTCCTCCCCGAGGCGGCCTTCCAGGGCTCCGTCTATGACCGCAAGATCCGCGAGATCATCCAGTCGATCCGGCTGACCCAGGCGTACCCGGGGATCGATGGCAAGCAGCAGATCATGGCTGCCTATCTCAACCAGAACTTCTACGGCAACCAGAGCTATGGCGTCGCCGCCGCGGCGATGGGCTATTTCGGCAAGCCGCTCGCGGACCTCGACCTTGCCCAGTACGCGACCCTCGCCGCGATCCCGCAGTCGCCGACCAAGTACGACCTGATGCGCAACGCCGTCACCGAGTGTGCCGTCGACATCGCCGAGGACGAGGTGTGTCCCGCGGCGAGCGCCAGGCTCGTCGTCCCCGACACGACGGAGATCGTCGCCCGGCGCAACCACGTGCTCGACCTGATGAAGACCCGAAGCGTCCTGGCGGCCAACAAGCACAGCGTTGCCGAGTTCGACGCCGCGATGACCGAGCCGATGGAGCTGCATCCGGTCCAGGCGCCACCGTGGAAGGCGCCCCACTTCGTGTGGCAGGTCCGGCATGACCTCGGCGCCCTCCTGTGCGGCACCGACGAGGCCGATTCCTGCGAGGCCGTGGACACGGGCGGCTACCGGGTGACCACGACGCTCAACTGGACCTATCAGCAGGTCGTCGACAAATGGGTCTACATCGCGGGTCGCGCGCCGCTCGCCAAGACGGCCGACGGCACGCGCAAGATCCTCAACGACTACGGCGTCAAGAAGTCCGACTACTCCTGGATCCTGGGCCTGCGCGGCAAGGACATCCACAACGCCGCTGGCTCCGTGATCGACTACCGCACGGGCCAGGTGCTCGCGACATCGGGCAGCGCGGACTACTACCTGAAGACCAAGGACAAGCACTTCTCGCCCCAGTACGACGTGATGTTCGACGGCTTCCGCCAGCCGGGGTCGTCGATCAAGCCCATCGGCTACATCACCGGCCTCGACGACCACACCATGACCGCCTCGACGATGTTCATGGATGTCGTCACCGAGTTCGAGCGGAACTGGGCCCCGGCCGACGCCGACCGTCTCGAGCGTGGGCCGGTGCGGCTGCGCTCGGCCCTCCAGTTCTCGCTGAACATCCCGGCGATCAAGTCGGGCTACATCAACGGCTTCGACCACCTGTTCGCGCAGTACAAGAAGTTCGGCCTGTCGTTCCTCGACGGCGCGGTGCCGACCCCGTCCATGGCCATCGGCACGCTCGAGATCCACATGGTCGACCTGCTCGGCGCGTACGGCGCCATCGCCAACGGCGGCGTGCTGATGCCGCGCCAGGTCATCCTCGAGGTCAGGGACCACAACGGCAGCGTCGTCTACCCGACCACGGAGGACAAGCCGGTCGGCAAGCAGGTCGCCTCGCCGCAGGCCTCGTACATCATCAACAACATCCTCGAAGGCAACACGATCAAGAGCGTGAACGCCTACTGGGCGAGGTGGATGGTGCTCGAGGGCAGCAAGCGCCGCCCGGCCGCCTACAAGACGGGCACGACCGACGAGAGCAAGGACATCGACGCCTTCGGCTACGTTGCGCCACCGAAGGACCCGAACAAGCCCGCGATCGCGGTCGGCGTGTGGATGGGCAACTCCGACGCAGCGCCCGTCAGGCCGGTGCTGTCGACCACGACGACCGCGCCGCTCTGGAACAGGATCATCACCGAGGTCACGAAGGGCACCCCGATCAGCGAGTTCAAGGAACCTGACGGCATCGTCAACCAGCGAGTCGATGCGTACAGCGGCATGCTCCCCGGCCCCGGCACGGTGAAGACCGTCACCGAGATGTTCATCAAGGGCACCGAGAACTCGCTGCGCAGGGATGACATGCACAGCGAGAAGCAGATCGACCAGGCGACCGGCATGCTCTGGCAGGACGGCTGCACCGGTCCCGAGGTGAGCCAGAACTTCCTGGACTTCAGCCAGGTCGAGCCGCGCTTCCCGCAGTGGCAGAAGTACACCCAGGAATGGGCGGCGCGAGCGGCCAAGGGCCCGGGCGTCCGCGGCGGGCCGAAGCGCACGCCGACGACGTACTTCTTCGATGGCTTCCTCGTGCCCTTCGGGCGCAGCTGGGGCGGCAAGTTCGCGCCGACCGAGGTGTGCTCGGCCGTACCGCCGACGTGCCCGCCGGGCAATGGCGGCGGCAACCCGTTCGAGAGCCAGGCGCCGTGCATCACCCCCGAACCGACGCTGCCGGGGCCGACGCCGACGAAGACCGGCCCACACAAGACGACCCTGCCCACCCTGCCCATCCAGAGCGGGCAGGCAACGCGCGGCGCACCGACGACGACCGGGCTTGCGGTCGTCGTGTTCCTGCCGTTCCTCGTGCCGCTGTTCACGTTCGCGATCGGCCGCCGGTTCAAGCTGGATCGGCGGGGGCGCCCGACGTTCAGGAAGCGCCGGCGCCACTAGTCCGGTGGCCGGGCGCCGGGAGTGCCCGCGAGATCAGCCGAGCTCGACCACCGTCACGCCGTCCCCGCCCTCGCCGCGCTCGCCGGGCCTGACCGTGCGCACGAGCGGGTGTGCAGCCGCGTCGGACCTGACCGCGTCCCGGAGCGCGCCGGTGCCCAGGCCATGGATGACCGAGACGCGGGCGAGGCCCGCCAGCGACGCGTCCTCGAGGTAGCGTTCGAGCGCGGTGAGCGCCTCCTCGACCCGAGCGCCGCGGAGATCCAGCGACATGGGGACGCTGCGCGCGCGGCTGAGGCGAAGGGCCTCGACGTTCGTCCCGGCGACGCCGGCTGGGGCCGTGTCCCGTCCGTCCGTCGCCCCGGTCCCGATGCCGCCCGCGAGCTCGAGGTCCGCGATGTCGACGCTGACGCGCATCGCGCCTGCCTCGAGGGTGGCTCGGCCACGACCCCGATCGAGCTCGGCCACCCGTCCGCTCCAGCCGCCACTGCGGCTGCGCGCCTGGTCACCGATGCGCCACTCCGGGGCGGGCGGAGCCTCGGCGTCGCTCTCCCCTGCTCCGCCGCGACGCGAGCGGCGCCGGGCGCCTGGCGCGGCCGGTGGGCCCGGGTCGGGGGCGCGCGCCAGCCGATCCTCCGCGCGCGTGAGGATCGCGTCGATGGCGGGTGCGGTCAGCTCCGCCCGCTCGAGGTTGCGGCGTGCCGACTCCAGCTCATCGCGCAGCTCGGCGACGAGGCGCTCCGCTTCCTCCCTCGCCCGGCGCTCCGTGTCGGCACGGGCCTGCTGGCCGCGACGCCGCTCCTCGGCAGCGGCCCGCAGTGCCTCGCCGGCTCGGAGCTCGGCCTCTCGCGCCCGCGCTTTCGACTCCGCCGTCTCGCCTTCGGTCTCGCGGATCCGCGCGAGCGTCGCCTCGAAGGCGCGCTCGGACTCGGACAGGCGTGATCGTGCGTCTGCGACGAGCGCATCGGGCAGGCCGAGCCGCTCGGCGATGGCGAATGCCTGCGAGCCGCCGGGCAGGCCGATCGTGAGGTGATAGGTCGGGCTGAGCGTCTCGAGGTCGAACTCGACCGAGGCGTTCATCGCGCCGGGCGTCGTATGCGCGTACGCCTTGAGCTCGGCGTAGTGCGTCGTCGCAGCGACCAGGGCGCCGGCCTTGATGAAGTGGTCGAGCAGCGCCTGCGCGAGGGCCGAGCCCTCGGTCGGGTCGGTGCCGGCGCCGAGCTCGTCGAGCAGCACGAGCGTGCCCGGGCCGGCCGCGTCGACGATGCGGATGATCGAGCGCATGTGCCCGGAGAACGTCGACAGCGACTGGGCGATCGATTGTTCGTCGCCGATGTCGGCGAAGACGTCGCGGAACACGGGCAGGCGCGAGCCTGCCGACGCCGGGACGTGGAGCCCCGCCTGGTGCATGAGCGCGAGCAGCCCGAGCGTCCGGAGCGTCACGGTCTTGCCGCCGGTGTTGGGGCCGGTCACGACGAGCGCGCTGAAGCCATCACCGAGCCGGATGTCGACGGGCACCACCCGGCCGATCAGGCCGGGGTGGCGCGCCGACAGCAGGACGACCTCCTGGCGCGCGGTCGTCTCGGCGCGCGAGGCGTCCATCTCGCCGGCGAGCTGCGCCTTGGCTGACCAGAGGTCGAAGCGGGCCAGGGCGTCGAGCGTCTCGCGCAGCGGGCCGGCGTTGGCCCCCACGAGCTTCGACAGCTCGTCGAGGATGCGCTCGACCTCCTCGCGCTCGGCGACCTGCGCCTCGCGCCAGGCGTTGCCGAGCTCGACCACGACCAGCGGCTCGATGAACAGGGTCTGGCCGCTGCCGGACGCGTCGTGGACGATGCCCTTGACGCGGCTCTTCGCGTCGGCCCGGACCGGCACGACATAGCGCCCGTTGCGGAGCGTGACGATCGGCTCCTGGAGCGCCCCCGAGAGCTCCGATGCGACGAGGGAGTCCAGGCGCCGCTTCAGCCGGTCGAACGCGATCCGGACCGCCGCTCGCAGACCGCCCAGCCGGGGCGATGCGGTGTCGAGGAGCTCGCCGGCCGGATCGAACGACCGGGCCAGGGTTGACGAGATCGCCGGCAGCGGGTGCAGGCTGCGGCCGAGGTCGCGCTGCAACGGCCGGCGGGCGTCGGCGAGGTGGGGCTGGAGCGCGGCGGTCGCGTCGAGCGTCACCCAGATGTCGAGGAACTGCTGCGGGTCCAGCCGGCCGCCGCGCGCGGCTCGCTCGATCGCCGGGCCGATGTCGCGCGCGCCCATGATCCCGACGCCCGGGCGTTCCTCGAGGAGGCTGCGGGCCTCGTCGGTCTCGTCGAGGCCGCGCGTGACGAGCACCGCGTCCGACTGGGGCATGAGCGTCTCGGCGAGGCGCCGGCTCGGTCCGAATGCGGTGCGCTCGGCGAGCCGTGCGCGGACGAGCGGGAACTCCAGGAGCTCGATCGAGCGGGGGTCCATTACGAGCGGGAGAGCGGTCGCGACGCGCCCGGCGACCTTCTCCCGACGGAGCGGGCGCTGCCGCGGACCCTCGGTCCGAGGGCTCCGGAGACGGCCGGGCTCGACGGGTCGATGAGCCGCCACGGGATGCTGCGCCACGGCTCGGCGGCGTAGCCGATCCCGAC
>DATJGH010000154.1:0-14783 GCA_035495215.1 Patescibacteria group bacterium
GGCTGGCTGCCGACCGATCGCCACACCCTCCAGGTGGGTGGCCGGTCAAACGTCTTCGCCCTCGGCGACGCGACCGACCTGCCCCTGTCCAAGGCCGGCTCCACGGCGCACTTCGAGGCGCCCGTCGTCGTGGAAGGGATCCTGGCCGGCATCGAAGGCCGCCAGCCGGCAGGCAAGCACGCCCTGTACGAGGGTCGGGTGATGTGCTTCTTCGAGGTCGGTGACGGAAAGGGGACGTTGCTCCGCTTCGACTACGACCACCCGCCGAAGCCGCCCAAGCCCAACGCCCTGTGGCACATCGGCAAGATCGTGTTCAACAAGACCTACTTCCACACGGTCCCGCGCGGTCGCGTCTGACCGCCCGTCATCTGATCCGGCCAGTCGCCCCTCACCAGGGCGACGCCCACCGGAAGCGATCCGAACGCCCCGGTACTCCCTTCCCGGGGCGTTCGCTCGTTGGCGGAGCCTGAGTCGGGCGCGGTGACGGCGTAGATTGCACCGAACCGACACCCACAATCCTCTGTAAGGCGATCGCCTCGCTCGAGGCGATGCGCGATGGAGGTGGTGCGGGTGCAGACGGCGCTCGTGAACCGGGCGAGACAGGGCGATCGCGAGGCGTTCGACGCGCTCGCGCGGCTTGTCGGCGACCGGTGCATGGCGATCGCCGTCCGGATCCTCCGCGACACCGACCTTGCCGACGATGCGGTCCAGACCGCGCTGATCACAGCGTGGCGCGACCTCCGGACACTGCGGGACTCGAACCGGTTCGAGCCCTGGCTGCACCGGATCCTCACCCGCGAGTGCTACGCCGAGGCCAGGCGCCGCACGCGCCGGTCGGGCGTCGTTCGGGTGCTCGTGCTCCGCGATACCGACCCGGGCGACGTGCTCGGCGTCGACGTCCGGGATCAGCTCGACCGTGCCTTCCGGAGGCTCACGCTCGAGCAACGAGCCGTCCTCGTCTTCCACCACTACCTCGGCCTGTCGACGGCCGAGGTGGCGGACCGGCTCGACCTCCCGCTCGGGACGGTCAAGTCACGCCTGCACCACGCCATGACGGCGATGCGCGCCAGCCTCGCGGCCGACGAGCGCACGCCGTCGCTCTCACAGGAGCGTCCCGCATGACCGCGTCGCGCGATCCCGATCGGCTCATCCGCGCCTTCCTCGGCGAGGGCCGGACCGAGCTTCCAGACGCTTCCTTCGACGCGGTCCGCGCGGGCATCGACCGAACACGACAGCGGGTCGTCATCGGCCCGTGGAGGGAACCTTCGATGTCCACCATGTTCCGCCTGGCAGGCGCCGCCGCGGTCGTCGCGGTCGTCCTCGCCGGCGCCGCCATCGTCACGCGGCCGACGGTCGGGCCACTGGCATCGCCGCAGCCGAGCCCAAGCGCGGCCGGCGAGCCATCGGCCGGACCGACGCGCCTCACGTACACCTGGCCCGGCCCGCTCGTCGCCGGCGACTATTCGACCTCCTTCAGCTTCGATCTCGACTTCGAGATCGCGTTCACCGTGCCCGCGGGCTGGGAGAGCCGCGACATCGAGGTCGTGAAGGGCGCGGCATTCGTCTCGTTCCAGCTCGTCGCGAACACCTTCACCGACCCATGCTCGAACAAGGAAACGACCCCGGCGGTCGGGCCGACGGTCGACGACCTGGCGACTGCGCTCGTCGCCGATCCGGCGCTCAGGGTGACCGCACCCAAAGCTGTGCAGCTTGCCGGCTACCCGGGCGTGTCCCTCACCTATGACCCGGCCGAAGGTGTCTCGTGCGTCGGCGAGGATTCGCGCACCTGGGCGTTGCCCGCGGATCGGATCCTGCCGGTCGGGCCGCTCGGCCCGCCGACGTGGCCGCTCCGCGCGGGGACGCACCGCGTCTGGATCCTCGATATCAACGGCACGCGCCTGGTCATCGATGCTTCCGCGGGGCCGACTCCGGCCGCGCCGCTGAGCGCCGAGGTCCAGGCGGTCGTCGACTCCGTCCAGTTCGGCCCGCTGACGCATCCCATCACGATCGGGGCGTGCACGCTGAACATCGACCACCAGTCATCGCCACCCGGTCAGCCGCTCGAAGTGACACTCGGACCGACGCTGCCCGGCGGTCTCAACGGCCCGGCTCCCAATCCATTCCCGTCCCTGGGGCCCGTCGCGTGGCTGAACTTCCGCGGCGAGGGCTGGCAGGAGGGTCGCGGGTCTCCGGGTGGCCCGCGAATGATCCCGCCGCCGGGCGCGACGACCACCGGCTTCCAGACCACCACGACGGTGAATGGCTATGCGGGATCCTGGGTCTTCGACGCGCCGGGAACGTGGTGGGTGAAGTTCACGGGTGACCTGAGCGGCTGCGTTCGCCAGTTCCCGGTGATCGTCCACCCCGCGCCCTGACCCTGGCAGCCGAACCGAAAACGTGCGGAGGCCGCGGGCCCGAGGGGTCGCGGCCTCCGGGATCCCGGAGCCGCTGACGCCGGTTCAGTTCGGGGCGACGACCACGTACTCCTCGCACTCGGTGCAGCGGTACACGGTGCCGTTGCTGAACTCGCCAGGAGTGTCGGCCTTCGGGCTGTGCTGCTGGTCGGGCCGCAGCGTCACCCAGCGGTCGCCGTGCAGGTGGGCGATGCGGTAGAGCGGGTGGTCGAGGACGTCGCGCGGCGTGCTCGATGCCTGAGATGTGTCCATGGGGCGCCTCCAGCCGCTGGTCGTTGCCCGAATTCTCCCACCCCGCCCGGCGCTCGCCTAGCGGCTGGGACCCGTACGCTTGTGCCCACATGAGCAACGTCTTCCGGCGCTCGACTGATCCGGCACAGCCCGTCGCCGTTCGGGCCGAGGGCGCGACGATCTGGGACGCCGACGGCAGGGCCTACCTCGACGCGGCCGGCGGCGCCGTCGTCGTCGGGATCGGCCACGGGCGGGAGTCCGTCGCCCGGGTGATGGCCGAGCAGGCCGGCCGCGTGGCCTACGCCCACGGGACGGCCTTCACGAGCGAGCCACTCGAGCGCTACGCCGCCGCCCTCGCACCGCACCTCCCGCTCGACGAGCCGGCGATCTATCCCGTCGCCGGCGGCTCGGAGGCGATGGAGTCGGCGCTCAAGCTCGTCCGCGCCTACCACCTGGCGCGGGGCGAGACGGAGCGCTGGATCGTGTTCGCGCGCTGGGGGAGCTATCACGGCAACACCCTCGGTGCCCTGGACCTGTCGGGGCGCAAGCCGCTCCGGCGACCCTACGAGGCATGGCTCGGTCGGTTCCGGCACGTCTCCGCTGCCTATCCGTATCGCGCGGGCGAGCCGGGTGCGAACGCGCTCGGCGACAGCGACGAGCTGGCCGAGGAGCTCGACCGGGCCATCGAGGCTGCCGGTCCGGGCACGGTCGCGGCCTTCGTCGCCGAGCCCATCGTCGGCGCGACCCTGGCCGCCGCGGTCCCACCGGATGGCTACTGGCCCGCGATCGTGGAGGTCTGCCGGCGGCACGGCGTCCTGCTCGTCGCCGACGAGGTGATGACCGGGTTCGGCCGGACGGGCCGCTGGTTCGGGGTCGATCACTGGGGCGTCCGCCCGGACATCGTGGTCGGGGCCAAGGGCGCGACCTCCGGCTACTTCCCGTTCGGGCTCGTCGCCGCGTCCGGTGCGGTCCGCGACGCCGTCATCGATGGCGGCGGGTTCGTCCACGGCTTCACCTACTCCCACCACGTCGTCGGCTCGGCGGTGGCGGCCGAGGTGCTCCGGATCCTCGAGGACGAGCGGCTGGTCGAGGCCGCCGCCATGAAGGGCGACAGGCTCAAGGCCCTGCTCGAGGCGCGACTCGGCGGCCATCCCAGTGTCGGCGAGATCCGAGGGCTCGGCCTCCTCCTCGGCGTCGAGCTCGTCGCGGACCGCGAGACGCACGAGCCGTTCCCGCGGGCCGAGCGCCTGACCGAGCGCGTCCTGCGGGCCGGGCGGGAGGCGGGCGTGCTGCTCTACTCCGGGACCGGGCTCGCCGACGGCACCAACGGCGACGCGATCGTGCTCGGGCCGCCATTCGTCGTCACCGATGACGAGCTCGAGGCGATCGTCGATCGGCTCACGGCCGCCATCGAACTGGCGACGGCGACCGTCCCGACCGCACGCTAGACCCCGCCGGAGCGGGAGCCGGCTTCAGATCCGGCGGCGCGTGATCAGCAGGAGCCCGAACGCGACGAGCAGGATCGGCAGGACCAGCGAAGCGGCGTCCGGGAGCGCGAGCTCGGAGCCACCCAGCGCCACCAGGATCACGCCGATCACCGCCTGCCACCCGACCCCACCGCCCCGCGATGCCCGGACTGCGGCGATGAACAGCAGCGCGACCCCGTAGCACAGGGTGCCGAACCCGGTGCCGACGTCGTAGTTGAGGCTCTTGACCAGGCCCGGGACCGCGGAGGCCGTGAGGAACGCGCCCGCGTACAGCGGGAACGTGCCCCGGCGGACCAGCCACAGGATCACGAAGGCGAGGCCCGCCGCGAGCACGAGCAGGTTGGCCTGGGTCAGGTATTGGGGCAGCAGCCGATCGACGATGAGCAGGGCGCCGAAGACGATCAGGAAGATCCCGATCCACGGCAGCTGCGGCCGGCGGTCCTCCTCCCGGCCCCACTCCCAGGTGTAGGCGCGGACCCCGCCGCGCTCGGGCGGCGGGGCGCCCGGCGGCGGCGCGCCCGGCGAGCTCGGTGGTGGGTTCGGAATGGGCTGGGGTTCGTGGTCCGCGGTGTCCATGGGCTCCTCCATCAGGTGCGACACCAGTGTGCGGTCAAGCGGGGGCGGGGGCGACCTCCGAATCGGCGCCATCGCGGTCGGCCACGGCCGCGAGATCCTCCTCGTCCTCGACGTGGCTGAACCCGAAGCGCTCCGCGAGGCGGCCGAGCGGCCCCGGTGCCCACCAGTTCCAGCGCCCGAGGAGTCGCATCGTCGCGGGCACGAGCAGCACCCGCACGATCGTCGCGTCGAGCGCCACGGCGAGGGCCATGCCGACGCCGATGCTCTTGATCGTCACGGTGTCGGCGAGCGCGAACGCGGCGAAGACCGTGACCATGATCAGTGCCGCGCCGGTGATCACGCCGGCCGTCCGGGCCAGCCCTTCGGCGACGGCTGCGGCGTTGTCGCCGGTCCGGCGGTAGGCCTCCTGGATCCGCGACAGGAGCAGGACCTCGTAGTCCATCGACAGGCCGATCAGGACCGCGAACATGATGATCGGGTTGCCCGCGATCGTGTAGCCGACCGGCTCGAACCGAAGCAGCTCGTGCAGGTTGCCCTCCTGGAAGATCCAGACCAGGGCGCCAAAGCTCGCCGTGAGCGAGAGCAGCGTCATGATCACGGCCTTCAACGGGATCGCCAGCGAGCCGAACAGCAGGAACAGGATCACGGCCGAGGCGAGCAGCGTCGTCCCGACCGCCCACGGGATGCGCTCCGACTGTGAGGCCAGGAAGTCCTCGCCGATCGCGGCCGCCCCGCCAACCTGCATCCGCGTGATCGGCGCGTCGAGGCTGATGTCCCGCACGTGCGAGATCAGCGCGGTCGCCTGGGGCTCGGACGACTTGTACGGGCTGATCGCGTCGAGGCGGACGGTGTCGCCCCGGATGTACGCGTCCTTCAGGCGGGCGACCCCGGCTTCGAGGTCGGGCGGCAGGGTGCCCGGCGCCGCGCTGTAGACCTGCGCCACCTCGGCCGGGGTCATCGCGGCCCCGGTGGTCGGATTCGTGAGCGAGAACGGGCCCTCCACGCGATCGATGCCGTCGAGCCCGGCCAGCCGATCTGCAGTCGCCAGGACCGCCGCGATCGACCCCTCGCTCGTCGCGCTCTCACTGCTGTCAAGCAGGATCACGATCGGCGTGGTCTCGCCCGGGTGGAACTCCGTCTGGAGCGAGACCCACGCGTCGCGGCTCGAGATCCCGGCCGGATAGACGGTTGCGTCCGGGATGCCCTGCTGCAGGCGCAGGTACGGCGAGCCGACGACGAGCAGGAACGCCAGGACCGGCACGAGGACCGCGACCGGGCGGCGCATGACGGCGTGGGCGACCTGCTCCCAGCGCGACCGGCGCGTCTCGCCTGGACGGTCGCGCCGCAGCCCGAGCCGCCGCAGCAGGCCCGCGACCGACAGCGAGTTCACGCGCGGCCCGAGCATGCCCAGGATCGCCGGCAGGAACGTCAGGCTGTAGAGCACCGACGCGAGAACGACGATCGAGCCGCCGAGCCCGATCGAGGTCAGCGCGCTCGCGTGGAACCAGAGCAGCCCGGACAGCCCGATGGCAACCGCGACGCCCGAGAACAGCACGGCCTTGCCGGCCGTGCCCACGGCTCGCTCCACGGCCTGCTCGACGGTCCGGCCGCGCGCCAGCTCCTCTCGGAAGCGGCTGGTGATGAACAGCGAGTAGTCGATGGCCAGCGCGAGGCCGAGCATCGTCGCGATGTTCAGGACGTAGATGCTCATCTCGGTCTGCTGGGCGACGAGGCTGATGATCCCGAGCGAGGTCGGAATGGCGAGGCCGGCGACGAGCAGCGGCATGCCCGCGGCGATGAGCGAGGAGAAGACGAGGATCAGGACGAGCGCCGCGATCGGGAGCGAGACGGTCTCGGCGCGCGCCAGGTCCTGCTCGGACAGGCGGGCGGAGTCCTGCTGGATGGGCCCGAAGCCGGTCAGCTTGACCTCGTAGCCGGCCGGCGTGGCGAGCGCTGCCTTGATCGGGTCGACGAGCTTGATCGATTTGTCCTCGTCGACGTCGAGCCCGATGAGCACGTAGGCCTTGTGGCCGTCGGTGCTGATGAAGCGCCGGTCCTGTGTCTGCGCGAAGCCCGTGACGCCGGTGACGCCGGCCACCTTCTCGACCGGCGCCAGGGCAGTCGCGATGGCGTCCTGGAACGCCGCCGAGGCGGCGTCGGCGCTCGGATCGTCCGGCTCGAACAGCGCGATGAAGGAGGTGCGCCCAGCGCCGTACTCCTTCTCGAGGCGATCCGAGACCTGTGCGGATTCGGAGCCGGGGTCCAGCCAGCCGCCGCTCGTCAGGTGTGACGACGCGCTGCCCGCGAGCGAGCCGAATCCGCCGGCCACGACGATCGCGAGCACGGCGAGCCAGCGGCGGCGGCGGTAGACGAAGGCGCCCCAGCGGGTGAACATCGCGACCCAGACGATAGGCCAATCAGCCGATCGGGCCCTCGGGAGATCAGCGGCGAAGGGCGCCCCGCACGAGGGTGGCGGTCTTGGCCTGGAGGAGCGCGGCCACCGGTCGAAGGTCGTCGCGGGCGAAGAGGGCTCGCTCGTCCGTCCCGCGCAGGCTGCGGAGATACGCGGGTAACCGGAGCTCGCCGCTCCGAAGCAGCTTGAGCGCGGTGACGGTGTCGCGGTCCTCGACCCACCAGCGCCGGCCGGCATCGACCCGCGCCGGCGGGATCGCCTGGCCGGTCATGTCGAGATACAGCGCCCGCACGACGTCGAGGCCGCCCTTCGCCACGAACAGGCGGAACGAGCTGCCGATCCGGGGATTGACGTCGAGGACCTTGTACCGCCCGTCCCGCGCGTCGAACCGGACGCCGAGGTCGACGATGCCCCGGTAGCCGAGTCGCCCCAGGAATGTCGTCGAGAGGTCCCGAACCGCCTCGTTGTCGACCACGACGCCGAGCGTGGTCGCACCCGTCCGTGGCGGCGCCTGCCTGATCTTCTGACCCACGATGCCGATGGGACAGCTCCCGTCGCGGCCGAAGTAGCCGTTGAACATCCAGACCGAGGTCGAGTCGCCGGGGATGTATTCCTGCAGCAGGACCGGCTCTGCCGCCGGATCAACGTGCGTGAAGAGCGCATCCAGCCCGTCCGCCGCCCGGACGATCGTGACGCTTGGCAGGCCATCCGCACCAAGGATCGAACGGGGGTCCGCGGCCTTGACGACGACCGGATAGCCCAGCTCGGCAGCGGCCGCGTGGGCCTCGTCGAGCGAGCGTGGGATGCGTGACTCCGGCGTCGGGATGCCGAGCTCGAGACAGCGCTCGTGGAGCGTGCGCTTGTTGCTCAGGTCACGGGGCAGCCCGGCGGGCTGATCCGGCAGGGAGAAGACCGCGCGGAGCTGCGCGAGCTGGCGATCGACGAAGAGTGCCGCCACGTCGTCCGTCGCGATGAGGACCGGTCGACCGCCCGCCTGCGTCGCGAGCGATCGAAGTGTTCGCAGCACCGAGTCGTCGTCGGCCGGATTCGACAGGACCCACGACCGTGCCACGTACCGGCTCAGCGCTGCGGGTGGGCGCGCGTCCGGTGTCGCGAGATGGACGGTGACACCCAACCGACCGAGGGATCGGGCGATCCCGAGCGGACCGTGGCCGAAACGATCGCTGGCGAGCTTGAGGATCACCGCCGGCGTGGTCACGTCGACCGACGCCTGCCATGACTCGCCCGCATTCTCGATCATGCTGGGGATGCGGGGCGGCGGGCGATCACCTCGTCCGCGCGGAGCTCGAACGTGGTGTCGAGATCGGCGACGTGACCGAGGATGAAGTCCAGATCCTCGACCTGGCCGGACCCCCGCAGGTATGCCGCGCTCTTCCCCTCGGCGATCCGCCCGACGGGGGCGTCGCGCCACGCATCGATGATCCGGCGCGAGGCCGGGTCCGCCTGGTAGCCGTCGTCGAGGAGCGCTGCCGCGATCCACGCGCAGCACAGCAGATCCTCCTCCCGGAACTCGCCACGGCTCTCGGCGCCGAGCAGCACGACGTGGTCCGGTCGCAGCCCGATGAGCTCCCGGGCCTGGGCAGCCCAGTTCCTCAGGCAGGCGGCGAGCGTCAGCGGGGGACCCGCCCCGCCGGACTCGCCCGATCGCGCCGGGGGCCGGGCTCCCGCCGCGACCAGCAGCCCCGTCCCCGAGGTGGACAGCAGGATGATCGGGCGATCGACGCCGTCGAGCGCTGCGACCGCGGTCGGGCTGTTCTGGAGGTCGAAGCCATAGGGCATGTTGCCGCCGAGCTCGCCCGCGAGCAGTGCCGGGGCCAGCCGGGCCTGGTGCTCGAGGGCCGCCTCGAGCGTCGCCGCAACCAGGCAGCGACGGCCCGTCGCAACCGCGGTGATCGCGGTCGTTGTGGCGCGGATGACGTCGACGCCGACGATCACCGCGTCCGCGGCGCCATGGGGCAGCGATCCGGCATACGGCCGGATGGTCACGCTGGGCACCGGGATCAGTGGCCGTCCGGGGCCGGCGGTCGGAGGTTGGCGTGCCCGAACGCGTCGGAGTGCAGCCCGCGACGGTAGATCTCCACCCGGAGCAGCTCCTCGAGGCGGACGTTGCACAGGCGGACCTCGCGCCCGAAGTGGTCGAGGAGCGCGAACTGGCTGGGCTTGTTCGGCGCCTCGAACATCACCGTGTCCAGGCCGAAGGCCGCGGCAAACCGGTCAGCGAGCGCGGCGTTGAACGAGCCGTCGGCGCCGAAGACGCCGACCCCGGCCGCGCTCTCGCGCGCCTCGATGACGAGCTCGCTGGCACCGGCATCGAGCCAGCGCTGGCCCCGCTCGATGAGCTCGTCCACCACTCGATCGGTGAACGCGCCGCCATGCTTCTTGCCGAGCTCGAACTGGAATTCGAGGCCGCGCTCGCCGGCCATCCGCGCGATCGTCGCCGGCGGCACCGCCATGTCCGTGAAGCCTTCGCCGCACTCGATGCGGTCGACGCCGATGTCAGCGCACAGGTCGAGATAGGCAGGCAGCTGTGCCTGGGCGACGGCGATCTCGAACGGCCCGCCGCCGGTGACCGTCCGGACGCCGTGGCGGCGCGCGGCGGCGAACTTGGAGCGCGTCGCGCCCTCGTCCGCGATGAGCCAGCAGGCCATCGAGATCTTGAGGATCGAGATCAGGTGGTGGCTCTGGGCCAGGTGGCTCTCCAGCGTGACCGGGTCGTAGCCAGGGTCGAACGGGCTGGTCGCGGGTGCGATGTCCGGCACCCCGAGCAGGCGGACGAACGCCGCCGTCGATTCAGGCGCTCTGCGCGGCTTGGCGCGCTGGGCCACCGTGCTCCTCCTCTTTCCCCCCGGCGACCACCCGGTCACATAGTGTCGCCGCCCGGCCGCAATGCGGAAGCCGCGCGGCTGCCCCTTCGGTGCGCTTCGGCACCGCTGATCGCCCGGTCAGCCCTCCAGGAGCTCCGCCTGGACCGAGACCTCGACGTTGCCCCGGATCGCCGCCGAGATCGGGCAGTTGTCCTTGGCGTCGTCCGCCAGGCGATCGAAGGTCGCCTTGTCGATGCCCGGCACCGTGCCCTTGACCGTGAGCACCGAGGTGGCCACCTTCCAGCCTCCGTCGACCTGGTCGAACGTGACCTCGGCGCGGACGTCGAGGTTCGTCGCGGGCGTGCCGTTCTTGCCGAGGCGGGCCGAGAACGCCATCGAGAAGCACGAGGCGTGGGCGGCGGCGAGGAGCTCCTCCGGGCTGGTCTTGCCGTCGTGCGCAGCGGTTCGCGAGGCCCAGCTGATGGGCAGGCGCGAGAAGACACCGCTGGTGACGTAGGTGATCATCCCCGAGCCATTGACCAGGTCGCCGTTCCAGACGACGTTCGCGGTACGGACCTCAGCCATCGGGTGCCTCCTTGGCGGTCTGGGCGCGACGGGTGGAGCGTGAGCCTCTCGCACATCGTCCCACAGGCACACCGTTCGGGCCCCGTCGTGCGGCCGCCCGCGCCCGCCCATCGCGCACCTCGAGCGCGCCGCGCAGGGCGGTTGACAGGAGGCGCAGCTTCCCGGCCCGGGGCACGTTGATGGTCTCGAGGCCGGCGAAGTCGCGGTGCGCCCGGAGCGCGTCGGCAAGCGCCGCCACGAACCCGGGCGCGTCGAGCGGCTCGAAGCCGGGCTCGAACCAGGCGCCGAGGACCCGCAGCGCCCCCGCCCGGCGATCGATGCGTGGCTCGATCCGCCCGATCAGCCGGTCGCCATGCAGCACCGGCAGGACGTAGTAGCCCCAGCGCCGCCTGGCCGCCGGCACGTAGACCTCCCAGACGTAGTCGAAGTCGAAGAGCCGGCGCAGCAGGTCGCGGTCCCAGCACAGCGGATCGAGCGGGGCGAGGAAGGTGACGGCCGGCTCCGCGCCGCCGGGCGCGGCCCCGTTCCGGATCTCCGCCTCGGCCTGGTCCAGGAAGGCGCGGTCCTCGGCGACGACGAAGCGGTCGCCCTTGATGCCCTCGACCGTGACCGGGAAGAGACGCCCGGCTTCGATGAGCTCCGCGCGCATCGAGGCGCGGTCCGCCGCATAGCCCGTCCCGCCGACCCACAGCTCCTGGTTGCCCGACGCGCCGAGCAGGCCGTGGCCGCGATAGCGCGCGAGGAAGCGGTGGAGCTGCTGCTCGCGCTCAGGCCGCCTGTCGGCAAGGACGTCCGGCGGGAACAGCCGCTCGGCCAGGTCGTAGACACGGAGGTTGCCCTCGCGCCGGGCGATCCCGATCCTGCCCACCTCGGCCAGCGCCTCGAGGATCGCGCGGACCCTGTTGGTCGGGCGCCAGTACCAGTCGATCGTTTCGCGCGCGCCGACGTCTCGCGGGAGCAGCGTGCCCTGCTCGCGGATCCGGTCGAGGAGCTCCTCGACGAGCGGGGCGTGCTCGTCGAACGCGGCGGCTTCGTGACGGCGCTGCATCCGGTCCCAGATGTAGCGGTACCAGGGCAGCTCGGCGACAGGGACGATGTTGAGGCTCTTGTTGTACGTCTCGTACAGGCGCCGGTCCTCGTACAGCCAGTGGTCGGTCCACTCGCGCCGGTAGCCGGCGATGCGGGCGAGGAGGACGAGGTCATGATTCCGGCCCGCGACCTCGAGCGGATCGAACTGCAGCGAGCCGAGGCGATCGACCACGCGCAGGACGCTCTCCGGCTCGGCCGGCAGGCTGCGCGGCGGCGCCAGGAGGTGGCGCAGGACGAGGAACCGGCGCGCGACCGCCGCCGAGACCTGGCGGATCTCGCTCACCGGCGGAGCAGCGCCTCCAGCCGTTCGACGAAGGCCGCCTGCGCGGGGTGGGCGCGGCGACGTGCCTCGTCCGGGACGAACCAGGCGACCCGGTCCACCTCCGGGATCGTCAGGCGCCGGCCGCTTCGCGGGGGCCACTCGATCTCGGTCTCGTTCGAATGGGCGAGCTCCGGGTCGAGGTCACCCTCCACCGCCCACGCGTGGATCACCTTGCCGCTCTTCAGGGTGACCTCGCCGAGGTCGAGCGGCGAGCCGCCCGGCACCCGGGCCACGGACGAGAGCTCGAACCCGGTCTCCTCGGCAAACTCGCGGGCGGCCACGGTGTCCGGTGCCTCGTCCGGCTCGGCGATGCCCTTCGGCACGCTCCAGCTGCCGTGGTCCTGGCGGCTCCAGTACGGCCCTCCGGGGTGGGCAAGGAGCACCTCCAGGCCCGCGCCCCCGCGGCGGTACAGGAGGATGCCGGCGGACGGGTTCGGCTTCATCGGGGCATCGCCGCACAGCGTACGGGAGTACCGGAGGTACTACCCGCCGACGACCCGACCCAGTACTCGCGGGCTGCAACGAGTGAAGTAACGGTGCTCGCCGGCAACATCACCAGACCGCACCGGAATGCAATTGATCCCATAACGACCGTGCTGCGATGTAAGTCATTCTGAGCCCTTCTTGATCTCAGGACGTAGGTACCTGGGGGTCCCGGTGCAACTTGGCGACACCGGCCTGTAACTCCCTTGACTAGGTACTTTCGTACTTACAGACTCCGCGCTCCGGACTGCCGAACGAGGTTGACTCGAGGGTCGGGCCGGCACAGGACCAGGGGGCATTCCCCCTCGGGAAGGGGATCCATCGCGTGACGGGGGTTTCAGCGATCGCTTCGGGCACCGTGCTGTGCGGCTGTCCCTGCGCCTGTACCGCCGCCCGCGGCCGAATCCTCGCTGCGGGGTCGAGCTCCGGCGCGGTCCGAGCACGCATCTCGAGCCTCGGGCGCCAGGTCGGCGTCCGGGGCTCACATCGTTTCGGCGATGCATGCATCGCCGGTCTGGGGAGGTTCAGGGCATGAGCACGAAGGGGTCTTCGGCCGGGGGAGGCACTCGGCACGACCGGGCGGTCCCGTGGCAAACGGGAGCCCGGCAACGACGCATCGGGCCGAAGCGGCCGCTCGCCGTCTCGGCGACGGTCTTCTTCCTGTTCTCCATCCTCATGGCGTACGCGGTCGCGCCGGTTGCGGCCGTCCACGACGAAGGCATCTTCGAGCTGGACGGCAACGCGGTCGACCAGGGCGCCGTCGCCGGCGATGACTGGCAGAACGGCACGCCCGGCGCGTCCGACACGCTGTTCATCCCGGGCTCGGTCGAGAAGGACGGGGCCGACACGTCGTACTTCAAGGGCGGCGGGTCGAAGGACCATCACGACATCGGCGACTGGAGCTGGTCCGCCACCGACGTCGCGCCCGACAAGGACGAGCTCCTCGACGTCTTCGCCTCGGTCTACGAGGCGCAGGCGGGGACGATCGTCTACTTCGGCGCCGACAAGTTCGACGATTCGGGCGACGCCCAGATTGGCTACTGGTTCTTCCAGAACGACGTCTCGACGAACGCCAACGGCAACTTCAACGGCGTCCACAAGAACGGCGACGTCCTGATCCTGAGCGACTTCACCAACGGCGGCGCGGTCAGCCGCATCTGCGTCTACGAGTGGAACCCGCCGGGCAGCGACACGGAGATCAACAACTCCATCGGTTGCGATCTGGGCGACAACGTCACCCTCGTCGCCGCTGGTACCGAGTGTGATGTCAACAGCCCCGACGGCGCGTTCGACGTCTGCGCGGTCGTCAACTCGCAGACCGAGACGGCGCCGTGGTCGTTCACCAACAAGGACGGCGATCACACCTTCCAGGAGGGCCAGTTCTTCGAGGGCGGCATCAACCTGAGCGAGCTCTTCGGCGGCGACGCGCCGTGCTTCAGCACGTTCCTCGCCGAGACGCGCTCGTCCCAGGAGGTCGAGGCGCAGCTCAAGGACTTCGCCCTCGGCTCGCTCGACACCTGCGTTCCGCCCGACCTCACGACGGATTCCAGCGTCTCGGATGCCGACTTCGGTGACCAGGTGACCGACACGGCCAACCTGTCCGGGATTCACGGTCCCGTCACGGGCACGATCCAGTTCTACGTCTGCGGACCCGCCGACGTCACGGCGGCCGGCTGCGAGATCGAGGACAGCGCCCACAAGGTGGGCTCGCCCGTCACGATCGCCAACGACAAGGCGACGTCGCCTGCCTACACGGTGGGCTCGACCGCTGCCGCGGTCGGCACCTACTGCTGGCGCGCCAGGTACATCCCGGCGGCCGACTCCGAGTACCTCCCGACGTCGCACACCGACGCCGACAGCGAGTGCTTCGAGGTCGCACCGGCGGCCATTCATGTCACCAAGGAAGCCGACGACGCGTCGGTCAGCGCCGGCGACCAGATCGGCTTCACCGTGACGATCTCCAACAGCGGCGACAACACGGCACTGGGCATCTCGTTCAGCGACAGCCTGCCTTCGGGCACGGGTGTCAGCTGGAGCCTTGACGCCGGCAACAGCGACTCGGGCTGGGCGGTGACGGGCGTTGCGCCCAGCCAGCAGCTCACCTACACGCCGACCAGCCTGGCCGGCAAGACGAGCACCAAGGCCCACGTCGTGAGCGGCACCACGGCCGCGAGCTGTGGCGCCTACGACAACAGCGCATCTGTCTCGACCACCAATGACGGGCAGGGCTCTGACCGTGCCTCGACCTTCGTGGAATGCCCGGGTCTCGCGATCGACAAGGTCGACAACACGGGCTCGTACAACGAGGTCGGCGACGTCATCAGCTACTCGATCAAGGTCACGAACACGGGCAACGTC
>DATJGH010000155.1:0-7292 GCA_035495215.1 Patescibacteria group bacterium
GATCAGCACCGCGTAGGCGCTCGCGCGCGCCGACCCGATCATCTCCACCCCGAGGGCGAACAGGACGAATGAAAAGACCGTCCCGAAGGTGCCGAGGTAGACGACCCCGGCGAGCGCCTGCGCCGAGGCCGTCCCGAGCGCCCCGAACGCCGCCGGCTGCAGGAGCAGCGTCAGCGCGGCGAACGCGATCGACCCCAGCGCCGCGGACAGGAACGTGATCGCGGCGGCGTGCATCCGCCGCGTCGCGAATCGACTGAAGATCGCGTAGGTCGCCCAGGCGGCCGCCCCTGCGGCGAACATCAGGTCGCCGGCCAGCTCGCGACCACCCGCGAACGCGGGCCCGACGACCAACGCCAGCCCAACGAGGGCCACGACGGCGCCGGTGATGCGCTGCCAGCCGACGCGCTCGCCGAACGCGATCCGGCTGAGGACGAGCGTGATGATCGGAATGAGTCCCGGAACGATCACCGCACCGTGGCTGGCCGGCGCGAGCCCGACGCCGTACAGGAACAGCAGGTTGTAGGTCACGACCGACGTCGCCGTGACGCCGACGATGACCGGCAGATCCTCGCGCCGAAGCGGGATCGGGATGCCACGCCAGCGACACCACCCAAACAGGAGCACTGCCGCGATCGCGAACCGGACGCAGGCCACAACAAGCGGCGGGACCTCGCCGGTAGCCCACGGCGCCGCCACCCACGTGAGCCCGAAGCTCGCCGCGGAAAGGATCAGCAGCACCGGCGCCGAACCGGCCGCGCGCGACGAAACCATCAGTCCCGGCCACGGCGCAGGGCACGGCCCGGCAGCTCGCCGGTGTGCGCTTCGTTCTCGACAACGAGGCGCCCATCGACGATCACGTGCTCGATTCCCTGGGGATATCGGCGCGGTTCGTCATAGGTGGCGTTGGACCGGACGGTCGCGGGGTCGAAGACGACGATGTCCGCGACGAAGCCGTCGGCGAGCCGCCCTCGGTCCATGAGGCCGAGGCGCGTCGCGGGCATCGAGGTCATCTTCGCGATGGCCTGCTCCAGCGACAGCAGCGCCTCGTCGCGCACGAACTGGCCGAGGATCCGCGGGTACGACCCATAGCTGCGCGGCGATGGCTTGGCCCCGACGAACGTCGAGTCGGTGCCGACCATCGACACCGGGTGGCGATAGAAGCGTCGGATCCCGTCGGTGTGCGGGCCCGGCGTGACCTGGTTCAGGCGCAGTCCCTCGACCAGTAGCAGGTCGCACAGGACGTCGACCAGGTCACCACCGATCTCGGCGCCGACGTCACCCAGCGTCCTGCCCTCGAAGCGCAGGTTCTCCGGGCGGGCGAAGTAGCCGAGCCGGATGTCCGCGATGCCACCGGCGCCGGCGTACAGGACGCCTCGCTCCCGCAGCTCGGAGCGGATCCGGTCCCGCACCGAGCGATCGGCGAGACGCTCCTTCGTCGGTCCGGGGCCGCCTTCCTGGACCCACGGCGGCACGGTGATCAACAGCCGCGTGCTCGCCCACTCGTAGGGATAGGCGTCGAAGGTGACGTCGAGCCCCTCCGACCGCGCGTCGTCGACGAGGCCGAGCATCTGCTCCGGCGTCCCCGGGAACGTGGCGCGGTGGTAGAAGTGGGTGATGTGGGCCGGCGATTCGCCCCGCCGCCCGATGTCGATCGCCTCCCGGAACGGGTCGAGGAAGCGGTCCCCGAGCGTGTACCGCACGTGGGTGTGGTAGAAGCCGCCGAGGCGGGCGGCCTCGTGCGCGAGATTCGCCAGCTCCCCCGTCGACGCGTACGAGCCGGGCGGATAGTCGAGCCCGGACGACAGCCCGTAGGCACCCTGCTCCATGGCCTCGACGAGCATCGAGCGCATGGACGCCATCTCGGCCGAGCTCGGCTCGCGGTCCTCCCAGCCCGTCGTCGCGAGCCGGAGCGCCGAGTTGCCGACGAGGAACGCGACATTGAGCCCCATTCCCCGATCGAATCGATCGAGATACGACTCGACCGAGCCCCAGCCGAAGTCGAGGTTGGGCAGCCCGTCGAGGCCGCCGTTCATCTCGACCAGCTCGGCGAGCCGGTCCGGGCTGGTCATCGGGGCGTAGGACAGCCCGTCGACCCCGACGACCTCGGTGGTCACGCCCTGGCGGACCTTGGGCTCGTGCCGAGGCTCGGCCAGGATCATGAGGCCCGAGTGGCTGTGCAGATCGATGAAGCCGGGCGCGACGACGCGGTCCCGCGCTTCGATGAGCCGATCCGCCCGCCCGATCGCGTCCTCGATCGCGGATGGATCGCGCAGCACGGTCAGCCGGGCGCTGCCACCCGGTTGGTCGCGGCTGATCCCGACCGCCCCCGGGAATGCCGCCGCGCCCGTCCCGTCGACGATCGACCCGCGCTCGATGAGCAGCTCGTAATGGACTCCGGGATCCGGCATGACCGCCATCTTGGCAGGCTCGGCGCTGCTAGGATCGCCCGCCGATGCACCTCCCCGACCGGCCGCCGTTCTCGCTGCGAGCCCGCGTCCTGAGCCCCCTCGCGGAAGGCGGCATCGCGGATCACCGGGACGGCATCGTCGAGGTCGACTCCGCCGGGCGGATCGCCTGGGTCGGCACGGCCGCCGAGTGGCGGGCGGAGGGCAAGGCGCCGGGGATCGACCTGCGGCCGCTCGTCGTGCTGCCCGGGATGGTCGACCTGCACGCGCACCTGCCGCAGCTTGCGAACGCGGGCCTCGGCGCGGGGCTCGATCTCATGACCTGGCTCGAGCGCTACATCTTCCCGCTCGAGCGCCGCTTCGACGACGCCGCGGACGCGGCCCGCCTGGCGCCCGCGGCGTTTCGGACGTTCGCGGCCGCCGGAACGACCACCCTGCTCGCCTACGGCGCCGTCTACAAGGCGTCAATGGACGGGGCGTTCCGCGCCGCCGAGGAGCACGGCATCAGGGCGATCCTGGGCAAGGTGATGATGGATCGGATCACCTACGACGAGACCATCGACCCCGCGACCATTCTCGACCGGTCCCTCCGCGAGTCGGAGGAGCTCATCGCGACCTGGCACGGCGCTGACGATGGCCGCCTCGGCTACGCCGTCACGCCTCGGTTCGCCGTCTCGTGCACGGCAGAGATGCTGCGGGAGTCAGCGGCGCTCGCCGCGCGGACCGGCGCGTGGTGGCAGACCCACGTGAGCGAGGACGCGGGCGAGATCGACGAGGTCCGCCGCCTGTTCCCCGACGCGTCGGACTATGTCGACGTCTACGACCGGGCGGGCGGCCTCGGGCCACGCACGATCCTCGCGCACGCGATCCACCTGTCCGACCGGGAGCTCGAGCGCCTCGTCGCCACCGACACGCGGGTCGCCCACTGCCCGGCCTCGAACCTCTTCCTCGCCTCCGGGATCATGCCGCTCGCGCGGTATCTCGAGGCGGGCCTGGGTGTCGGGCTCGGGTCCGACGTCGCCGGCGGACCGGATCCGTCGATCTTCTCGGTCATGCAGGTCGGGGCGTATGCGCAGGCGGCGCTGCGCACGGTCGCCGGCGAGCCGCGGCCGGTGCTGAGCCCGCTCGACTGGCTCCGGCTGGGCACCTACGACGGCGCCCGTGCGCTCGGACTGGAGGGTCGCATCGGGTCGGTCGAGGTCGGCAAGGAGGCCGACCTCATCGCGGTCGACCCGCGGCTGACCGCGGCCAGGCGCGACCTGGCCTACGACGCCGAGCGCGTCGAAGCCGCCGAGGTCATGAGCCGGCTGATCTTCCGGGCGCACCCGGACATGGTCCGCGGCACGTGGGTCAGGGGCAGGCGGCTGGAGGGTCCGCCCGAGCCGGTCGCGTAGGGCCCCACCTCGCCGCGCGAGGCCGCGCCGGATGGGCAGGCAATTTCACGGAGAGGCCCTGCGGTCGATGCGGCTCGCTTGCATAACCCCGGAGGGGGTTCGCGCACAGGCGGACCTATACACGCGAGGGCTATCGCGCCGGCGGGATCATTCGCGATGCGAGCTCGCGACGGCAGGAACGGAGCGCCCGACGGCCCGCGGGCGCCGCGACGGACGGAAGGAGCCTACTTCCGCTTCGTGCGGAACTGGTTGAGGTGCGTCGTCCAGTCCGAGCCGCCCGTGGCGTTCGTCGCGCAGGAGCCGTGCCAGCCGCAGACGCAGGTGATGGTCTGCTCGCGGTGCTTGTACTCGTCAATGACGTGACGAAGTGGCTCGGGCTCGGTGCCGCGGTTGACGGGGCGGGTAAGGGACAACGGACGACCGTTCAAGGGTGGGCTCCTGGGCACATCTGGTCACGCTCGGGGCGTGCCATCGGGGCTGTTCATTATCGCCGATCCGGCAATTCCCTGCCGAACGGACGCCCCGGCTCAGGGTTCGAACGGTGCGTCCGCTGCAGCTTCGAGGGCGGCGAGCTCGGCGGCGAGGTCGAGCCGGCGGCGATGCTGCCGCGGCGTGGGCGCCTCGTGCTCGAGCCGGAGCACGAGGGCATTGACCTCCCCGACGATCGCCTCGATGTCCCTGCGGTCTCGATCGCGGAGCGGCGGACCGGCCCGGCGGGCGCGGGCCAGCACGGCGTCCCGTCGAGCCAGCAGCATCCGGATCTCCGCATCTGTGGCGATCCAGCCGGGAGCGAAACCCGCCTGCCTGAGGACGTGATGCGCGAGCGCCATCTCCGAGCCGTCGTCATCGATCGGAATCGGGCTGCCCGCGTACGGCAGATTCTCGAACTCGCCCGCGTCCATCGCCGCCCGTATCTGGCGCTCGATGAGGCTCTCCCAGGTCGGCCCGGCCTGTCGCTGGCCGTCGCCGTCGCGGCGCAGCGGGCTCACCGGGGCCTCACAGGACCCGACCCGGATTGAGGATGCCCAGCGGGTCGAGCGCCGCCTTGATGGCGCGCATGACCGCGACCGCGCCCTCGCCCCGCTGGACGGGCAGCCACTCCCGTCGGGCGGCGCCGATCCCGTGCTCGGCGGTCACGGTCCCGCCGAGATCGAGGGCAGCGCGGAAGATCTCGTCCCGGACCAGGTGCGTGAGTCGTGCGGCATCGGGATCGTCGCGGTCGAAGATCAGGTTCGGGTGGAGGTTGCCGTCGCCGGCGTGCCCGAAGGTCGCGCAGCGCACCTTGTGCGCGGCGGCGATCCGCTCGATCGCGGCCAGGAGCTCCGGCACCTGCGCCCGCGGCACGCCGACGTCCTCCATGCGCACGGTGCCCTGGCGCTCGAGCGCGCGCAGCGCGAGGCGCCGGGCCTGGCGCAGCCAGTCCCCCTCCTGGGCATCCTGGGCCCGGACGATCGAGGTCGCGCCGGCAGCCTGGATCGCCTTCTCGGCCTCGTCGAGCTCGCCGGCGGCGGCCGCGCCGGGCGCATCGGACTCGACCAGGAGCATCGCCGCGGCGTCGCGATCGAGGCCGAGGCCGTGCGCGTCGTCGACGGCCAGGATCGTCTCGTGGTCCATCAGCTCGAGGGTCACCGGCACGATCCCCGCCCGGGTCATTGCCGCGACGGCGTCGCCGGCCGCGCCGAGCGACGAGAAGAACGCGAGCATCGTCGAGCGCGGTCCCGGCAGCGGGCGCAGCCGGAGGGTCGCCTCGGTGACGATGCCGAGCGTGCCCTGAGACCCGACGATGAGGTGCGTCAGGGAGTAGCCCGCGGTGTCCTTGACGGTGCGCCCACCCGTCCTGATGACCGAGCCGTCCGCGAGCACGACCTCGAGCCCGAGCACCCAGTCGCGCGTCTGGCCGTACTTCACGCAGCACAGGCCGCCCGCGTTCGTGCCCAGGTTGCCGCCGATCGAGCATGACTCGTAGCTCGCCGGGTCGGGCGGGTAGAACAGGCCTTCCTTCGCGACCGCCGCCTTGAGCTCGGCGTTGATCACGCCGGGCTGCGTGATGACGCACAGGTTGTCGCGGTCGATCTCGAGGATCCGGTTCATGCGCGTGACCGCGATCGTCAGCGCGCCCTCGATGCCCGCCGCCCCACCGCTCAGCCCCGTGCCGGCGCCACGGGGCACGATCGGCACGCCGTTGGCCGCGCACAGGCGGACGAGCGTCGCGACTTCGTGGGTCGTCGTCGGCAGCGCCACCGCGAGGGGCAGGCCGGTCTCGAGATAGGCCGTCTCGTCGCGCCGATGGCTCTCGCGGTCGACCTCGTCGGTCAGGAGCCGGAGCTCGGGCAGCGCCTCACGGATCGCGACGATGAACGACGCCGCGGCGGCGTCGTCGAGCGGCGCGTGCACACCCGCGGTCGAAGCGGGTTCCACCACGTGATGCATCGTGCAGTCAGCATGACCGCTCGGACGCGCCTTCGCTATCGTGGCGGCGCAGACAGACCCGAGGAGGACGCAGGCCGGTGACGCAGACCGAGATGCCGCGCTGGATCCGGCCCGATGGCGTCGCCAAGGCGACGGGGCAGGCCCATTACACCGCCGACCTCGCGTTCCCGGGGCTGGCGCACGCGAAGCTCCTGCTGGCGGGGCGCGCCCATGCCCGCATCGTCCGCCTGGACACGACACGTGCCCGGTCGATGCCCGGCGTCCTGGCCATCCTCACCGACAAGGACGTGCCGGACCGCCGCTATGGCTCGTTCGACTACGTCCTCGACCGGACGCTGTTCGCCCGCGACGTCGTGCGGTTCGAGGGCGAGGTCGTTGCCGCGGTCGCGGCGCTCAGCGTCGACCAGGCCGCGGCCGCGGTCGCCGCGATCGAGGTCGAGTACGAGCACCTGCCCGCGGTCCTCGACGTCGAGGCGGCCCTGGAGCCGGGCTCGCCCCTCGTCCACGATGGGATCGCCGGCTACGCGCACGACCCGAACCTCGCCCCGGCCGGCAACGTCGCCGGCCGCAACACCATCGTGAAGCATGATCCCGATGCCGCGATGGCGGCCGCCCCGATCGTCGTCCGGGAGCGGTACGTCGCCGACATGGCGCACCCGGTGCCGATCGAGCCGCACACGGTCGCCGCGGAGTGGCACGGCGACCGCGTGACGGTCTGGTCGTCCACGCAGGTCCCGTTCTATGCCCGCGCCAAGACCGCCGAGGTCCTGGAGATCCCCGAGCATCGCGTCCGCGTGGTCGTCAGCCACCTGGGCGGCGGCTTCGGCGGCAAATGCGACTTCCATTTCGAGGCGCACGTCGCGGCGCTTGCCCGGGCCGCGCGGCGACCCGTCCGCCTCGTCCTCAGCCGGCAGGAGGAGTTCGTCGCGCCGGACAAGGTGACCCACGCGATGATCGTCGACGTCGAGACCGGCATCGACGAGGATGGGCACATCCTCGGCCGGCGTGGCCGGATCCTCCTCGACAGCGGCGCCTATGCATCCGATACCCCCGTGCTCGGCCA
>DATJGH010000156.1:0-4485 GCA_035495215.1 Patescibacteria group bacterium
GCCGCGACGAGCTCTGGCAGTTCTGGGTAGACAGAAGCTCTGTATGGCTCGTGGAGTCGGTCCTGGGTCAGCAACCCGAGGACGTCCACGCGGCCTGAGGCGAGTCCCGCCACGCCCACGGCCACGCGCGTGAGATTCGCCACGGCATCGGCCCGCGGCACGGAGTCGGGCAGGACGCGCCGCATCTCCGAGGTCGGGAGCTTGCGCTCGGGGATCCAGGCGACGACCTGCAGGTTCCGCGGCGGGTCGAGGCGCACGGCTTCGACCCGATCGTCGAGCGCGATGCTCGCCACGAGGCCGCCAAGCAGCCCCGCTGCGACGTTGTCCGGGTGACCTTCGATCTCCGTCGCGAGCCCAAGAAGTACGGGCAGGTCGAGGTCGCGGCCGCCGATCGAGGCGGCGGCCACGAGTCCCGCGACGCTGGCAGCGGCGCTCGAACCGAGGCCGCGCTCGAGCGGGATCGGGTTCGTCATCTCGACCCTCCAGCCGAGCCGGTCCAGCCCGTCGAACCCGAGCTCGCCGAGGCCGGCCTCCAGCGCGACGATGAACCGGTTCGACCGGTCCTCGGGCAGCTCGCCAACGGAGTCGCCGTGGACGGTCAGGTCGATCGACGAAGGGTTGACCGGCGCCTCGACGGCCTCGACCGAGACTTCCAGCTGGAGGTCGACCGCAAGCCCGAGGCAGTCGTAGCCCGCACCGAGATTGGCGATCGTCGCGGGCGCCTCGACGCTCACCGATCGACCGATGAGCGACGCGGCCTCGGCGCTCGGGGCCTCCGCGCTCACCAGCCGAGCGCCCGCTTGACGCCCGCCTCGCTCGCGTCCGACTCGATGATCCGGCCCGCCACGGTCCGCTCGGCGGTGTCGGGGTCCTTGAGGCCGTTGCCGGTCAGGACGGCGACGACGAGGGCATCGGGATCGAACGAGCCCGCCGCCGCGACCTTCGTGACTCCGGCGACGCTGGCGGCCGACGAGGGCTCGCAGAACACGCCTTCGAGCTCGGCAAGGGATCGGTAGGCCGCGAGGATCTCGTCGTCCGTGACGGCGCTGATGCTCCCGCGCGATTCGTCGCGGGCCGCGACGGCGCCCGCCCACGTGGCCGGATTACCGATCTTGATCGCCGTCGCGATCGTCTCGGGATGATCGACGGGCGCGCCATTGACGATTGGCGCCGCCCCGGCCGCCTGGAAGCCCAGCATCCGCGGCCGCGTCTCCACGATGCCGTTGGTCGCGTAATCGGTGAACCCGGCCCAGTAGGCCGTGATGTTGCCGGCGTTCCCGACCGGGATCGCCAGGAAGTCGGGCGCGCAGCCGAGGTCGTCGCAGATCTCCATCGCCGCCGTCTTCTGGCCGGCGATGCGATGCGGGTTGACCGAGTTCACCAGCGTGGCCCGCGACCCGGGCTCGGCCGTCATCGACCTGACCACGCGCAGCGCGTCGTCGAAGTTGCCCTCGACCGCGACGACCTTCGCCCCGGCGACGAGGGCCTGCAGCAGCTTGCCCGTCGCGATCGCGCCCTTCGGCAGCACGACGGCGACCTCCAGCCCCGCCGCGGCCCCGTAGGCGGCCGCGCTCGCGGACGTATTCCCGGTCGAGGCGCAGATGATCGAAGTCGCACCGGCCTCGAGCGCCTTCGACACGGCGACGACCATGCCCCGGTCCTTGAACGAGCCGGTCGGGTTCAGGCCTTCGAGCTTCAGGTGCAGCTTCGGGACGCCGATGCGAGCGCCGAGCCGCGGCGCCGCCACGAGCGGCGTGAATCCCTCGCCCAGGGTCAGCGCGGGCGTCGCGTCGGTGATCGGCAGGAACCGCCGATAGCGCTCGACCAGCCTGGGTCGGCCGGCCGCGACCTCGGAGGCGGCCTCCGTGGTCATCTCGCGATCGGGTAGCGCGCGCCCGACGGCCCCGTGAACCACTGCGCCGGCTCGAACGTGCGACACGGGGCGGCCTCCGCCGCGGGCAGGGCACCCCAGGTGTTGCCGTGGCCGGCGATGAGCGCGCCGAGATCGGCCAGCACCGCGCCGGCGGTCGCGCGGCCGCCCGCGCCCGGGCCCTCGAGGCTGATCGAGCCGAGTCGGTCGGTCTCCAGATCGACCCGGTTGCGCACGCCGTTGATGCCCGACATCGGCGCCAGGACGTCGACCGCCGTCGGCATCACCGCGGCCTCGATCGAGCCGTCGTCGGCGCGCCTCGCGGTCGCCAGGAGTCGGATCGCGTAGCCGCGCTTGGCGGCCAGGGCGAGATCGGCCGCGGTGACACCGGTGATCCCGGGTGCGCCGTTCGCGACGCCACAGGCGATGGAGGCACGATCCAACCAAGCGCCGAACGCGAGACGGGCCAGGATCACGAGCTTGTCCGCGGAGTCACCGCCCTCGACATCGGACGTCGGGTCGGCCTCGGCGTAGCCGGCCGCCTGCGCAGCTGCGAGGGCGTCCGCGTAGTCCGTCCCGCGCGTCGCCATCTCGGTGAGGATGTAGTTCGTCGTCCCGTTGATGATCGCCCGCATGCTGATGACCTTCGACCCGGCCAGGTCCTCGGCCATCAGGCGCAGGATCGGCGTGCCGCCCATCACCGCCGCCTCGAAACGGAATGGCGTCTCCGTCCGGCGAGCCTCGGCCTCGAGCTCCGCGCCGTGGCGGGCAATCAGGTACTTGTTCGCGGTTACCACCGGCACACCGGCGCCGAGCGCGGCCATGGTCAGCGTCCTCGCCGGCTCCTCGCCGCCCATCAGCTCGACGATCACGTCCACGTTGTTCGCGACCAGATGGGCCGGGGCGTCGGTCAGCAGAGCGCGCGGCATCCCCGCCGCCTCGGCCTTGGACAGGTCGCGTACCGCGACGCCGATCAGGTCGAATGCCGGGCCTTCCCAGCCCGAGATCAGCGAGCGCACGACCTCGCGCCCCACGTTGCCCGCACCGAGCACCGCGACGCGCAACGGGCGCCCGCGCGACGCCGCCTGGTAGCGCCGACCGACGTCCTCCGTGACCATCGCGGGCATCGTACCCGAGGGACCTGTTCCTCCCGAGTGGACCGTTCCCATCCGGGCCGCCGCTCGGTGCCTGTCAGCTGCGCGGTCTCGCTTCCTGTCAGCTGCTCAGTGCGTGCCCCCAACGCCGCGCGACCTCGATTTCCTGACAACTGCCGATGGTGCGCGAGCTGGGCAACATCCCAGGCTCGCACCGGCGCCGGAGACCACTCCCTCCGGTCGTTGGCCGCGCTCGTTTCCCGTCGCCTGCGCATGGCATCGGCGGATGACGGCCGGCGCCGGGGCTTCCACCCGCCGTCACTGCCGAAGTCGCAAGCCATCGGCAGGTGACGGAGAAACACGCACGCACGTGTCCCCTGCGCGCCTTGATCGCACATCAGCGGCAGGTGCCGGGCGCCAGGCCCAGAAACAGACCAGCGGCCGACGCGGGACAGCGCCCAGGAGCGCCTCCGTCGGGCCGGAGGGCAGTCCACGCTCGACTACACTCCCGGCGATGACGACGGCCACGGCGCCCAACCCGGCCCGATCCTCGCAGCCCACGGCACCGCGCACGTTCAGCGGCATCCAACCCTCTGGCGTCGCCCACCTCGGCAACGACCTCGGCGCGATTCGCAACTACGTGCGGCTCCAGAACGAATACGACGCGATCTACTGCATCGTCGACTACCACGCGCTGACGTCGACGCACGACCCGGACGTCCTGCGCGCACGCACGCGCGACATGGCCTGCTCATTGCTCGCGCTCGGGCTCGACCCCGAGAAATGCACGCTGTTCGTCCAGAGCCATCGGCCCGAGCACACCGAGCTCGCCTGGCTGCTCGCGACCGTGACCCCCGTCAGCTGGCTCGAGCGCACCCCGACCTACAAGGAGAAGCGCGAGTCCCAGCCCGACGACATCAACCACGGGCTGCTCACCTACCCGGTCCTGCAGGCCGCCGACATCATCATCTACAAGGCGACGCTGGTCCCGGTCGGGCGGGATCAGGCCGCGCACCTCGAGCTGTCACGCGAGATCGTGCGCGCCTTCAACAACCGCTACGGCGAGACGTTCCCCGAGCCCCAGGCCGTGTTCACCGATGCGCCGACGGTGCTGGGCACGGACGGCGTGCGCAAGATGAGCAAGTCGATCGGGAACACGATCGACGTCCTGGCCGAGCCCGAGCTCATCCGCAAACAGGTCATGTCGATGGTCACCGACACGCAGCGGATCCTGCGCACGGACCCCGGCCGGCCCGAGGTCTGCAACGTGTGCCAGCTGCAGCGCTTCTTCGGCGACGACTACGAGGACCTGTGGGACGGCGAGCGGACGGCCCGGACCGGCTGCGTCGACATGAAGCGACTGCTCGCGGACCGGATCGTGCGGCACTACGAGCCCGCACGTGAGCGCTACCTCGAGCTGCAGGCCGATCCCGCGCGCGTCGACGAGATCCTCGCCGCCGGGGCCGCGCGCCTCGCCCCGCTCGCGGCCGAGACGATGCGCGAGGTCCGACAGAAGATGGG
>DATJGH010000157.1:0-6246 GCA_035495215.1 Patescibacteria group bacterium
GCCGAATCTCGCATCGCGGCGGGCGGTCTTCGAGCAGTACGACTCGACGGTCCAGGCCGCCACGGCCGCGGGTCCGGCCAACAGCGGCGCGGCCGTCCTGCGGGTCGCGGGCACGGCCAAGGCCATGGTCGCGGCCACGGATGGCAACGCACCGGTGAGCGCCCTCGATCCCTGGCTGGGCGCGGCGATGAGCGTCGCCGAGGCTGCCCGCAACGTCGCGATCACCGGGGCGCGGCCGCTCGGCGTGACCAACTGCCTCAACTACGGCGACCCCACGAAGCCGGACGCGTTCTGGCAGCTGAGCGAGGGCGTCCGCGGCCTTGGCGACGCGTGTCGGGCCCTGGGCATCCCGGTCACGGGCGGCAACGTGTCGCTGTACAACGAGTCGCCGCGCGGCCGGATCGCGCCGACGCCCCAGATCGGCGTCGTCGGGCTCCTGGACGACGTCACCAGGGCGATCGGGCCGGCGTTCCGCGAGGTCGGCGATACGGTTCTCCTCGTCGGCGAGGCGGGCCCGGGCCTCGGCGGCAGCGAGTACGCGCGCATCGCCGGCGTCGCGCCCGAGGATGGCCCGCCGGCACTCGACCTCGACGTCGAGAGGCGCCTCCAGGCCTTCGTGATCGAGGCGATCGGCAGAGGGCTCCTCCGATCGGCACAGGACGTCTCGGGCGGCGGCTTCGCGGTGGCGCTCGCGGAGGCCGGGATGTGGTCCGGCCTCGGCGCGAGGGTCCGGCTGCCGGTCGCCAGCTCGCCTGCCGTCGACCTCTTCGGCGAGAGTCCGAGCCGCCTCGTCGTCTCGGCGATGCCCGTACACGCGGCCGCCGTCGAATTGCTGGCCCGCCAGCACGGACTGCCCGCGGAGGCCATCGGCCTCGTCGGCGGCGAGCGGTTGCTCATCGATCTTGCCGGCGCGGGGGCGACCGGCGCTGCCGAAGAGCGTGGCTCGAGCGTCGCCGACGCGATCGACGTCGCGCTGTCCGACCTCGTGCGAGCCTGGGAACACGGCCTGCCCCGGGCTCTCGGCTGGGATGAGGCCACCGCCAGCCTGGAGGGCCGCTGAGATGTGTGGCGTCGTCGGGGTCGCGCTCCCGCCGGGTTCGGGAACGGAAGCGGCGGCGGTCGCCTCGACCGGGCTGTTCGCGCTCCAGCACCGAGGCCAGGAATCGGCAGGTCTCGCGGTCAGCGACGGTGCCGAGATCTTCCTGTACAAGGACCTGGGAATGGTTGCCCAGGTCCTGGACGAGCGGCGGCTGCCCGGGCTCCGCGGCGACCTCGCGATCGCCCACTGCCGTTACTCGACCACGGGCTCGACGATCTGGGAGAACGCCCAGCCGACGTTCCGGCGCGGGCCCCGGCGCGCCGTGGCCATCGGCCACAACGGCAATCTCGTCAATACCCGGGAGCTGCTCGAGCAGCTGGAGGGCGGCCGCGCCCGCCTCGCCGCGACGACCGACACGGAGCTGCTGACCACGCTGCTCGCCGACGAGCCGGCGACCGACACCGTCGCCGCGCTCGGGCAGCTGCTCCCGCGGGTGCGCGGCGCGTACTCACTGATCGTGCTGGACAAGTCCCGGATCATCGGGATCCGCGATCCCCATGGCTTCCGGCCCCTCGTCCTCGGACGGATCCGCGATGTCGCCGCGGGAGCGAGCGACGCGGCGCCCTGGGCGCTCGAGGGCGCCCGCGATGGCTGGGTCCTGACCTCCGAGACGACCGGCCTCGACATCCTCGGCGCCGAGTTCGTGCGCGACGTCGAGCCCGGCGAGATGGTCATCCTGGAGCCGGGCCTCGAGCCGCGCTCGGTGCGCTTCGCGCCGGCCGATCCGGCCCTGTGCGTCTTCGAGATGATCTACTTCGCCCGCCCCGACTCGTACATGGAGGGCCGCAACCTGTACGAGGTCCGGCGGCGGATGGGCGAGCAGCTCGCCCTCGAGCATCCGGCCGACGCGGACCTCGTCATGCCGGTGCCGGATACGGGCGCACCCGCTGCCGCCGGCTACGCCGAGGCGAGCGGCATGCCGTTCCGCGAGGGCCTGGTCCGGAGCCGGTACACCGGCCGGACGTTCATCCAGCCATCGCAGACGATGCGCCACCGGGGCGTCACCCTCAAGCTCAACCCGTTGCGCGAGGTGGTTCGCGGCAAGCGGCTGACGGTGGTCGACGATTCGATCGTGCGCGGGACCACGACGGCGCAGATCGTCTCGCTCCTGCGGAAGGCCGGCGCCACGGAGGTCCACGTCCGGATCAGCGCACCCCCGATCTTCCACCCATGCTTCTACGGCATCGACACGCAGGTCGAGACGGAGCTCATCGCCGCGAGCAAGTCGGTCGAGGAGATCCGCGCCTTCCTCGGCGCCGACTCGCTCGGCTACCTGTCGATCGCCGGGGTGCTCGCAGCACTCGACCTGCCCTACGACCGGTTCTGCTTCGCCTGCTTCGACGGGCGCTACCCCGAGCCCGTCCCGTACGACAGCGAGCACCGCAAGTTCATGCTCGAGGAGCCGGTGCCGGCCCGTGGCTGAGCGCCGGGAGGGCGGCGGCTCGCGCGCGGCGTACACGCGTTCGGGCGTGGACGTGGCGGCGGGCGAGCGCGCGGTCGAGCTCATGCGCGAGGCGGTCGACTCGACACGGCGGCCGGAGGTCCTCGGCGGCATCGGTGGCTTCGGCGGGGCGATCTCGATCCCGCCGGGCTATCGGGAGCCGGTGATCGTGTCCTCGACCGACGGCGTGGGTACGAAGGTGGCGATCGCCGCGGCGCTCCGCCGCTGGGACACGGTCGGGATCGACCTCGTCGCGATGTGCGCCGACGACGTCGTGTGCGCCGGTGCCGAGCCGCTGGCGTTCCTCGACTACATCGCTGTGGGACGGCTCGAACCCGAGGCCGTCGCCGGGCTCGTCGCCGGCGTCGCATCCGGCTGCCGCGAGGCGGGCTGCGCGCTCGTGGGCGGCGAGACCGCCGAGCACCCCGGCATGCTGGAGCAGGGCACGTTCGACCTCGCCGGCACGTGCCTGGGCATCGTCGAGCGCGCCGACCTCCTCGACGGCACGGCGGCGCAGGACGGCGACCTGATCTTCGGCCTGCCATCGTCCGGCCTGCACTCGAACGGCTACTCGCTGGTGCGCACGCTCCTCGCCCAGTTCGCGATCCCGCTGGAGCGGCCCTACCAGGAGCAGCTGGCGATGACCCTCGGCGACGCCGGCCGCGACGAGGCACTGGCAGACGAGTCCGAGCTCGCGCTCCAGACGGTTGGCGAGGTGCTGCTCGCCCCGACGCGGATTTACGCCCGCCGGCTGCTCGCGGCTCGCGCCGCGCTCCGTGCTGCCGGCCACGACATCCGGTCGATGGCCCACATCACGGGCGGCGGCCTCCCCGGCAATGTGCCGCGAGCGCTGCCGCGGGACCTCGCCGCGCGGGTGGAGCCCGGCCGCTGGCGGATGCCGTCGGTCATGTCCCTGGTCGCGGCGCTCGGTGGGCTCGACGGCGAGGAGGTCCGGGCGACGTTCAACGGCGGGATCGGGATGATCCTCGTGGTCGATCCCGGCGCCGCCGCCATCCTCCAGAGCGCGCTGCCCGAAGCCCTCCTCGCGGGCGAGGTCGTGCCGGCCGCCGAGCTCGGCCGACGCTACGTGGAAGCGCCGCTGCGGGTGGCGGCCTGAGCAGCGGCATCGGCGTCGGCGTCTCGGGCGCCGGCAGCAATCTGCGCGCACTGGTCGCGGCCGCGAATCGGGGCGAGCTGGGCGGCGAGGTCAGGCTGGTCTTCGCGGACCGCGCCTGCCCGGCGCTGGGCTGGGCGGCGGAGGAGGGGATCGACACGGCCCTGCTGCCCGCCCTGGCGAGCGCGGACCCTGTCGAACGCGAGGCTGCGGACGTCACGCTGGCCGAGACGCTCGGGGCCGCCGACGTCGCCGTGGTCGTCCTCGCCGGATACATGCGGATCGTCGGGCAGCGGATGCTGGCGTCCTTCGGCGGACGCATCCTGAACACCCACCCATCGCTCCTGCCGGCCTTCCCGGGCGCGCATGCCGTCCGCGACGCGCTGCACCACGGCGCGAAGGTGACCGGCTGCACGGTCCACGTCGTCGACGCGGCCCTCGACGGTGGCCCGATCGTCGCCCAGGAAGCGGTCGCGATCGAGCCTGGCGACGACGAGGCCGCGCTCCACGAGCGCATCAAGCGGGTCGAGCATCGGCTGCTGCCGAGAGCGACCGCGCTGTTCCTCACCGGCGCGGTCCGCAGTGAAGGACGACAGACGTCAGTCGACGTCGCTCGCGCCGACGAGGCGGTGCCCCGACCCCGGCGCGCCCTGCTGTCCGTCAGCGACAAGACCGGCCTCGTGGAGCTGGGCCGCGGCCTCGTCGAGCGCCGCTTCGAGCTGGTCTCGACCGGCGGGACGGCCCGGGCGCTTCGCGACGCAGGCCTGCCGGTCACCGACGTGAGCGCCGTGACCGGCTTCCCGGAAATCCTCGACGGCCGGGTGAAGACGCTCCACCCGGCGATCCACGCCGGGATCCTCGCCGACCGCCGCCAGCCCGCGCACCGCGCCGCGCTGCTGGAGCGTGGCATCGCCCCGTTCGAGCTGGTCGTGGTCAACCTGTATCCCTTCGCGGCCGCGGCAGAGCAGCCGGGGATCACGCTCGACGAGCTCGTCGAGGAGATCGACATCGGCGGCCCGTCGCTCGTCCGGGCGGCCGCGAAGAATCACGCTTCCGTGGCCATCGTCACCAGCCCGGCCCGCTACGCGACCGTGCTCGCGGCCCTCGACCAGCCGGGCGGCGTCCCGCTCGGCTTGCGGGCTGCGCTGGCGATCGAGGCCTTCCGACACACTGCCGCGTACGACGCACGCATCGCGGCGGAGCTGCCGTGCCGGATGGACCGGGCCGGCGTGGAGCTGCCGGGCGATCCGGGCATGCCCCGGTCGGCAGACCCGTTCCCACCGGTCCTGGTCGTGCCCCTGGAGAAGGTCGAGACGCTGCGCTACGGTGAGAACCCGCACCAGCCCGCGGCCCGTTACCGGCGCACGGATCGCTCGCCACGTCCGGGCGATGGGCCGTTCGCGGACGGTGCGCCGCCCCTGCAGGGGAAGCCGCTGTCGTACAACAACGTCCTCGACGCCTCGGCGGCTGCCGCGCTCGCGCGCCTGCTGCGCGGTCCCGCCTGCGTCGTGGTGAAGCACACGAACCCGTGCGGCGCGGCCGAGCGCGACACGCTCCTGGACGCGTGGCGCGCGGCGCTGGCGGGCGATCCCGAGGCCGCGTTCGGCGGCGTGGTCGCGCTCACCCGACCCGTGACGGCCGACGTCGCGAGCGAGCTGACGAGCATCTTCCTCGAGGTCGTCGTCGCGCCGTCGTTCGACGCCGATGCCCTGGCCGTGCTCGCTGCCAAGCCCAACCTGCGCCTGGTCGAGGATCCCGGCCTCGGGGTGGGCCAGGCCGCCGCCCTGGACGAGCGGGGCGCCGTCGACTACCTCGGCGCCATTCGGACGGCTGGTGGCGCGGTGCTGGTGGGCGTACCGGACGACCGTGCCGACGATCCCGGCGAGTGGGTGACGCTCACCTCGCGCGCCGCTTCGGAGCGCGAATCGGCGGACCTCGACCTTGCCTGGCGCCTCGTACGCGGCGTCATCTCGAACGCGATCGTGCTGGTGCGCGACGGCCAGCTGGTCGGGCTCGGCTCGGGGCAGGTGAGCCGGGTCGATGCCTGTCGCCAGGCCGTGGCGAAGGCCGAACGGCTGCACGCGCCCGCGGGAGCGCGCGGCGCGGTCGCAGCCTCGGATGCGTTCTTCCCGTTCCCAGACGGGCCGAAGGTGCTCCTCGACGCCGGCGTGACGGCGATCGTCCAGCCGGGCGGCTCGGTGCGCGACGCCGAGGTGCTGCACGCGGTCGAACAGGCCGGCGGCGCCATGCTCATCACGGCGCGCCGGCACTTCCGCCACTGACCGCGGCGGCGGATACTGCGCGGGTGACCCGGCTGACCAACGAGGAGTGCGTCCGGCGCTACGCCGCGGCATCGGCAGCGCATGACCTGGAGGCCCTGCCGACCCTGCGCCATCCCGAGTGGATGGTCTCCTGGCCCCAGTCGGGCGAGATCGTGCACGGCAGCCAGGCCTTCGCCGAGATCATCACCAACTACCCCGGCGGCGCGCCCGCGGTCGAGGTCACCCGGATCATCGGTGCCGAGGACCAGTGGGTCGTCACGCCGGCGAACACCGCGATTCGCGTCGCGGGCAGCGGCGACTTCTGGTGGTC
>DATJGH010000158.1:0-4264 GCA_035495215.1 Patescibacteria group bacterium
CTCGACCACGTCGAGTTCTGGGTCGGCAACGCGCGCCAGGCAGCGCATTACTACCGGGCCCTGTGGGGCTTCACGCCGATCGCCTACGCCGGGCTCGAGACGGGCGTCCGCGACCGCACGAGCTATGTCCTCCGGCAGAACGACATCACGCTCGTCGTCACCGGCGCGCTGGGCCGCGACAGCGAGATCGCCGAGCACATCAAGGAGCACGGCGACGGCGTCCACGACATCGCGTTCGCGGTGGACGACGCGACGTCCGCGTTCCGCGAGACCACGACGCGCGGCGCACGACCCGTCCAGGAGCCGACCCAGCTCGACGGCGGCGAGGACGGCGTCCTCCGGGTCAGCGCCGTGGGCACGTATGGCTCCGTCCAGCACAGCTTCGTCGACCGCCGCGAGTACCACGGGGTGTACGCGCCGGGCTTCCGCAGGATCAAGAAGCCCGCGCGCGCCGCGACCGGGATGAACCTGCTCGAGATCGATCACTGCGTGGGCAATGTCGAGCTCGGCGACATGAACAGGTTCGTCGACTACTACCGCGACGTCTTCGGCTTCGCCCAGCTCATCCACTACGACGACAAGGTCATCCACACCGAGTACTCGGCCCTGATGTCGAAGGTCATGACCAACGGCAACGGGCGCATCAAGTTCCCGATCAACGAGCCCGCCACGGGCAAGAAGAAGAGCCAGATCCAGGAGTTCCTGGACTACTACTACGAGGCCGGCACGCAGCACGTCGCACTGCGCACCGAGGACATCGTCGGGACCGTCCGGACGCTGCGCGAGAACGGCATCGAGTTCCTGGGCATGCCCCACGCCTACTACGAGCAGCTGCCCGAGCGCGTCGGCGACGTCGGTGTGTCGATCGAGACGCTCGAGGAGCTGGGCATCGAGGCCGATCGGGACGAGGAGGGCTACCTCCTCCAGATCTTCACCCGCCCGATCCAGGACCGCCCGACGTTCTTCTTCGAGATCATCGAGCGCCACGGCTCGCGCGGCTTCGGCGTCGGCAACTTCAAGGCCCTCTTCGAGGCGATCGAGATCGAGCAGGCGAGGCGCGGCAACCTCTAGCCGACAGCTGGGTGGACATATGCCCTCGCGGGCGGACAGGGAACGGAGCCCAGCCGGCGGTCCCGGCGGGCTCCGATCGCAGTGACGCGGGTCGTCAGGGCGCCGCGAAGAAGAACGACTCCACGACCGGCTTGGCGAGGTCGGTCGCGGCTGCGAGGGTCGCGTCGGAATCGCCGTAGGCGTAAACCGTCACGATGACCGTCTGACTCGCGACGGCGATCGCATAGATGCGCGCCTGTGCCCCGATTCGGACGCCGTAGCCATCGCCCGGAGCCGCCCCGGGCGTCTTGATGAGCGGCACGTTGAAATCCGCCCGATCGCTCGCACACGGCGAAGTCCAGCCGCCGAAGCTGCGAACGTCCATCGACCGGGCGGGGTGCTGGGCGATCGACAGGGTCTGGGGGTTCCTGGCGTCAAGGCCGGGGTGTGAATCGAGGTATGCCATCCAGCCGGAGACCGTCGCGCTCGCCCCCGGCTTGGCCTGAAGCGTGCACGTCGCAGTGTCCTCGGCGGGCGCCGCTCCGGACCAGACGAGGATGAGGTCTGCCGGCTGGTCGACCGGCGTGAGCGCGACGAGCGTCGGCAGGTCGATCGGGTTCATCCATCCCGCTGGCGTGGTGTACGTGAATGGGACCGAGAACTGCCTGGTTCGCCCGTCACCAGCCGCCAGAAGCCCCGCGCAACCGGTGCCCTCTTCGCAGACGTAGGCATCCGGTGACCCGGGTGGTCCGCCCGCCGGGGTCGCGACGGGGGTCGCCTCAGGGGTGGCGGATGCCTGGCCGCCGATCCCTGAGTTCGGCAGCAGTGAGTAGCCGGCCAAGGCAAGCACGATCACGGCCGCGAGGCCCGCAACAAGCTTGAGCTGGGTGTTCAACAGAAGCCTCCCTCGGAGGCGCCAGGCGTGACGCTGCCGAAGCCCGCCGATTCGCTTCTCGACCACGTCCAGGACGCGATCGGGCGCGGTCAGGCCATCGTCGGCGAGGTACTCGCGCAGGACGACGTCGACGTCGAGGGATCGGTTCATGCGGAGGACCCTCCGGCGGCGGCGCGTGCGTCTGCGTCGATGGCGGCGCGCATGGCGCGATGTGCGTGATGGAGTCGGGAGCGGATCGTGCCGCCCGACACGCCGAGCGCCTCGGCGATATCGGCTGGCTCGTATCCGAGGTAATAGCGAAGGACGAGGACCGCCCGCTCGTCCGGCGTCAGCCGGTGAAACGCGCGATCGACCACATCGCGATCGACCACCCCCGCGAGCTCGTCTCGGGCGATGTGACCGTCGATGCTCAGGACTTCGAGATTCGCGAATCGACGTCGGTCTCGACGAGCGTGCTCGATGCACATGTTCGTCAAGACCCGCTGGAGCCAGTAGTCGAACCGGTCCGGATCGCGGAGGTCCGGCAGGTCGCGCCAGGCGATCACCAGCGCGTCCTGCAGGGCGTCCTCGGCCCGGTCGACATCCCGGAGGATTCGCCGAGCGATGGCGAACAGTCGATCGAGGCGCGCGCGGGCCAGGTCGATGAAGGCGACCCGATCGCCGTGCTGCGCCGCGATCACGAGCTCTCGATCCACCGCCGGCACTCGTGTGACGTCCGTTGGGGACGTCGTCCATTGATTCAGGCGGATGGTGCGGCGTGATCGTTGAAGATTTTCTCTTTCCTGACCATATTGACTGACGATGTCAGTCAATCAATACTGGCGCACATGTCCCGCGTGGCGCCTTCGGCATCAGATCGCGACAGTCGCCCGGCACACGTGGCCGGGGCCACGGACGCCTGACAGATGGCCCCGCGTTCCTACCGGCTGGGCCGCCGCGCGGAGACGGCTGCAGCCACGCGCGAGCGGATCATCGAAGCCGCTGCCGCGCTGTACCAGGCGCACGGCGTGAACGAGACGACCCTGCAGAGAATCGCCGAACGCGCCGACGTCTCGCGCGGGACGATCCTCCACCACTTCGCCGGTACCGGGGGCGTGCTCGATGCCGTGGCCGAGCGAATCCTGGTCACGCTCGAGCTGCCCGACGAGCGGATCTTCACTGGCGCGACCGACGACGAGAGCCGCCTGCGCGCCTACGTCACGGCAATCATCGAGTTCTTCCAGCGCAGCACGGGCTGGTGGGCGGTGTTCATGACGGAAATGGATCGGCCCGAGCTGAAGGCCCGCGAGGCCGCCTATTACGAGCGGATCGCCGCGCTGCAGGCCAGGGCGCTGGGCTCGCTCGCCATGGATCGCGACGTGAATATTGTCGTCGGCTCGCTGATCCATCCGGGGACGATCGGGGGGTTCATCTGGGTCATGGAGCAGGCCGGCTTCGGTCCGGCCGAAAGCGTCGATGCCATCGCCGATGTCGTCGTGGCCTATGTGGAACGGGCGCGAACCACGCCCGCCAGCTCGCAGCCGGGGAGTGGGAGGAACGGGAGATGAACCCATTGGCACGACAGATCCACGCCTGGGTGGCGTGGGCGTTCGTCGCCGCGATCGTGATCCAGGTGTTCCTGGCCGGGCTCGCGATCCCGCAGCTCGGCGGGAGCGGCAATTTCGAGACGCACCAGGGGTTCGGCTACGCGATCGGGCTGGTGGCGCTCGCGCTCGTCCTGGCAGCGGTCGCTGCGCGGGCCGGGCAGGCGCGGATCCTGCAGGCGCTTGGCCTGCTGGTCCTGTACGTCATCCAGACGGTCCTGCCGAACCTGGACCCGGGCCTTCCGATCGCGGCCGCGCTCCATCCGCTGAACGCGATGATTCTGTTCGTGCTCGGGATCTGGTACGCCCGCACGGTCTGGCGCGAACGAGCGGCAACGACCGCCTAGGCACTCGGGGAAGGGAGGAGGGATTCTCGAATGGACCTTACGCCGTACATCGGTTGGATCGTGTTCCTGCACGTCCTGGGCGCGTTCATGTTCGTCGCCGGCCACGGGGTCTCGATGTTCGTGGTGTTCCGGGTGCGCCGGGAGACGGATCGGGGCAAGCTCACGGCCTTGCTCGACCTCTCGGGCTGGTCGCTCGGCGTCGCCGGCATCGGCCTGCTGATCCTGCTCATCTCCGGCATCGTCGCCGGCATCGTGCTCGGCTCGTGGGGCAAAGCCTGGCTGTGGGTTGCCGTGGTGCTGTTCTTCGTGATCGCCATCGTGATGACCCCGGTCGGCGGCACGTACCTGCGCAACCTGCGATTGGCGGTCGGTCAGCGGCCACGGAATGC
>DATJGH010000159.1:0-19821 GCA_035495215.1 Patescibacteria group bacterium
CAGTCGGGACCGTGACCGACCTCATCTGGTCGCCGCGGCTCGAGAAGAACATCGGCTACGTCTGGCTGCCGATCGAGCTCGCCGGCGCCGGCACGGAGCTCGAGATCGTCGCGTCCGACGGCGCGCTCTGGCCGGCGCGCAGCGCCGCGATCCCGTTCCTCGACGCCAAGAAGCAGGTGCCGCTGGGCAAGTGATTCCAGGCGAAGGTCATCCTGGCGCCGTCGGGTTCCGTCGGCGCGATCGCCCTGGGCGATGAACGGCCGCTGGGCAAGTGATTCCCGCCGAGGGTCATCCTGGCGCCGTCGGGCTCCGTCGGCGCGATCGCCCTGGGCGATGAACGGCCGCTGGGCAAGTGATTCCCGCCGAGGGTCAGCCCGGCGCCGTCGGGTTCCGTCGGCGCAATCGCCCTGGGCGATGAACGGCCGCTGATCACGTGGCGCCGAGGCCGAGGTCATCGCCTCGGGCGATGCGCTCGGTGGATTCATTGCCCTGAGCGATCAACGAGGGTGCCTGGGCGGCGGATGTGCCTCCGTCCATCGCCTCCAGTGATGACGGAGGGTCCAGGAGGCCCGCGGCCGGAGTCGGGCGACCATCGTCGTGACCAACCGGTGGTGACTGGTGGTCACCATTCGATGGGCGAACGCCCCACGGCGAGCCGGTCGGGGAGGCTCGGCGGCCTGGTCGGTGACTGGCACTCACGATTCGAAGGGCCAGGCGCCTCAATCCGCAGCAACAGCGGCGAATCTGTGCGTGGCAGTCAACGAATCTCGCCTCGCGGCCGACGAAACCGGCCCGGATCACTCGGATGCGGGTCAACGCGCCCATATCCGTGACACACAGTCACAACCCGGGCTCGGACGGCAGTTCACGGGTCAGCCCGCCGCGAGGCGGCCAGGCCGCCTGGGGATCGGCGACGGGGCGGCTGGCCCGCCTCGGGATCGGCGACGGGCGGCAGGGGCGGCTCGGTCAGGCCGCCTCGGGATCGGCGACGACGGCACGGGCGGCGGTCCGGAACGCGCCGAGCCGCCAGGCAAGCAGGAGCGCGATCGAGACGACGGCGACGATGATCGTGGAGATCGCGTTGATCTGGGGCGTCACGCCGAACCGGATGCCGCTGTAGATCTGGACGGGCAGCGTCGTCGAGCCGACGCCCGTGTTGAACGAGGTCACGACCAGGTCGTCGAACGACAGGGCGAACGCGAGCATCGCGCCCGCCGCGATGCCCGGCGCGAGCAGCGGCAGGGTCACGTGCCGGAACGCTCCGACCGCCGACGCGCCGAGGTCGCGCGCGGCCTCCTCGAGTCGGGGATCGAGGCTCGCCGCCCGCGCCCTGACCGTGATGGCCACGTACGAGATGCAGAACGTGATGTGGGCCAGCGCGATCTGGCCGATCGATCCGTTCAGCCCGAAGAGCTGCGAGAAGAACACCAGCAGGCTGATGCCCATGATGATCTCGGGCGTCATGATCGGCAGGAGGAGGAGCGTCTGGACCCCACCCGAGCCGCGGAAGCGCAGGCGCGCGAGCCCGAGGCCGAGCAGTGAGCCCAGGATCGTTGCGCCGACGACGGCGGCGACCGCGACCACGAGCGTGACCCGGAGCGCGTCGATCATCTCCGTGTTCGCGAGGAGCTTCTCGTACCACTGCAGGGTGAAGCCCTGCCAGGTGAATGAACGTCGCGAGTCGTTGAAGCTGAAGACGATGAGCACCACGATGGGCGCGAACAGGAAGACGTAGGTCAGGACCGTGAACCCGGTGAGCCACCGGCTCGGCTTGCCGCTCACGCCGTCGCTCCCGTCACGCGCTTGCTCCCATGACCTCGCGGCGCAGGCTGCGCAGCGCGACCAGCGTCCCGACGATCGTCACGCCCATGAGCAGGAACCCCAGGGCCGACCCGTACGGCCAGTCACGCCCGGCCGTGAAGATCGTCTGGACGAGCTTCGCGATCGTGGTCGTCTGCGCGCCGCCGAGCACGGAAGGCGTGACGAAGTCGCCGAGCGCCGGGATGAACGTCAGGAGCCCGGCGGCGACCAGGCCCGGCATGGTCAGCGGCAGGGTGACGTGGATAAATGCGCCACGTCCGGAGGCGTAGAGGTCTCGCGCCGCCTGGACCATCGAGTAGTCGAGCCGATCGATCGAGACGAACAGCGGCAGGATCGCGTACGGCAGGAAGCCGTACGTCATCCCGAGGATCACCGAGACGTCCGTGTTCAGGATCGGAATCGGCTCGTCGATCACCCCGCTGTCGAGGAGCACCGAGTTCAGCACGCCGTTGTCGCGCAGGATCATCACCCACGCGTACGTCCGGATCAGGTAGCTGGTCCAGAACGGCAGCATGACCAGGATGAGCAACGCGACCTTGTGCCGCCCGCCGTAGCGCGAGATCCAGTAGGCGACGGGATAGCCGATGGCGAGCGACAGCAGCGTGGTCGCCGCCGCGTAGTAGATCGAGCGCAGCAGCGCCGGGATGAACTCAGGGTCGAGGGCGTGCGAGTAGTTCCGCAGGCTCGGGTTGGCCAGGGTGATATGGCCCGCCGAGTCCACCGCGCCGACGCTGACCACGGCCATGATCGCGAGGGGCACGAGAAAGAACACGCCGAGCCAGGCAACTCCCGGGAGGACGAGCACGCTCGTCGCCGCGGCGGCAGAGCGCGTGCCCGCAGATTCCCGGGAGGCCCCTCTTGCAGACTCGACGTCGGCGGGAGTCGCCGCCGCGGTCACGCCTGGAGCGCGTTCCAGCGATCGGTGTAGTGCGCCAGGTCGTCGGGCTTCAGGTAGGCAAGCTCGATCAGCTCGGCGAGAACCTCCTTCGGCGGGTTCAGGCGCGGATCGTTCTTGATGTAGTCGTCGATCTTGGGCAGTGCCGCGTCGTTGGGCCCCATGTAGCCGATGTAGTTCGTGCTCGCGGCGCTCACGTCCCCGTCCAGGTTGAAGTCGATCCAGAGGTGCGCGGCGATCGGATGGGGGGCGCCGGACGAGATCACCATCACGTCGTTGCCCCGGATCGAGCCCTCGCTCGGGATGACGTACTTGAGGCGGGGCTTGTCGTAGGTCATCTGCACCCAGTCGCCGGACCAGCAATGGGCCATCTCGACGACCTCGTTGACCATGTCGGTGATCTGATCGGTGGCCGTGTAGAAGCGCAGGAGCGGCTTCTGCTGCTCGAGGAGCTGCAGGATCTTGTCGAGCTCAGCGAGGTCCGTCGTGTTCGGCGACAGGCCGAGCCGGAAGGCGCCCGCGGCGAAGCACTCCCGCAGGTCGTCGAGCATGCTCATCTTGTTCTTGCGCGACGGATCCCAGAGCTCGGCCCAGCTCGTGAGGTTGCCCGAGATGTCGCGCGGATCCCAGGCGTAGCCGGTGGTCCACCAGAAGTTCGGCACGGAGTAGGCGTTGCCGGGGTCGTAGTCCGGGCTCTGCCAGGCCGCGTTCAGGTTCTTGAGATTCGGGATGAGCGAGTGGTCGATCTTCTGGATCAGGCCGTCGGTGATGAACGACTGGACCCACGTCGAGGCCGGATAGTGGATGTCGTAGCCGCCGCCCTTGCCGTCGCTCTGGATCTTGCCGATCTGCGACGACTCGTCCACGAAGTTGTCGTAGGTGACCTTGATTCCGTACTTGTCCTGGAACTTGGCGACCGTGTCCTCGCCGATGTAGGCGTCCCAGTTGTAGACGAACAGCTCCTTCTCAGGCGTGGGCACAGGGGTCGGCGCCGGCGTGGCCGTTGCCTCGGCCGTGGTCGTCCCCTGTGGGCTCGGGCCAGTTGTCGCCGGCACCGCGGTCGGGCTTGCCCCGCCCTGGCCGCAGGCGATCAGGAGCTGGGTCAGCGCGGCGGCCGCGCCGAAGGCGGCGACTCGGCCCAGGAACTCGCGGCGGCTCCACTTGGCCTGTGCGAGCTTCTGATCGAGCGCCTCGTTGAAGCTCATCCCCGGCAGGTCCCGCTCGGTCATGACGCGTCCTCCACTGTGCCCGATCGATCACCCAGAACGAGGGCATCGGTCGGGGCCCATGCCAACACGACGGAATCCCCGGACGAGAAGCGCGACCCGGTCTTGCCGGCGAGCACCGACAGGCCCAGGCCGCCGGCGGTCCGCACCTGGTACTGGACCGCCGCGCCAAGGTAGGCAACCTGCTCCACCTCGGCCGCGATGTGGTCGGCGCCGTTGCCCCCATTCGAGGCGCCGATGACGATCGACTCCGGCCGTACGCTCAGCTGGATCGACTGGCCGGCCTGGCGGCCGGCGGAGTCGGCGACGCACCGGTCGCCCGAGTCGAGGCGAATGACCGCGGCGCCCGTGTCGATGTTCTCGACGGTCCCGGTCAGCAGGTTTGTCGTGCCGATGAAGTCGGCCACGAATGGCGAAGCCGGCTTGTCATAGAGCTCGTCGGGCGCGCCGAGCTGCTCGATCCGGCCACCGTGCATGACCGCGATCCGGTCGCTCATCGTCAGCGCCTCCTCCTGGTCGTGGGTCACGTACACGAAGGTGATCCCGACGTCCATCTGGATGCGCTTGAGCTCGAGCTGGAGCCGCTTGCGGAGCTTGAGGTCGAGGGCGCCGAGCGGCTCGTCGAGGAGGAGCACGTTGGGCTCGTTCACGAGCGCGCGAGCCAGCGCCACGCGCTGCTGCTGACCGCCGGACAGCTCGTTCGTGCGCCGCTTCTCATAGCCCGCGAGGCGGACCTTGTCGAGAATCGCCCCAGTGCGCCGCTTGATCTCGTCGCCTGCGACGCCCCGCCGCTTGAGCCCGAACGCGATGTTGCCGGCGACGTCGAGGTGGGGGAACAGGGCATAGCTCTGAAACACCATGTTCACGGGCCGCCGGTCGGGCGGCTCCCTGGTCACGTCGCGACCGCGCAGCTCGATCCTGCCGCTGCTCGGCAGGTCGAAGCCGCCGATCATCCGGAGGGTCGTCGTCTTGCCGCAGCCCGAGGGCCCGAGGAGGGTCAGGAACTCGCCCGTGTTGACCGTGAGGGACACGCGGTCGACGGCGGTCACGCTGCCGAACTGCTTCGTGACGTCGACGAGGCTGATCTCCGGCGGCTCGACCGCGGCGCTCACGATTGGCGGAGGATACGACAGTTGAGCATCCGCGCAACTTCGTCGTCGACGGCAGGCCCTGGGCCGTGTTCAGCAGCTTTTCCGGCTTGGAGCGACGGTCAGGATTCTCGCCGGACTCTCGACGGTGACAGCGCGGATGGTCGCCTGGGCGAAGATAGGAATCGGTTGCAGTCGCTGGTCAGCGAGGCATGCCCGGGTCGGCCTCATCCGGGCCGAACATCTCGGCCGCCCGCCGCCACCGACCGTCCTGCTCGAAGCGGTGGACGATCAGGTACCGGCCCCGATCGACGATGGCGGCCCCATCATCGGGCGAGACGTGGAGGGCATACCGTCCGACCTCGACCGCCGCATCGCCCTGTTGCTGGACAGCGATGACCTCGAGCTTCACGTCGAGCACGCCGGTCTCGAGGCCGGTCCGCCAGAACGCCTCGATGGCGGGCCGTCCGTTGAGCACCTCCGCGCCGGGCGCAAGCAGGATGGCGTCGATCGAGTACGCCTCGCCGGCGGCGCGCGCATCCCCCCGACGCAGCGCGGTTTCGAACGCCTCCCGCGCTCCAGCGATGAGCGGGCTGGAGGCATCGATCGGTGCTCGAGCCTGGTCCTCTGGAACCACCGGCCGATCGTGGCACTGCGCCGTTGCAATACGGTTGCAGGCGGCCGGCCGCGGGAGTGCCTCAGTCGCCACCCGTGAGGGCGAGCTCGACAACGTCGCCGAGCGCCAGCTCTCGACCGCGGGTGATCGCCGCGGCCAGCGCGGCCTCGCCAAGCAGCGCCACCGTCGCTTGCTCCGTCCCCTCACGGAGCCGCCGCTCGAACGGCTTGTAATCGGCGCCCATCGCCTCGAGCAAGGCGCTCGCCGCCCCGAGGATCATCCCGGCGCGCTCGCCGCGACCGCGCGACGCAGCCAGGGCAGCGAGCCCTTCGAGGAGCCAGGCGAGGTCCTCCTGATCGCCGGCGTCCCGCGCGAGCCCGAGGCCCTCCTTGAAGTACGCCTCGGCCATCTCGTCGCCGCCAAGCTGCAGCTCACAGGCCCCGAGGTTGAACAGAGCGCGCGCCACGTTTGCCGTGTCGCCGCGCGCCCGAAGGAGCCCCAGGCTCTCCTCGAACAATGGCCGCGCTCGCTCGTACTCGCCGCGCGTCAGCTCGAGGTCGCCGAGGTTGTTCACCGCCAAGGCGAGGATCCGCTCGTCGCCCGCGGTACGCCCGACCCGGACGGCGTCCTCGAGCAGCGTCGCTGCTCGCGGGACATCGCCGCCGGCGAGGACGATGGCGCCGAGGTTGCTCAGGGCGTTCGCCTCGAAGCGCGTCTCGCCCGTCGCCCGAGCGACGTCGAGGCTCTGTTCCGCGAACCTCGTGGCAACCGGGTAGTCGCCCTGGAGCAGCGCGAGTGACGCGACCGCTGTGAGCGCGCGCCGGCGGAGGGTGGGCTCCCGCTCCGCGTCCGCGTCGAGCGCCCGCTCCAGCCACATCCGACCCTCGCTCAGGTACCCGCGGACATACCAGAAGCGGGTAAGCGCGATGGCGAGGCGAAGGAGCTGGCGCGTGTCGCCGCTCGCATCGAGGTTGGCAAGCGCCGCGCGCAGGTTGTTGTGCTCGGCCTCGAGCCGCACGAACCACGACCCCTGGCGTTCGCCGGAGAGCTCGCCGGCGGCGGCCTCCGCCAGTTCAAGGCACCACGCGGCGTGCGCCGACCGGAGGCCCTCGTCCTCACCGGCCTCGGCCGCCCGCCGGCCAGCGTATTGGCGAACCGTCTCCAGGAGGCGATAGCGCGTCTCGCCGGGGGCTTCGTCGCTGATGACGAGCGACGCGTCGACAAGCCGGTCGACCACCAGCAGGGCGCCATCTTCGTCGCCGACAGCGCACACGACGGCGACGGCGTCGAGCGAGAAACCGCCGGCGAATATCGACATCCGCCGGAGGACGGACCGTTCGGCGTCAGTGAGGAGCTCGTAGCTCCAGTCCATGGCCTCCCGGAGCGTCCGGTGCCGTGCTGCCGTGAGCCTGCGCCACGAGACGAGGAAGCGGAAACGGTCGTCAAGGCGGGCGGCGATGTCGTCGAGCGTCAACGACTTCGCGCGCGCAGCCGCGAGCTCGATCGCGAGCGGGAGACCCTCGAGGTCCGTGCAGATGCGCGTCGCGACGGCAAGTGTCCGTTCGTCACCGCCGAGACCAGGGCGCGCTGCGCTCGCCCGGTCCAGGAAGAGCACGATGGCCTCCGCTGGCGGTCCCGCGGCTGCGCCCGCGACGGCAAGCGGCTGGACGGCCACGTCGACCTCGCCGTCAAGGCCGAGGGGCTCTCGACTTGTGGCCAGGACCTGGACGGCAGCGGCTTCCTTCAGCAGGCGGTCGACGAGTTGGGCCGTCGCCCCGCGGACATGCTCGCAGTTGTCGATGACGAGCAGCATCTCCGTGCCCCTGAGGCTCGCGCTGACCAGATCGGTGATGTCCTCCTCGCCCTGCTCCCGCACGCCGAGCGTCGCTGCGACCTGGCGGACCACCAGCTCCGGATCCGCGATCGGGGCGAGGTCCACGAAGGCGGCTCCCTCCGCGAACCGTTGCCCCGCCCGCCGTGCGACCTCGAGCGCGAGCCGTGTCTTTCCGACACCGCCGACCCCGGTGAGGGTGACGAGGCGATGCGCCTGGATCTGACCGTCGAGCTCCGCCAGCTCGCGCTCGCGTCCAACGAACCTGCTCGCTGGCGCAGGCATGCTCTGCCTGCCCAGACCGGCAGCTTTCGCTGGGGGCGGCGGGACGTCATGGCGGAGGATGGCCGTCTCGAGCGCCTGAAGCTCCGGGCCAGGCTCGATGCCCAGCTGCTCGTCCAAGGCTGCCCGAGCGCGGTGATAGGCGGCGAGCGCATCGGCTTGGCGACCCGCGCGGTAGAGGGCAAGCATCAGGTGATGCCAGAGGCGCTCCCGGAATGGGTGCTGGCGGACTGCCGCCTCGAGCTCGTCGAGGAGCTCTCCGGCGAGCCCCAGCTCGAGGTCGGCCTCGACGCGTCGCTCCGCGGCGTGCTGCCGAAGCTCCTCGAGTCGCTCGGCCTCGACGCGGAGCGCCCCTTCGGTGGCCATATCGCCGTACGGTCGGCCGCGCCACAGGAGGAGCGCGTCGGCGAGGAGCTCGCGTGCACGCCGAGGGTTGCGCCTGGACAGCGCGGCGTCGGCTTCCCGAACGAGGGTCTCGAAGCGGCGCGCGTCGACGAGCTCCGGCGCGGCATCGAGTGCATATCCGGCCGCGGTGGCGCGAATCGCCGAAGCCGCTCCAAGCGCGGTACGGAGGCGCGACACGTAGCTCCGGAGGGTGGTCTCGGCACCATTGCCGGGCTCGCCGGCCCACAACTCGTGGATCAAGCGGTCGACCGTGACAGGCCGGCCGGACTCGAGGAGCAGGAGCGCCAGGAGGGTGCGTTGGCGGGGCCCGCCCAGCGGCAGCGCGACGTCGTCGCGCCGCGCTTCGACGGGCCCCAGCACGCGAAAGTCGACGCCGGGGCCGGGGGCTCCCTCCACGGGCCGATCTTACGAGCCCCATCGTCCGGGGTTGGGGTCAGATCATCGAACATCGTCATCACGCGGCCGCGCCCGCGCCTTCCGGTGTCCTCGGGCGTGAGGTCGCTATGCTCCCGCCGATGCCAGGAACGGCCACGGATTCGCCCGCATCGCGTGGCCTCGTCGTCGCCCTCGACGGGCCGGCGTCGTCGGGCAAGAGCAGCGTCGGCGCAGCGGCCGCGGCGAGGCTCGGCTACCGGTTCTGCGACACGGGCCTGCTGTACCGGGCGATCACATGGCTCGCGCTGCACCGCGGGGTGTCGGCCGAGGACACGGCGGCGCTGGTCCAGCTCGTCGGCGAGATCGAGCTGCTCGACGATGGCGGCGGGCGGCTCGCCCACGTCGCGGTCGATGGCATCGATCGGACCGACGAGGTCCGGAAGCCGGATGTCGATGTGGCGGTGTCGGCCTACTCGGGCGTCGCCGAGCTGCGGCACGCGCTCCTCGCGCGCCAGCACGCGCTTGCTGCCGAGGGTCGGATCGTGATGGCCGGGCGAGACATCGGGACCGTCGTGCTGCCGGATGCCGATCTCAAGCTCTTCCTCGACGCCTCGGTCGAGGAGCGCGCCCGGCGCCGGGCGCAGGAACGGGGCATCGAGCCCGAATCGTCGGAGGGCGTCGAGATCCTCGAGGAGCTGCGACGCCGCGACGACCTTGATTCGAACCGGGCCGTGGCTCCCCTCCGCGCCGCCGAGGACGCCGTCGTGATCCGCACCGACGGGAACACCTTCGACATGACCGTCTCGCTCGTGGTCAACCAGATCCGCCGCGCCGAGGCTGATCGCGGGATCGCCAGCGCGAGGCCCGGCGAGGCAGCTCCGGCGAGCGGCGTCGCGCCGGTCGTGGCGCGGCCCGAGCGTCCCCGGCGCATCCGGCGACCGGCCCCCAGGCCGACCCCGATCGCGACTCGGGTGGGATTCCTGATCGGGATGGGCAGTGCGGTGCTGCGTGCGATCGCGCGGGCCATCCTCCGCCTCCGGTTCGAGGGCGACAAGGACCTGCCGCGCAGCGGGCCGCTCATCGTCGCCGCGAACCACGCCTCGAGCGCGGATCCGGTGCTCATCGGCGCGTTCCTCAATGCAAAGCTGGGTCGGCCGGTGAACTGGCTCGGCAAGCGCGAGCTCCTCGAGTTTCCCCTGACCGGCTGGGCGTTCCGGATCGCCGGCATTCACCCGGTCGACCGCGAGGCGGCCGACCTCGATGCGTTCAGGACGGCGATGCGGATCCTGGAGGCCGGCCAGGTGCTCGCGGTGTTCCCCGAGGGCACTCGGAGCCGAGACGGAGCGCTGCAGCAGGTGCGCGAAGGCGTCGGCATGCTCGCGCTGCGAAGCGGCGCACCGGTCCTGCCGGTGGCGGTCGTCGACAGCGACCTCGCCTGGCCGCGGGGTCGGTTGCTGCCGCGGTTCGGCAGCCGCGTCGCTGTGCGGTTCGGCCGTCCTTTCCGGGTCGGTCAGGACGAGCCGACCGCGAGCGCGCAGGCCGAGAAGCGCGACCGTCGAGCAGCCACCGTGGCCGCAACCCGCGAGATCATGGCCCGCATCGCTGCGCTGCTTCCGCCGCGTCAGCGCGGGGTCTACGCCGAGGACGCGACGGTGGTGGGCGCAGAGGCTGGCAAGCGGCCCGGGATCACTCCATCCGGCTGAACGGCCGGTTGCGGATCGCGTCGGCTCGATTGGTGCAGGCGTCCGTGCCCACTGGCGCGAGGGTCAACGTCCCGTTCTCGATCGACCAGCGGTAGATCCCGTCGCCGGAGCACAGGTTGCTCCCGAAGAACCGGATCTGGTCGCCGTCCACCTCGATGGCGCCGGTGCCGATGCCGAGCCGCTCGATCGTGTACTTGAAGTCCGTGATCGTGAGGACCGGCTTGTCCGCATCGTTGATCACCGTCCGCCAGCGGCCCTGGAGCTCGGTCGGCGCCGGGAGCCGACGCGGGGCCGTGGGCTTCGCAGTTCCGGTTGGGGCGACTGTCGCGACGACCTCTGGCGAGGCCGTTGGCTGCTGGCTCGGGAGCGTCTCACCTGAACAGGCGCCGACGCCGAGCACGACGATGAGCGTCGCCAGGCGCCGCCGCGCATCTCTCGACGTCCGCCACAGCCGGCCAGTCACGCCTCGACTCTCGTGGGCCGGGCGTCGGTTTGCCATCGGACGTTCGTCGTATCTTTGCGGCGATGGGCGAGCTGTCCTCGACCGACTACGAGGGCGTCCTGGACCTTATCGTCGAGGTCGCGAGGAACGGCGCCGTCGCGGAGCCGTTTGCACCCCCGACGCTCGAGGCGATTCGGCGCCTCATCCCCAATGCCGACACCGTTGCCTACTGGCTCGGGCCCCCGACCAGGCACGGGCACGCAATCGCCGTGGCGGGTGGGTACCTGCCCTGGACGCGCGCGGAGGACCGCCTGCTCGATCGACTCGACTTCCAGGATCCGCTCCTGCCTGCGACGGGTTCCCTCGGTCGGGCGCGGCGGATGTCCGACGCGATCGCGCCCGAGGCCTATCGAGCGACGGAGTATTACCGCCGCCTCGGTCGCCGCCACGGGCTCAACTTCTCGATCGCGACCTGGCTGCGTCTCCCCGACGGGTCGATTCGCGGCCTCTGGCTGGATGCTTCCCGTCGGGATTTCGATGATCGGGACGTGTCACTCCTGGAGCTGATCGGGCGGCAGATGGGTCGGCTCGTCAGGCCGGCCGGGCGATCGCTCGCGGGCGGTCGACGGCGAGCCGGCCTCGGCCTCACGGATCGGCAGGCCGAGATCCTGGCGCTGGCGGCCATGGGCCGCTCGAACGACGAGATCGCCGTCGATCTGTCGATCTCCCCGAACACCGTGCGGACGCATCTGGAGCATGCCTTCGACCGCCTCCGCGTCCACACCCGCGCTGCCGCCGTTGCCCGGGCGTGGGAGCTCGGAATCCTGCCGAGGACTCCGCGTACGCCAGGTTGAACGACGTCCCACTCGACAAGCGAGGCGCCACCGCGGGGTCGACGCGGACGTCAGCCCGGGCTGATTGCCTCCGCGACGACGTCCGCCAGCGGTCGTGAGCGGCCGATTGCCGCACCCGCCAGGAAGGCCTCGCCGCCGAGGTCGGCGACCCGCGCCCGGAAGGCTTCCTCCGCCAGCGCCCACTGGCCGTAGCGCCCGCCGCGTTCTCCCTCGGCCTCGATACCGCCCCAGATCCGTCCGGCACGCTCGTGCCGACCCGATGTGGCAGCCTCCAGCGTCAGCATCGCCAGCGACCAGAGCGTGGACTGCCGGTCCTGGATCTTTATCGACAGGCGCAGGCCCTCGCGCGCCGCGGGGCCAACAAGGTCGAGGCGACCGCAGTCCAAGCCGTGCTCGGCGAGGTTGATGTGGATGTTCGTGAGCCACCATTCATCCTGTAACCCTTCGGCGACCTCGACCGCCTCGCGGAGCATGTCGAACCCCTCATCGATCCGCCGGTCCTCGAACGCGAGGTCGGCGGCCAGCGTCAGCTCGATGATGCGGTCGGGCGCGAAACGGTCCGCGCCACCGGTCTGCGCAGCTTCATCCAGCAACCTGCGAGCCCGCGGCAGATCGCGCTGCCGGAGGGCTTCGACCGCGATGCGCAACAGCAGGTGCGCCACGTAGGCCGGCTGGCCGAGCCGGTGGTGGATCGCGATAGCGGCTTCGTAGTCGGCCATGCCGGCACTGAAATCGCCACTCGAATAGCTCGCCCCACCTCGACAGCGGAGCGCGCGGGCGCGAGCAAGGTGGCCGAGGCCCTCGTGGGCGAGCAGTTGGTCGAAGATGTCGACGCCCTCCCGACCGTGGCCTGTCGCCCAGAAACGCTCGAGCGCACAGGCGATCTCGACCCCGAGCTCCGGATCTGCCTCGAGCGCCCACTCGAGCGCGGCTCGGATCGACGGCAGCTCATCCCAGATCGGATCGAAGGACATCCCGGAGGCGACCTGCTCCAGGGCGAGGTTCGCCCCAACTGCCACTTCCCGGGTTCGTTCCGCGTGGCGGCGGCGGATTCGTTCGAGCTCGTCCTGCGCCAGGTGCTCCGCGGCATACTCGCGGACCGTCTCGAGGAGCCGGTAGCGCGTCCCGCGCGGTCCTTCGGTCGGGAGGACGAGCGAGGCGTCGATCAGCCGCCCCAGGAGGCGTTCCGCCTCGAGTGCATCGTCGTCGACACAGACCGCCGCGATCGACGCCAGGCTCGCACCCGCGGGGAAGACCGACATCCGTGCGAGCAACGCCTGCTCATCGCCGGCGAGAAGCGCGTAGCTCCAGTCCATGGTCGCGCGCAGCGCCGAGTGACGTGGCGTCGTGGGCCGACGGGAGTCCACCAGGAAGCCGAACCTGTCCTGGAGGCGGTCCGCGATCTCCTCGAGAGACAAGGCGTTCGTACGCGCTGCGGCAAGCTCGATCGCCAGCGGGAGCCCGTCGAGGTCGCGGCAGATTCGCGCGGCGGTCTGGTACGCATCGCCCTCCACTCGGAGGCCATGCCGAGAGAGCTGCGCGCGATCCACGAGGAGTCGGACAGCCTCGCTGTGCAGCACGGCCTCGGGCCCGTCGTCGGCAGCCGGAAGGCCGAGAGGCGGGACCGGATACGCCGCCTCGCCGGGGACACCGAGCACCTCGCGGCTGGTCGCCAGGATGCGCAGGTCGGACGCGACCGTGAGCAGCCCCTGGGCGAGGGCTGCGGCAGCCTCGCGGAGGTGCTCGCAGTTGTCGAGCACGATCAGGAACTCGGCGCCACGAACGTGATCCCTCAAAGTAAGCCGAGTCTCCTGACCCGGCGTTTCTCGCAGCCCAAGCGCGGCCGCCACGGCGGCAGGAACGAGATCCGGATCGCTCACTGGTGCGAGGTCGACAAAGGCGACACCATCCGCGAGCGTCTCCGAGGCCCCCTGGGCGAGCTCGAGTGCCAGGCGCGTCTTGCCGGCTCCGCCGATCCCGACGAGCGTCACGAGTCGGGACCGGTCCAACGCCGCCTTGATCTCGGCCAGTTCGCGTTCCCGGCCGATGAAGCTCGTGAGCTGCGATGGAAGGCTCACGGCCGGCGTACGACGAGCCGCAGCGGGGGCGACGTCCTGGCGCAGGATCGCGGCCTCGAGCTCGCGCAGCTCCGCGCCCGGTTCGATGCCGAGTTCCTCGTCGAGGGCGCGCCGGGCCCGGTGATACGTGGCCAGCGCGTCTGCCTGCCGTCCCGCGCGATACAGCGCGAGCATCAGGTGGCGCCAGAGCCGCTCCCGGAAGGGGTAGGCGGCCACGAGGCATTCGAGCTCATCAATCAGCTCCGGCGCTCGACCCACCTCCAGGTCGGCAGCCAGACGCGCCTCGACTCCGTGGAGCCGCAGCTCCTCGAGGCGCGCGATCTCGGCAACAAACGGCCCCTCGTCGGGCAGTCCCGCGAAGGGCTGGCCTCGCCACAGCCCGAGCGCCGTACGCAGCGCCTCGGTGGCGCGGCGGTAGCGCCCTCGGCCGAGCAGCTCGTACCCCTCTCGAATGCCTGATTCGAATCTGGCCATGTCGACGCTCTCGGGTTCGATTGCAAGGCGGTAGCCGGCTGACACTCGCTCGATCGTCGCCGCCTCCCCGAGCGCCGTCCGCAGCCGCGACGCATACGATCGCAGCGTCGTTCCGGCGCCTTCAGGCGGCTCGCCCGACCACAGCGCATCGATCAGCGAATCCGCGCTGACGGGCGTCCCTGGTCGCATCGCCAGGAGCGCTAGCAGCGTCTCCGCGCGTGCGCCGCCGAGGTCAATCGGTGCGCCGTCGACCGTGGCCGTGACGGGCCCGAGAAGGCCGATCGCGAGATCGCGAGACGGTGCCGTTGCCCTGCCTCCCTCTGCCCCGAGCCCTCGGCGGCTGCCGAGGAGTCGAGGCGGAGGGTAGGACGCGGGCTCTCGGCATTCAGGAGCCGGGGGTCGAGATCCACCCGTTGAGCGTCCCGGTCGTCACCCCGGTCGCGCGGTTGAACACCCGCTCGACCTGGATGGTGCCCGTCGCGCCCGCGAACCGGCCGGTGCCGCCGGTGATCGTCGCAGTCTCCGAGATGGCGATCACGTTCGGCGGCTCCACCATGCGAGCCGTCCCGGCGAGGTCGGCCGTGATCGTGTCACCGTTCGCGGCCGTCAGGAGATACGTCCCCACGCCGAGCATCGTCACCTGGTTGACGACGTGCGGGGCATCCAGCGTGAAGCGGCCGAGGTAGGTCGCGGTCCCGGTCGCCTCGAGATGGACTGCAACGACCGGCGGGCTCAGCGGGGTGATCGTGGCCGACCCCGCGAGGGTTCCCTTGAATGGGACCTGGTCACCCGCCGCGACGGGGCCCGCCAGGCTGACGAGAAGTGCTCCCGCGATCAGTGCTGCTCGCATGTTCCGAAACCTCCGCTTGCGTCGAGACCTTCGACGCTCGCCCGGAGCGTGGATCGAGGGCGTTGCGCTGCTGTTGCACGTGCGTTGCGGCGGGCCGGAGCGAGGCCCGTGGGATACTTGTCGTGACATGAACGAACCAGTCGGCACGGTCGCCGAGATCAGGATCGCCAAGCGCACCGGCTTCTGCTACGGCGTGCGCGAGGCGATCGACAAGGCCAAGGAGGCGCGCGCCGCGGGCAAGGCGACGCACACCCTCGGCCAGGTCGTCCACAACGAGGGCGTGATCCAGGACCTGCAGACGCTCGGCATCGAGACCGTCGACACCCTGGACGACGTCGACCACGGGGCGGCGGTCGTCATCCGCGCCCACGGGGTCCGGCCGGACGTCATGGAGCGGGCCAACGCCCGCGGTCTCGAGGTCATCGATGGCACCTGCACCTGGGTCATCCAGGAGCAGAAGGAGATCGTCAAGCTCGTCGAGGAGGGCTACACGATCGTGCTCCTCGGCACGCCCAAGCACCCGGAGGTCGTGGGGCTTCTCGGCTTCGCCCCGAATGCGATCGTGGTCGACGAGGAGGAGGACTGGGAGCAGATCCCGCGACGCAAGAAGATGGCGCTGATCAGCCAGTCGACCCAGCCGCCGTGGAAGTTCGAGAAGCTCGCCGCGTTCATGGTCTCGCGCAGCCACGAGCTCAAGATCGTCAACACGGTCTGCCCGGTCACGATCCGTCGCCAGGAGGACACGCTCGAGGCGGCTCGCGAGGTCGACCTCATGGTCGTGGTCGGCGGTCGGTCGTCCGCCAACACCAAGGAGCTGACGCGCCTGTGCGGCATCGCCGGGACCAGGGCCGTCCAGATCGAGTCCGTGCGCGACCTCGAGGATCCGGCGGTGTTCGAGGGCGCGAGGGTGGTCGGGGTCACGGGTGGCACGTCGACACCGATCGAGGACCTCCACGCCGTCGCCCGGCGCCTCCTCGAGCTCGCGGGCACGCCGGAGGCCAGTGCCAACGCGGCCGCGCTTGCGGATGCCGCCTTCGCCCTCGCCGCGACGCCGGCCGGGCGCACGACCTCGCTCCCGAGCATCACCTCGCTGCCCGCCGCCAGCTAGGGGCCCAGCGATGGCCGACGCTCGCCCCATCGTCGCCATCGTCGGCAGGCCGAACGTCGGCAAGTCGACGCTGTTCAACCGGATCGTGGGCCAGCGAACGGCGATCGTCGAGGACCGCGCGCGCACGACCCGCGATCGCCTGTACGGCGAGGCGGAGTGGAACGGGCGCCGCTTCCTCGTCGTCGACACCGGCGGCCTCGAGGTCGACCCGCGCGACCCGATCGAGGCGGGCGTCCAGGAGCAGGCTCGGATCGCGATCGCCGAGGCGGACCTGATTGTCTTCGTCGTCGAGGCCATCACCGGGCTGACACCGGCCGACGAGGAGGCCGCCGAGCTCCTCCGCCGGGCAAAGGCGCCCGTGTTCGTCGCCGTGAACAAGAGCGACAACGCGAAGCGCGAGCTGGAGGCGGCGGAGTTCTACGCGCTGGGCTGGGAGCGGACCTACCCGATCGCCGCGATCCACGGTCGCGGCGTCGCCGACCTGCTCGACGAGATCGTCCTCGCCCTGCCACCCGAGAGCGATGCGGAGCTCGCCCGCAAGCGGCGGGAGGCCGAGGCAGCGGCATTCTCCGAGGAGGTCGAGTCGGGTCGCCTCGAACCGATCGTCGTCAGTGCGGCGACGGATGCCGAGGACGACGCGGAAGCGGCGCTCGAGGATGGCGCCGCGATCGACGAGGAGGCGGCGCAGCGCTGGGACGCGCTGATCGCCAGCGAGTCGGACGACGAGCCACCGGGGATCGCGCTGGTCGGTCGGCCGAATGTGGGCAAGTCGAGCCTGCTGAACGCCCTGCTCAGGCAGGAGCGGATGATCGTGTCCGACATTCCGGGCACGACGCGCGACGCGATCGATACCCGCGTGCCGTGGGGCCGCACGGAGATCCTGCTCATCGATACCGCGGGGATCCGGCGCCGCGGTCGCGTCGCCGGCGGGCCGGCGGCCGAGCGCTACTCGACCCTGCGCTCGTTCAAGGCGATCGAGCGTGCGGACGTCGCGGTGCTGCTCATCGACGCCGTCGACGGCCTGACCGCGCAGGACACGCACATCGCCGGCTTCGTGATCGAGGAGGGCAGGGGACTGGTCGTCGCGGTGAACAAGTGGGATGCCGTCGAGGAGAAGACCGGCGAGACCTTCGACCAGTACGTCACCTGGATCAGGGCGGAGGCGCCGTTCCTCGACTTCGCGCCAGTCGTGAGCATCTCGGCCAGGACCGGCCAGCGAGTGGAGCGTGTCCTGGAGCTCGCGGTGGACGTGTGGGCCGAGCGCCGCCGCCGCGTCCCGACCGCGGAGCTCAACCGCGTGCTCGGCGAGGCGGTCCGGCGCCAGGAGCCGCCCGCCGTGAAGGGTCGCCGCCCCAAGCTGTTCTACGCCACGCAGGTGGGCGTCGCCCCGCCCACGTTCGTGTTCTTCGCGCGGGACGCCGGCTCGGTGCACTTCAGCTACCGCCGCTACCTCGACAACCGGCTGCGCGACGCATTCGGGTTCCTTGGCACGCCGATCCAGCTCGTGTTCCGCGAGCGAGCGACGGTTCGGGTGCGGAAGGGAACCAGGACGCGCCGCGGAGGCCGCACAGCGACGCCGGCGGGTCGGAATGGCGCCGGGGCAGGCGCAACGCCAAAGGTGCGGGCCGGCTCGCGACCAGGCCGCAGCCGCCGCGGATGAGCGCGCGCCAGGCGCCCAGCGGCGAGGCGCCTCGTGTCGCGATCGTCGGCAGTGGGGCGTGGGGCACGACGCTCGCATTGATCGTCGCTCGCAACGAGCCGGTCACGCTGCTCAGCCACTCGGCGGAGACGGCGGCACGGCTCGAGGCGTCGCGTCGGAACGAACGTCGGCTGCCGGGGGTCGAGCTGCCGCCGTCGATCCGGGTCTCCGCCGATCCCGCGGTCCTGGGGACCGCGACGGACCTCGTCGTCCTCGCCGCGCCGTCGGCGTACCTCCGATCGACCGTCGAGCATGCCGCGCCTTCGATTCCCGCCTCGGCCGACGTGCTGTCCGTGGTCAAGGGCCTCGAGCACGCGACGCTGCTGCGGATGACCGAGGTCATCGCGGACGCGAGCGCGGCGGTCGGTGCGCCGATCGCTCCCGCGAGAATCGCCGCGCTCTCCGGCCCGAACCTCGCCCAGGAGATCGCCCGCGGCCTGCCTGCGTCGGCGGTCATCGCCTCCACCGATCCGGCGCTCGGCGAGCGGATCGTGGCGCGCCTGTCGCGCCGCGAGTTTCGGCTGTACACGAACCCGGACGTCCTCGGGGTCGAGCTGTGCGGCGCCCTCAAGAACATCATCGCGATCGCCGCCGGCGCGGCGGACGGCCTCGGTTTCGGCGACAACGGCAAGGCCGGCCTGATGACTCGCGGCCTCGCCGAGATGACCCGGCTGGGCATCGCCGCGGGGGCGAACCCGCTCACCTTCGCGGGGCTCGCTGGGATCGGCGACGTGATCGCGACGTGCGGCTCGAAGCTGTCGCGCAACCACCGGCTCGGCGAGGAGCTCGCGAAGGGCCAGGCCTGGCGCGACATCGAGGCGTCGCTTCCTGGAGTCGCCGAAGGCGCCTACACCGTCGACGCTGCGCTCGCGCTCGCGGCGCGCTACGGCGTCGAGATGCCGATCGCCCAGGAGGTCCACAACGCCTTGTTCGAGGGCAAGAGCGTCCAGCGCTGCCTGGTCGACCTGCTGTCGCGCGAGTCCAAGGACGAGCTCGCCGACTTCGAGCGCTGGGCCGACCGGCTCCGCGACCGACCCGACTGACAGGATTGCCTGCGGCAAGGACCTGCTTTCGCGCTCCGACTCGCCGCATCCTGACGCGCAATCCCGCCTGATCGCGCCCTAGACTCCGGATCCGGGGAGGGCGATCAGGGGAGGGCACGCGTGGATTCGAGCCGCATCTTCCGGCCGCTGCTGTGGCTGTTGATCCTCGCCGGCGGCTTGTTCGGGCTCGCCTCGTTCATCGCTCCGGCCACGTTCGCGGAGCTCACCGGATTCGCCGGCACGGACCTGTTCGCCTACCGGCTCGCCGGCGCCGCAACGTTCGCGTATGCCGTTGGGCTGGCGGCCGGAACGCGAGCCTCGTGGGTGGAGCTGCGCATCCCGATCGCCTCGACGCTGGTGTTCAACGCCGCGTCGATCCTTGCCTGCCTGGTCGCGATCATCACCGGCGGCACGCAGTGGATCGTGTTCGTGATCCTGCTCGCCTCGGTCGTGTTCGCGGCCGGGACGTGGCAGCTCCTGCGGCAGCCGCCGCTGACCGTCGCGGGCAAGGCCCGCGCCGAGCTCGAGCGCCCGATCGCCCAATGGCTCGTCACCCTGTACGTCATCGGCGTCGCGGCGGCGGCCGTGTTCGGCCTCGGGCCACTGATCCTGGGCGGCCAGTTCGGCGTGCTCGTGGGGGCGACCGGCAACGATGCCTTCGTCTACCGCCAGGCCGGCGCGGCCACCCTCGGCGCTGCCGCGGGCGGGATCATGGTCCTGCAGTCGCGGCGCTGGTCCGCCACGCGGCTGCCCACCCTCATGGCAATAACGTTCAACGGCCTGTCCGTGATCGCCGCGATCGTCGAGATCATCCGCGGTGGGCCGCCGGTCGCCTGGCTGATCCTCGCCGCGGCGGGCGTGACCACGATCGGCATGGGCCTTGCCCTCGGTCGGAAGGGCCGCTGAGGGCTGCTAGACTCCGACCTCCGGTCGGGGCGTGGCGCAGCCTGGTAGCGCACCAGTCTGGGGGACTGGTGGTCGCCGGTTCAAATCCGGCCGCCCCGACCAATTCCCACGCACGGATCGGCCCA
>DATJGH010000160.1:0-9282 GCA_035495215.1 Patescibacteria group bacterium
GGGGCGCCGAGCAGCGCGATCGAGCGAAACGTCCCGGAGAGGGCGAGCCCGTCGGCCTGTTCCTGCTCGCCTGCGGCAAGGGCGACGAGCGCGGGCGCGAGGCTCGTGACGCAGCCTGCCGCGCCGCCGCCGGTGATCAGCAGCAGCGCGTACACCGGCAGCAGCGGCGGTGCAATGGCCACCGCGGCGAGCGCGCCCATCTCGACGTAGGCACCACTTCGCACCACGCTCCGCACCAACCGCGTCGGGATGCGGCGAAGGAGCAGCATCGTCGCCGCGCCCGCGCCCTCCGACATCGTGACCATCAGCCCGACCAGCGTCGGCCCGAGGCCCGCTCCGACGAGGATCACCGGCACGTACGAGCTCATCATCGACCACCACACGCCGCCGACGAGATTTGCCCAGCACGCAACATCGACCCCGTCGCGGCGGATGAGACCGAGCGCGCCGCTGGTGCCGCGGCGGTCGTAGGGTGGGAACCGCCGCAGGAACGGTGCCCCGATCACGGCGATCGACAGCGCGGCGATCGCGCCGACAAGCGCCACGTGCAGGCCGATCGTCGCGAGCAGGCCGGCCAGCACCGGGCCCGTGAGCGTCCCGGCATTGCCCGCCAGGTTCAGGTCCACCAGCCTGCGAACGGGCGATCCACCGCTGCGCAGGGCATGGGTCTGGCTCGAGGTCCAGAACAGCGCGCGTGCGGCCCCGGAGGCCAGCTGCGCGGCGATGAACGCCGGCAGTGCCGTGGAGGCGAGCAGCAAGGCAAACCCGCTCGACATCAGGATTGCCGCCAGGCAGATCAGCCAGCGGTCGGCATACCGCCCGAGCAGCATTGGGAGGCCGAGGCGGGTCGCCAGCTGCGAGCCCGAAGCGACCGCGACGAGGAGCCCGACGCCGGCCGCGTCATAGCCGGAACCGAGCGCCACCAGCGGAATGGCGACGGTGGCGATGCCCAGCGCCAGGGCAAACCCGAAGGCGACGACGAGCATCAGCGGCCGGTCGCCCGGATGGCGCTCGGGGGTCATGGCGGGCGAGCGTAGAGGAGCGCTCCGCGCGCCGCGCGTGGGTTCGAATCCTTCCGCGCGCGCCAGGTCTTACGGCACCACCACCAGCGTGCCGGTCTCGCCGAAGCCCCTGTGGCCGGGGAGCGTGCACCAGAACTCGTACGTACCGGGGACCGGGAACGTGAACGTCCCGCTGGCCCTGGCGCCCGACTTCGCGACCGTGAGGTTGGCGAGCACGGTCGTCCCGTCGGCACCGAACACCGTCCAGGTGTGGTCGAGGGTGTCGCCGTCGAGGAATTCGATCGTGATCGGCTGGGTTGCCGGCACGACGATGGTTGCCGGCTTGTAGTGATAGACGTCCGCCCCGCCGCCGGCGATGACCGTCCACGACGTGGCCGGCGTGGGGGGCGGACCAACGCTGGGTGCCGCCGACGGAGTCGACTGCGCCGGACCGGGTGAGGGCGCGAGCGTCGCAGGTGTCGGCGAGACCGGCGAGCAGCCAGCCGCAACCCAGGCCGCCGCGACGACCGCGAGGACAATCGACGGCCGGCGATTCGCCGGCCGTCGGATCACGCTATCCGCAGAAGACCGCGACGATGGTGCCGGTGCCGTCGTGCCCGGGGTTGGGCCCGTAGCCCGGATCCACCCGGACGACCACGATCTTCGACCAGGTACCGCTGATCTTCGATCCCGACTGCGAGACGGCGCCCGTGACGAGGACACCCATGTAGGTTGGCACGTCGCCGGTCGGCGGCGTGCTGTTGCCCGGTCTCGTCACGAAGGTCGAGCCGCACGAGCTCGCCGGACTGGTGGTCGGCAGGGTCGTGACCGAGCCGTCGAAGCCCTTGTACGAATCCGGGCCCGGGCCACCGGTCAGGACATTGATGTTGGACCACGAGCTGCTCCACCAGGTCAGCGTCGCCGACGGGTCTGCGGCCGCCACCGTGCTGTCGCCGAGGCTGAACGCGCCCCGGGAGGGGAACGCAAAGACGATCGCGTCGGCCGAGTCGGACGACGGCAGGTAGTACGCGTCGCCCGCGAAATCCGCAGTGATCGGCTCAGGGCCGAGCGGACCGACGAAGGTCAGCGTGCAGCTGGCGTTCCCGGCGCTGTCGGTGAAGCCGGTGCAGCTCTGGCCGCCGATCGAGAGCGTGATCGCCTGGCCAAATGGCACGGGCGGCGTGGTGCCGTCCTCGAGCAGTTGGGCCGACAGGGTCACGCCGGAGGCTCCCTGGAGGATCACGGTCGGCCCGGTGTAGGTGAGGGTCGTCTCCTCGCGCGTGATCACGAACGAATCCGTGTCGCTGCTGGCGAGGAAGTCGACGTCGCCCGCGAAGTCCGTGACGATGTTCACGGTGCCGGGGACCTGGTTCGGGGTGATCGAGCACGATGCGACGCCGGAGCCATCCGTCACGGCGCTGCACGTGTCAGCGGCGCCCAGGGTGAACGTGACCGTCTTGCCCCCGATCGGCGTTCCACTGTCGGGGTCCGTCAGGACCGCTGATGCCGTGAACGGGTCGTGGTAGTCCTGCGTCAGGTCGCCTGTGTAGACGACCTGGGTGGCTTCCTGGTTGATCGTGAACGAGGCACTGGTCGACGCGGAGTTGTAGGCCGCGTCGCCCGCGTACGCGGCGCTGACCGTTCCGGGACCCGGCGGATCCTGGTTGATCACCACGGTGCACGAGGCGTGGCCGGCCGCATCGGTCGTCCCGGTACAGCTCTGGGAACCGAGCGTGAAGGTCACCGGCGCGCCCGGAACCGGGGCGGACGAGCCCTGGACGAGCAGATCCCCGGCGAGGGTTGCCGCGTCAGTGAAGTCGGCGTCGGTATCGCCGTTGTAGGTCAGGCTCGCGTTGATCTTGCAGGCGCCGAGGGTGATGACGCCGGTGAACGTCGATGGGTCGATGCTGTTGACGGCGACGTACGCCTTGTTCGCGGCGTCAACGTGCTCGTCTCCCGCCCACATGCTCCCGAAGTGCCCAACCGGCTGGCCGCCGAACTGGTCGACCCAGTACGAGCGGCCGGCAGCCTCGAGGTGGAGCACGAACGCGTCCGCCGGGATACCGCGGTCCCAACCGGTCCTGGATCGGAGCTCGACCGTGTAGTAGTCGCTCGTCGCCGTGCTCCCCTCCGAAGCGGGAATGGCGATGACGACGCCGGCGGGAATGCGCAGCTCCTGGTAGCCGCTCGCCGCAGGGTGGTTCAGGGCGGCCATCGTGTACGTCTGCTGCGTGCATGAGCTGTTGTTGAAGCTCGTCTCGCGAGCGCCCGGGATCCAGCCCTGGAGATCGAGCTGGATCGCGTTCATGCCCGGGCCCTTGGCATTGCCGCCGAAGGTCGACCCGCCGAACGTCGTCCCGGCTCCGGCGAACGAGTAGATGCAGCTGATCGCGGACATGATGTCGAAGCAGTCGTTGTAGTCATTGGTCGAGTTCGAGAGCGCCCGCGAGTGGTTGAAGTTGAAGCCGTGGCCCATCTCGTGGGTGAAGACCGACAGCGGAATGTCGTGTGCCCCGACCACGCCGCCGAGGGTGTAGTTGTTGCCGTTCAGCGTCACGGCGCGCTGACCGAATCCGAACAGGTCGCCCGGGACGATGATCGTCGCACCGGCCGCATGGGCCTTGGCCGTCGTCCCGCCCTGGCCGCGGACGATCGTGAAGGTCGTGCCGCTGATGCCGGTCACGTTGACGGTCTCGGCGTTGCCGTTGTTGGGCAGCGAGCCGTCGTCGATCGACATGAGGAACGGGGTCGTCGGGAAGTTCGCGGCGTCGCCGACGGTCGTCGAGGCGGCGGTCAGGGTCGTGACGCTCGCATCGATTCCGGCGGTCGTCGTCGTGGTCGCCTCCGGGAACACCACGATCACGTCCGTGAAGCTGTTGAGGTTCACGAACGGTTCGGCAGCCTCGGCGCAGCTGCTCCACTTCTGGCTGCGGCCGTAGCCGGCCCACGTGTCGCGGCTGATCGGCAGCGTGTACCAGCCCTTCACGACGGTCCCGGAGACACTGAAGGAGCCGTAGGACACGTCATGCCAGTAGTCGAGCGCTCCGAGCTCGCCGGCGCCTGCGTCCGAGAACATGTGCTCGAAGTACGAGGGCGGGTTCGGCTGGACCGTCTGGTTGTTGAAGTTGCACAGGGCAACCACCACCGGGTGGGTCCCCGAGATCGCGGCGGCTGGTGAGACCCCCAGCGTCAGGCCCGCGAGGAGCAGACAGGCCGCAAGCACCGAGCTCCGGCGAACGACTGGACGCATGCTGGTTCCCTCCCCCCGGTTGGGAGCGACAACTCGCTTCCAGCCGCGCTGAGGGCGGATCGTTCGGCCTCGCGGGATGCGCCGTCAATCCGGGTAATTCGTACGGGGGGCCAAGAGTCCTGCCAGCCTCGCAAGCCAACGGTGGCCCGGATGGACGAGCTCCAGCCAGCCGCGCAGCCGATCACGTGAATCGGGCGCCAGTCGGGGCAGGACCCGCTCGAGGTCAGCCTCGTCCTTCGGTCGGGCGACCCTCGCCTTCATGAACAGGACCAGCTCCGGGGAGAGGTATCTGATCCCGTCGGAGGCGATGAAGGTCGCTTCCTCGAAGGGCAGGCGGACGCGCTCGTCCCGCGGGGAGATCCAGGTATCGCCCTCATGCGTCGTCATCGCGAGGTCGAGCAGCCAGGGCGACTGGGCGTCCCTGCGGACCCACAGCTGGCGGGCGCCTTCGAGCAGGTCCTCCGGCGCCCGAAGCGGCCGGATCGCTCCCGACAGGTTCGACCAGACGCACAGCTCGGGCCACAGGAGCTCGAGGAGGGCCGGCAGGTCGGCCCGGAAGAAGCCGATGTCGATGTCCTCGTGCTCGCGCTCCTCGCCCGTGAAGGCATCCACCGCCCAGCCACCCACGACCCACCAGCGGAACGGTGCCCTCTCGAGGATTCGCGCTGCTTCAATCGGCGGGACCGTCGCCCACGGGCCGTACCAGCGGTAGAACTCCTCGTCCGGCACGGGCATGGCTCCATTCTCCGTCGGCGGCCCGGCGCCGTGCGGCACGCCGGAACAGCCCAGTCGGCACTTCCCCGACAGGCTCGATCGAGCCGAAACTGGACGGTCAAGGAGGACCGACATGCAGAGAGTCCAGGTCGTCCATGCGAGCCGCCACGGCGCAACCCGCGGCATCGCGGATCGGATCGTCGAGGTCCTGCGGGAACGTGGCTTCGACGTCGCGATCGAGGACGCCGCCACCAAACCGGACCCCAGCGGCTTCGACGCCTACGTGATCGGCAGCGGGGTCTACATGGGGAGCTGGCTGAAGGAGGCGGTCGAGCATCTCGAGCGCAACGCGCCGGTGCTGTCCACCCGACCCGTCTGGCTGTTCAGCAGCGGCCCGCTGCCCGGGTCGACCAGGAACCAGGAAAGCCTCGACGGGACCGAGGCCGCGCTCGGTCCGGAGCACGGCCCTGGCAGCGCGGGCCGCCAGCGGATCGAGGCGCTGATGGCCGAGATCAGCGTTCGCGAGCATCACGTCTTCCTTGGCGCCTACGACCCGAACGATCCGGCGAGGTCACTGCCCGAGCGCGTCATCCGGATGCTGCCCGGCTCCAAGGGCATCCTGCCGGAAGGCGACTTTCGGGACTGGGAGGCAATCGAGAGCTGGGCGCGCGGGATCGCGAGCGAGCTCGAGGCGCCCGTTCCGGTCGGCTAGCGAGCGCCTCGCCGGCGGCGCGAGGTCGGCGGCCTGCCCGGTACCGGCTTCGCGCCTGACCCCTTCGTGCGTGAGGGTTCGAATCCCTCCGGGCTGGTCAGGACCCGCTCCGATGACACCCGAACGAGGGCCATGAAGAAAGGGCCGGCCCCAAGGCCGGCCCTTTCGTTGCGGCGCGAAGGGTCAGCCCGTGGTCGCAGCCCAGACGTCCAGGTTGCCGAAGCTCGGGCACTGCTCCGTGGGCCACGGCGCCGGGATCACGATCTGGCCCGCGGCAAGCGAATCCGCCCGCCACTGCTGGACCGCCGGACAGACCTCGGCGTTCCGGGCATCCATCCAGAGACCGACGCCGTAATCGCGGCTCGCCGCGGCATACACGTAGTCACCGATCCGCTCCTCGCGCAGTCGGTGGCCGGGGAACGACGACCGAACGTCACCGAACGGCCCGTTGTATTCAACGACCCACGATCCGGGTCCGCCACCGTTGACGGGGGCGCTGAGGAAGACCCCGTGGTAGGGCCGGGGCGAGCTGACGTCATCGCCTCTCCACGGCGAGGTGACGGCTTCGTACACCACGTAGACGCGATCGCCGGCTGGCGAGATCGCGGGGGCGGCATACATCGGCCGGTCGCCCGCGAGCGAGACAGATTCGGGCGCGCTCCAGCTCGCACCGCCGTCGGAGGACCAGCTGATCCTGGCGTCCTCGTGGTTGAGGCCACCGCTGGCATCTGCCCAGGCGTCGACGATGAGGTTCGTGGCGTCGTCGCCAGTCGGCGCGCCATTTGCGATGTCGACGCTCGGCGCGGCCGCCAGGTCGGTGCGGGCACCGGTGTACCCGTCCATCACGCACCGGCCCGAGAGCGGGTCAACGAAGAAGCAGGGGTCGGTCGTCGCCTGGACGTTCCGGGCCTTGGTCCAGTGGGACCCGCCGTCGAACGACTTGAACATGACGTGCTTGCCGTGCGTCGGCAGCCCGCTCTGCGACGGGTTCTCGAACTGCTCCGCGAAGAGGTAGGCGACGCCATTGCTGTCCGTGCGGATGGTGCAGCCCGACGATCCGAACCCACCCTGGCCGTGGCCCCCGGCATCCGCCGGCTGGACCTGCTTGGTCGTCCACGTGTCGCCGCCATCGGCGGAGACGGACACGGTCAGCGGGGCGATCTCCGTCCCGGGGTTGTGATGGCCGTTGCTGCGGAACTCGGCGAAGCAGACATAGGCACGGCCGAAGAAGGGACTCGACGCGGCGTTATCCGCCCAGACCTGCTCCTTGTCGGTGAATGCGGTGCTGCTCTGCTGCGCGGTCACGACGACCGGCGGCAGCCAGCTGTCCTTGTCAAGGACGCTGTTCGGCGTCGGGTTGTCGAGGCGCGACACGGCCACCGCCTCGTAGCCGCGCGGGATGCCCCGCTTCCCCGGGAAGTTCGCGGCGAGGTTGGCGTAGTAGACGCGGGAGCCGTTGTCCCAGGAGAACGTGCCGTTCACCTGCCGCGGACCGATCGCGATCGCGGGATCGCCATCGTCGACAAGCCCGGCTTCGTAGTACCACGGGATCCGCCCGATCGGGCCGAACGAGCCGGGGCAGACGCTCGTCGCGTCGCAGTCCCGGGCTTGCCAGCCGGTGTACGTCGGCTGGGTCCACGAATTGCCGCTGTCGAACGAGAAATACACGCCGCTGACGCCGATCCCGGCAGTGAAGTCATCGCACGTCGCCTGTCCAGTGGCGATGTCCTCGGGACAGACCTGCTGGTCGATGTAGTCGTTGGAGCCGGCGACGAGGATGTTCGGGGCGTGCGCATCCATTGCGACGACCGGCTCGTTCTGATGGCTCGTCGTCACGACGTCGTGCGGACTGCCGACGCTCACCTCCGCGTTGGTGGCGTCGGGATGTCCACTGACCGGCGCGGCGAAGGCGAGCAAGGTCGATATCCCGAAGATCACCGCGAGGCGCGACGGTCGCTGGGTCCGGGGGACGGCTCGAGTCATGGCGGTTCACCCGTGTCGCAGCGAGGAACTGACGGCTCCTCCGTGCCGCCCCCGTTTCGCGACCAACCCCCTGGCAAAGGATCGACCGAACCGGCTCGGTCGTCAAACGGCCGTCAAGCGGCCACGCCGCGACGCCGTGGCTGCGGATCAAGCCTCAGCTCGAGGCAGCCTCGCGCCAGATGCCGATCGGGGTCTGCTCGTCGGTCTGCCCGAGCGGGTTGTCGTCGAAGCTCCGCTCGAGCAGGCGGACGCGCTCGCGAGGCAGGGTGCTCGCGACGCACCAGGCCGGGTTGATGTCGTTGATGTCGCAGATCGCGATGTCGTAGCCCGTCGCCGCCTTCAGCGCTCGCGCGGTGCCCGGCGGGTCGTCGGGCGCCGGGATGCAGTACTCGTAGAACTCGGCGATGCCCATCGTGTGCTCGGCATCCATCATCCGGGCGTTGAGGCCCGCCACGAGATAGAACCAGCCCTTCTTGCCGAGAACCCGGCCCACGACGTGCGCCGCCCCGGCGAGAACGATCCGCCACGTGCCGGTCAGCTCGATCGCGTACTGCATGGCGTACGGGCTCCGCAGCCCGGTGCCCCAGGTCGTTTTCGTCACCCGCTCCGACAGCAGGCGGGCGAGCGCGCCGGGGTGGATCGTGCGCCAGTCGCGGGCGCGGCCCTGCATGATCGCGACTGCCGACTCGGACAGGACGACCGTGTCCCCGAGACGAAGGTGTGGTCCGGCGTGCTCCCGGATCACGGTCGCGATGTCGTCCCCGGGCATGAGCACGGGCGTGCGAATCGGCACTCGTTCGAAGCTCCGGCCATCGACGACCACGGTGCGCGGCGCAGGGCCGGACGGGCTCATCGGCTCGATGGTACCGGCGGGCTGCGTCGCCTCGGTTGTTGCGAGCGCGGGCGGGCGCACCTACGCTCCCGCTCCGATGCCTCCCCGCGTGCGCCGTGGCGCGCTCGCCGCTGCCCTGGCGCTGCTCGTGCTGGTTGGCGTCCACCCTGCCCTCGCCCCGAGCGACGTCAGAGGCGTGGGCGCCCTGCCGGCGTGCCGCTACGACGACATCATGACCACACCGCGGGGCTACGACGACTGGTCGACCACGCTCGTCGACACCATCCTGCGCTTGCCCAGGAGCTACGTGCCGCCGGACCTCGTGTCCGTCTCGCAGGCGGGGATCGCCGGGCACGGCAGGATCCGGGCCATCGCGATCGACGACCTCCGGGCGATGACTGAGGCTGCCGCGGCCGCCGGGAATGCGATCGGGGTCGAAAGCGCCTACCGGAGCTACGCCGACCAGGTCTCGACCTTCAACCACTGGGTAGCGACCAGCGGCTACGCAGCGGCCCTGACCTACTCCGCCCGCCCGGGCCACTCGGAGCACCAGCTCGGCCTCGCGATCGACTTCCGGAGCGACCCGGGCGGCTCGCCGTTCACCGGCTCATGGGGCCAGACGCCCGCCGGCAAGTGGATGCGGCTCCACGCCTGGGAGTACGGCTTCATCCGCAGCTACCCGCCGAAGGAGCAGGCCGTCACCTGCTACGCGAGCGAGGCCTGGCACTACCGCTATGTCGGGCTCGACCTGGCGGCCGCCATCCACGCGTCGGGCCTGACGACCCGCGAG
>DATJGH010000161.1:0-8516 GCA_035495215.1 Patescibacteria group bacterium
ATGTTGATGCTCTGGAGCACGCCCAGGGCGATGGCGATGCTGATCAGCGATGCGCCGCCGTGGCTGATGAACGGCAGCGGGATGCCGGTGATCGGCATCACGCCGATGACCATCCCGACGTTCACGACGAGCTGGAAGAGCAGCCACGCGGCGACGCCGCACCCGAAGATCGTCCCGAACGGATCCTTCGAGCGCCAGCCGGTCATCAGCACCCGCCAGATCAGCCCGACGAAGAGCAGGATCACGACCATCGCGCCGACGAAGCCGAGCTCCTCGCCCAGGATGGCGAACACGAAGTCCGTGTCCTGGACGGGAAGCAGGCCCTGGGCGTTCTGCTGGCCGTTGGTGAGGCCGACGCCGAACCAGCCCCCGAGGCCGATGGCGATCTGTGACTGGAAGAGCTGGAAGCCCGAACCCTGGACGTCGGCGCCGGGGTTGAGGAAGGCCGTCAGCCGGGCCTTCTGGTAGTCCTGCAGGACGTACGTCCAGATGAACGGGAAGGTCGCCGCGGCGCCACCCGCCAGAACCGCCAGCCAGCGCAGGCTCGCACCCGACATGAACAGGCACGCCGCGAGGATTGCGCCGAGCACGAGGGCCGTGCCGAGGTCCGGCTGAAGCATGACGAGCAGGAACGGCGGCCCGGTCAGGACCCCGGCCCCGATGATCGACCACAGCGAGCCCATCCGGCCCATTCGGCTGCCGAGGTAGTTCGCGAGCACGATGATCATCAGGACCTTCGCGATCTCGCTGAACTGGAACTGCAGGCCGAACACCGAAACCCAGCGCGACGTCCCGCCGACACCGCTGCCGATCGCGAGGGTCATGGCAAGCAGGCCGAGCTGCAGGAAGTACAGCGGCCACGCGAAGGTCTTGAGCCAGTGGTAGTCGAACGCCGCGGCGACCAGGAAGACCGCGATGCCGATCGCGAGCCACATCAGTCCCCGGAGCAGGGTCGAGCCACCGTCGAACAGCCCGATCCCGCCCGCGACCGTGTTGCTATAGGCCATCGCCAGGCCGAAGCACGCGAGGAGGGCCGCGTAGGTCACGAGCTGGAAGTCGAACGCGCGCCAGACCGCACCGACCGTGCGGTCGACGAAATCGCTTCGGCGGCGAACGGGGCCGCCGCTGGCCGGCAGGTCGAGAGGTCGGACGCTCATGGCTTCGCTAGTCCGACGCGCGGTAGCTGGACTTCTTCATCAGCCAGAAGTTCCGGTAGTCCTTCTTGATGTGGAAGTGCATCTGGTAGAAGTACTTCACGGTCTCGGTCGCGGTATTGCCGAGGGTCCCCGCGTTGTACGAGAAGACGAGCACGGCCAGCTGCGAGTCGGTGCCCTGGATCGCCTTGAACCCATTGGGATCTGATTTCTTCGGGTACGGGTCCTTGGGCAGGAAGCTCACGAACCAGTTGTGATACGGCAGCACGCCACTCGGGCCGGCCGTGCCGAACTCCGCCGTGCCGGTCTTGCCGCCGATGACCAGGGGCACATCGATGAGGTTCCACGTGTGGTGGATCACCAGGACCATCCGGGCCGCCCTTCGCATCGTGCGGAGCGCGGCGGCCGTCGCACCGAGCTTGCCGATGACCTCTGGCTCGACCGGGGTCACGGTGCCGTCCGGCCCGATCACCTCGCGCACGACGTGCGGCCTGTAGACGGTACCGCCGTTCGCGAGCGTCGCGTAGGCGTTGATCAGCTGGAGTGGCGTCACGGCGTCGTAGCCCTGCCCGATGCCGGCGTGGTAGACCTCGCCCGGGTAGATCGGCAGCCCGAACACCTCCTGCTTCCACTGGTTGCTGGGGATCGTCCCGGCAACCTCGGCGGGGAGGTCGATGCCCGTCGGCTTGCCGAAGCCGTAGTGATGCGCCCAGTACGCGAGCCGGTCGATGCCCAGCCGCGCGGCGGCCTGGTAGAAGAACGTGTCGCTCGATTCCGAGAAGCCGCAGGTGATGTTGCACATCCCGAAGCCTGCGTGATTCCAGTCGTAGAACCTGAAGCCGCCGAGGGTCAGGTAGCCGGCCGTGCGGAGCTGCGTCTGGGGCGTGAGCTTGCCATCGGACAGCGTGCCCGTGCCCGCGACGAGCTTGAACGTGGAGCCGGGCGGGTACTGATCGCTGATGGCGTGGTTCACGAGCGGCTTGTCGGGATTGTTGAGGAGCCGCTTGAGGTCGGCGGCGCTGATGCCGCCGGAGAACTCGTTGTTGTCGTACGACGGCGCGCTGACCATCGCCAGGATCTCGCCGTTCTGCGGGTTCATGACGATGATCACGCCACGCTTCAGGTTCGCGGCGCGCATGCCCCAGGCAAGGGCCTTCTGGGCCTCCTGCTGGATCTTGCTGTCGATGGTCAGGACGAGCGAGCTGCCGGCGACCGGCTGGACCTCCGTGCGCAGGACCTGGATGTCGCGCCCTGAGGCGTCGCGCTCGACCGCCTGAAGGCCATACGTGCCGCGGAGCTGCTGCTCGTAGGTCGCTTCGACGCCCGCGCGGCCGATCAGGTCGTCGGGCAGGTAGCCCTCCTGGCGGAGATCCGGGAGCTCGTCGCCGCTGACCGGCCCGAGATAGCCGAGGATGTGCGCGAAGAGCGAGCCCATCGGGTACTGGCGCTGCGTCTCGACGACGACCTCGACGCCGGGCAGGTCGTCCTTGGCCTCCGAGACGAAGCTGGCAACCGTCGGATCGACGTTCTGGGCCACGCGGACGCTGTCGTAGCGCGACCCCGGGTTCGAGTCGATCGCCGCGTTGATGTCCGCCGGGTCCATGCCGATGAGCGTGCCGAGCGTGCTCACGACCGCCTCGCGGCGCGATTCGGGCAGATCCACCGGCCGGATGCGCACCGAGTACGAGGCGACGTTGCTGACCAGCGGCCGGCCCGACCGGTCGAAGACCATGCCGCGGGATGACGGCACAGGCTCGAGCACGGTCCGGGTGGTGGCCGCGAGGGCCGTGTACTGACCCGTCGCGCCGACCTGGATGGCGAACAGTCGCGCCGACAGGGCGCCGGCGCAGAGCACGACGGTCAGTCCGAAGGCGAGGAATCGGAGCCGCGACGGCCCGCTCCGCGGCCGGTCGACGACGTAGCTCATCGGCCGCGCCTCACCAGTCGACGCGCTCGGTCACGGCGCGCCGATCGTGGAAGCTGACGACGAGCGGCCCGATGAACAGGCCCAGCACGCTGTCGTACAGGGCGCCGGGCGCGAGCAGCGTGAGTGGGTCGCTGACGAGGCTCGTCTGCTGAACGGCCGTCGTGATGCCGAGGAGGACGGACGAGTACACGACACTCATCAGCGGGACGGCCACGATCGGCGCGACGAGGCGCAGACGGGGAAACGGCTGGGCGATGAGCGTCGCCCCGCCGACAGCGACCAGGAGGGCGAACGACGAAACGCCGAGGGGACGACCGAGCAGCGAGTCAAGGGCGAGGCCTCCGACGAATGCCCATGTGATTCCGCGGTCGATCCCTGCTGCGATGGTCCAGATGACTCCGCCCACGAGGACGGGATGTGGTGTGGCGCTCCCGACAGCGACATATTGCCCGAGGGTCACCTCGGCGAGGGCGGTGAGCACCGCCCCGATCGCGGCAAACAGGAGGCTCATGGATCGGCGGTCGGTCCTCGGCAAGCTGAGGGTTCGCGCGAACCTGAGCCCTTCCGGCGATGAGGGGTCGGCACTTGCCCCGTTGAGCCCGAAGTATCCCACGCCCCCGCCTTCCCGGGCAACGCGATGGGTGACGAAAGAGTCCGGGTTGCATGGGTCTTTGGTCCGATCTGCCGCCAGGTTTCGGACTGGGCGCTGCCGGAGCGTCCACGCGCCCGTCGGGGAACAGGTGTTTCACGTGAAACGCCGCACCGCCAATTGCCTGGTGAGCGCGGGTGAAGGGCCGGCGGCGACACTCGGGTGACCCGGTTTTGGGTTCCCGCGCGAACGAGCAGAAGGGCCTCCGATGGTAGAATCACCAGCAGTGAAGCAACGCCGGATGACCATCTGAGTGGGCGAGACGATCGCCTGTGCCAACCAGAAGGGCGGCGTCGGAAAGACCACGACGGTTGTCAATTTGGCCAGCTACCTGGCCCTTGCCGGCGACCGCGTCCTCGTCATCGACCTCGATCCCCAGGGCAACGCCACCAGCGCCCTCGGGGTGGATCGGAGCCGTGATCGATCGGTCTACGACGCCGTCATTGATGACGCCCAGCTCTCTGACCTGAGCATCGCAACACAGGTCGACGGGCTGTCGCTCGTCCCTTCGTCGATCGCCCTCGCCGGGGCAGAGGTCGAGCTGACCCCGCTCGAGCAGCGGGAGCGGCGCCTGTCCGGCCTCATCGACCCCATCCGGCACGACTTCGATTACGTCCTGATCGACTGTCCACCGTCGCTGGGACTGCTCACGATCAACGCCCTCACCGCCGCCGATTCGACCCTCATCCCGATCCAGTGCGAGTACTTCGCGCTCGAGGGGCTCGGCCAGCTGCTCGCGACCATCAGGCTCGTGACTGACCACCTCAACCCGCGGCTCGAGGTCAAGGGGGCTGTCCTGACCATGCACGACGGCCGGACCCGGTTGAGCAGCGACGTCGCGGGCGAGGTGCGGCAACACCTCGGCGAACGCGTCTACGACACCGTGATCCCGCGCTCGGTGCGGCTGTCCGAGGCACCCAGCCACGGGCTCCCGATTCACCTGTACGCGCCGACGTCGCGCGGCGCACAGGCGTATCGCGAGCTCGCCGATGAGCTCCGAGCGCGCGACGAACGGCCGCCGCGGATCGAGCGGGAGCCGCAGGTGGCCACGCCGGCAGAGGCGGTGCTCGCATGACCGTCCGCAGCGACCGGCCGCAGGGCCTCGGCCGTGGCCTCGCCGCCCTGATCCCGCAGCGCGCCCCGACAGCGTCGGGTTCGATCGAGATCCCCCTCTCGCGAATCCGCGAGAACCCACGGCAGCCACGCCTGCGCATGGATGATGACGCGCTCGCCGGCCTCGCCGAGAGCATCCGCCAGCACGGCGTGATCCAGCCGATCCTCGTCACCGAGACGATCGATGGCTACACCCTCGTCGCCGGTGAGCGCCGCGTTCGCGCGGCCCGGATCGCAGGGCTGGAGCGGATCCCGGCGATCGTCCGCCAGCTCGCGGACCGACAGCAGCTCGAGCTCGCGCTCGTCGAGAACCTCCAGCGCGAGGATCTCGACCCGATGGAGGCGGCCCGCGCCTATCGGCAGCTGATGGACGAGTTCTCGTTCACGCAGGAGGACCTGGCGACGCGCGTCGGCCGCGCGCGGTCAACCGTCGCGAACACGCTTCGGCTCCTCGAGCTGCATCCGGCGGTGCAGGAGGCCCTCGCCGGCTCGCTGATCAGCGAGGGGCACGCTCGGGCGCTCGGCGGGCTCCCCAGCGAGCTGCAGGCGCCGGCAGTCACGAGCGTGATCGCGGACGACCTGTCGGTTCGGCAGGCCGAGGAGCTCGTGCGTCGCCTCCGCGAGCCCCGAGTCGAGCGCGCCACGGTGGCGGCAGCGCCGGATCCGGACGCCGAGCGGGTCGAGGAGGACCTGCGGCGATCCCTCGGCACCAAGGTTCGCCTCACCCGCACCCGTCGCGGCGGGCGGATCGTGATCGAGTTCTTCGGCGACGAAGAGCTGGCACGCCTGTACCAGCGGCTGGTCGGGGGCGCCTCGTGACCGAGCAGGCGAAGACGAGCGCGCGAGCCGGCGTGCCCGCGGACGGCAGCACCAACGGCAAGGACGGCGGCAATGGCGCCGGCCGTCGTCGCGGCAAGGCCGCGGGCTCGGACTACACGGCGGCCAGCATCCAGGTGCTCGAGGGCCTGGAGGCCGTTCGCCGCCGGCCGGGCATGTACATCGGCTCGACGGATGCCCGGGGGCTCCATCACCTCGTCTGGGAGGTGGTCGACAACTCGATCGACGAGGCGATGGCGGGCTTCGCCAGGGAGATCCAGGTCACCATCGCCGAGGACGGGCTCGTCGAGGTCATCGACGATGGTCGGGGTGTGCCGGTCGGCAAGCACGCCACGGGCAAGGATGCCCTCGAGGTCGTGCACACCGTGCTCCACGCCGGCGGCAAGTTCGGCGGTGGTGGCTACAAGGTCTCGGGCGGCCTGCACGGCGTCGGCGTCAGCGTCGTCAACGCGCTGTCCGAGTGGCTGCGGGTCGAGACGGCGCGCGACGGCGGGGTCTATGCCCAGGAGTACCGCCGGGGGAAGCCGCTCGGGCCGGTCAAGAAGATCGGGCCACAGGGCGACCGCCGCGGGACGCGCACGCAGTTCCGCGCCGATTCGGAGATGTTCGAGACCACCGAGTACTCGTTCGAGACGATCGCCCAGCGCCTGCGCGAATCGGCGTACCTCACGAAGGGCGTCTGGATCACGTTCATCGACAAGCGCGAGGATCGCGAGCGGTCGTTCCACTTCGAAGGTGGCCTCCAGTCCTTCGTCCGACACCTCAACCGGAACAAGGAGGCGCTGCACAGCCGCCCGATCTACGTCGAGCGGCGCGAGGGCTCCACCCTCGTCGAGGTGGCGCTCCAGTACAACGACACCTACACCGAGAACGTTCTCGCGTTCGCGAACAACATCAACACGGTCGACGGCGGGACCCACGTCACCGGCTTCCGTGCCGCCCTGACCAGCTCGCTCAACGACTGGGCACGCAAGTCCGGGGTCCTCAAGGGATCGGACACGAACCTCTCGGGCGACGACGTCCGTGAGGGGCTCACGGCGGTCATCAGCGTCAAGCTCACCGACCCCCAGTTCGAGGGCCAGACCAAGGCCAAGCTTGGCAATGCCGAGGTGAAGGGCCAGGTCCAGACGGCGCTGACCGAAAGCCTCACCCAGTACCTCGAGGAGAACCCCGGGGACGGGCGCCGCATCATCGAGAAGTGCCTCACGGCAGCTCGCGCGCGCGAGGCGGCACGCAAGGCCCGCGACCTCGTCATCCGCAAGGGCGCGCTCGATGGGCTGTCGCTGCCCGGCAAGCTCGCCGACTGCCAGGAGCGGGATCCGGCCCGCAGCGAGCTGTTCATCGTCGAGGGCGACTCCGCCGGCGGCTCGGCGAAGCAGGGCCGCGACCGCCGCTTCCAGGCCGTCCTGCCCCTGCGCGGCAAGGTGCTGAACGTCGAGAAGGCACGCCTCGACAAGATCGTCGCCAGCGAGAACGTCCGGCCGCTGATCATCGCGCTCGGCGCCGGCATCGAAGGCATCGACGACAGCTTCGACATCTCGAAGCTCCGATACCACCGGATCATCATCATGACCGACGCCGACGTCGATGGCGCCCACATCCGGACGCTGCTCCTGACCTTCTTCTACCGGCACATGCCCCAGGTGATCGAGCAGGGCTACCTGTACATCGCCCAGCCGCCGCTGTACCGGGTCTCGACGGGCAAGGTCACGAAGTACGCACAGTCCGAGAAGGACCGCGACCGCATCGTCAAGGAGTTCAACGTCAAGAACCTCTCCGTGCAGCGGTTCAAGGGCCTCGGCGAGATGAACGCCGACCAGCTCTGGGAGACGACGATGAACCCGGATACCCGGGTGCTGCTCCGGGCCAACATCGATCCGGACGACGCCGTCGACACCGACGAGATCTTCACCAAGCTCATGGGCGAGAAGGTCGAGCCGCGCAAGGAATTCATCAAGGCCGAGGCGCGCAAGGTCCGCAACCTTGACATCTGAGGCCACGGTGCGGCAGGCGACAGCGACGTCAACGCCGTCGAGGCGTCGCGCTGCAGCCGACGCCAAGCGCGTCCCGCGGCGGCCGACCAAGAGGGACGTCGAGGGCGCCTTCGACTTCGAGCCCCATCGGTGCTTCGCGTGCGGCGAGCTCAACGAGCACGGCCTGCACCTCGGGATCCACACCGATCCCGGCGGGTCGTGGACGGAGACCACCCTGGAGCCCCGGTTCCAGGGCTGGGAGGCCGTCGCCCATGGCGGCATCGTGTGCACGCTCCTCGACGAGGTCATGGCCTGGGCGGTCATCGGGCGCGGCACCTGGGGCGTCACCGCGCGCTTGAACGTCACGTTCCGCCGGCCGATCCCCGTCGGGCGCGCGATCCGCGCCGAGGGCTGGGTCGTCGACCAGAATCGCCGGGCCCACCGCGCCGAGGGCCGCGTCATCGACGCGGGAACAGGCGAGGTCCTGGCAACCGGCGAGTCGACCTTCGTCGCCGTGCCGCCGACCGAGGTCGAGCGGCTCAAGGCACGCTACGGGATGCGCCGGCTGGCCAATCAGCCCGATATCACCGGGGCGACGGACAGGAGTGACCAGGAAAGCTCGGGTGACACGGACCAAACCGGGGCCGCCGGGGAGCGGAGGCCCGCCCCGGAGCGCGTGCGCGCGACGTGATGAGCCCGTGGACCGTCGCCGCGGGGACGACAGCCGGCGAGCACGCCGCGGCCATCCTGAACGAGCGCGAGGGGCGCGCCGCCGAGCTCGGCGCAGCGCTGGCCGAGCAGGTGGGCGACCCGGCAGCGTTCGCCAAGGCGCTGCACGACGCCTTCGTGGAGCTCGCCGACCC
>DATJGH010000162.1:0-4970 GCA_035495215.1 Patescibacteria group bacterium
GCAACGAGCTGCTCCCTGTGGAGCACGCCGCCGGCCATGTGATCGAGCGAGATGGTCGTGGGCGCGTTGCGCAGGAACGGCGACGGGAATCGGAGCGTGAGCCGGCTGCCGGCCGCGCGGAAGGCGAGCTCCTGGACGTACTCCGGCAGCTCCTCGAGCCAGACGAAGCTGAACGAGGCAAGCAGCTCGCCCGGATGGCGGAGGACGACGTGCATCGACCGGGCCTCGTCCCAGAACTCGGCCGCCTGCACTTCCGTCGGGTCGCCCACGAGACCGCGGAGCAGGTTGAGCTCATGGATCGCGCTGTCGAGGAGGAGGTCGTGATAGGCACGGACGAGCCGGTCGTCGGCGGGCCGGCCGATGGCCTCGCCCACGAGCCGGCGCCGCTCGGCAAGCCCGGCCTCGATGACGCCGGGCGGGACATCCGCCACGCGAAGCAGCGATTCGTGGTCGACGTACGGCCCGATCGGCGATTCGAGCGTCGTGATGCCCACGTGGCGCAGCGGTCCGAGCGCCTGGATCCGGCCGGCCGCGGCAGCATAGGCGGGGTCGTGGCGCTTCATGTAGCCGACGGTCAGGCTCTGCCCCGCTGCCGACGCGGCGGTGGTCATCCGGTCCGCGTCGGCGACGCTCAGGGCCATCGGCTTCTCGACGAAGACATGGAGCCCACGCTCGAGCGCGGCGACGGCCGGCTCGGCGTGGGACGCGTTGGTGAGGATCATCACGAGATCGAGGGGGACCGCCTCGAGCAGCTCGTGCCAGTCCGTGAAGCGCCGCTCGACGCCGTACCGATCCGCGACCGCGTCGACCGTCCCTGGCGAGATATCGCACAGCGCGGCGATCTCGAAGCGGTCGGCGAGCTCGCGCAGGTAGTGGAGATGCATGAGCTGGGCAACCAGCCCGCAACCTACGACGCCGACACGAATGGCTTCCATCGCCTCCCCCTCGATCCGAATCATGGGGATGCTATCGGGTGGCCGCACCCACGCCCTGCTGCCGCGGCCACGTATCCTCAGCCGTAACCGCGGTCCTTCCGCTCGCCGGTCCGCCCAACCAGTGCAGGTCCGCGATCCGATGCCCGAGCTCGCCCCTCGCGCCAGCCCCGAAGCCCCCGATCGGCGCGCCGACGTCGTCCTCCTCGCCGCGATCTCGATCTGGGCGCTCAACTTCAGCGCGATGAAGGTTGGGATCGCACAGATCGGCCCGCTCCCGTTTCCCGTCCTGCGCTACGGCGTCGGCGCGATCGTGATGGCGCTCTTTGTCCTTCGGCACGAGGCCAGCCTCCGCTTCGAGCGCCGTGACCTCGGCCTGCTCCTCGTCGCCAGCGTCCTCGGCGTCACGCTCAACCAGCTGTGCGTCGTCTTCGCACTCCAGCTCACGACCGCCACGAACGTGTCGCTTCTGACCGCCACGCAGCCGATCTTCACCGCGATCATCGCGACGATCGTGGGCGACGAGATCCTCGGCCGCCGGCACTGGACGGCGGTGGCGCTCGGGATGGCCGGCGTCGTGCTGATCGTCGAAGGCGGCGCGAGCCAGGCCGCCGGCGCGAGCGCGGCCACCTCCGGCGGCCTGCCGGTCGGCGAGCTCCTCGCCCTGGGCGTGGCGCTCACCGCCGCCGCGTCGTGGGTCGCCATCCGCCGCCTGCTCGCCCGCTACTCGCCGTACCGAATCCTGACCGCGCAGATGGCCATCGGGACCGCGCTCCTCATCCCGATCGCCGCGCCGGCGCTCGTCTCGGAGGACTACGCGGCCGTCACGCCACTGGGCTGGGGGACGCTGGCCTACTCGGCGCTTCTCGCCGGCGTCGTGACCAACCTCCTGTACTACGTGGGCGTCCGGCGCGTCGGGGCTTCCCGCGCCGCCGTCTATCAGTACCTGCAGTCGTTCCTTGGCGTGGTGTTCGCCGTGAGCCTCCTGCACGAGCCGCTGCGCCCACTCCAGATCGTTGGCGGGATCGTCGTCGTGGCCGGCGTCGCGCTCAGCCGCCGGGACCAGCTGCGCCTGCGCCGTCGCCCCGCCTCGCACCCGGTCGATCCGGCCGCATCCGCCGCTCCGCACGAAACTTGACACCGGGATTCCGGCGCGCTGAGAATGCCGATACCGCACCTTGCTTTGGAGGCGCGCGTCAACTGGTCGCTGGAGCTCCGGCGGTTGGCGCCGGAGCAGGCTTCTGCTCGTGAGGCATGCGACATGAGGAAGGGTGGGATCGGCGCGATCCTGGCAACGGTCGCGCTCGTCGTGGCTGCCTGCGGCGGATCGAACCTGCCGGGACAGAGTGCCGCCCCGGGCGGCAGCAGCGGCGGCGGTGGCGCTGGCGGCCAGAGCATCACGCTCATCGATACGAACTCCGGCGCGAACTTCCAGCAGTACTTCACCAAGACGTTCGTGCCCGAGGCACAGGCTGACCTCGGGGTCACCATCAACTACGTCGTCTCGTCCGGACCGGAGACACTCCAGCGGATGAAGGCGATGACCCAGGGGCAGGGCGACTTCGACGTCGTGTTCATGAAGGACAACGACCTGGTCAACTGGGTCAAGTCCAGCATCGCGCTCGAGAACCTCAAGTCCCACCTCGATGCGATCCCGAACCTGTCAAAGACGGATATCGAGGGGGAGAAGACGGTCCTCGGCACGGATGTGAACTACGAGGGCGCCCTCTTCTGGCGGTCGCAGAGCGCGACCATCGTCGATACGGCGAAGATCCCGAACCCGCCGAAGTCGTGGAAGGAGCTGTACGACCGGCGCGCCGAGTTCAAGGGCCACATCACGATGGTCCGGCCGGACGCGAAGTCGGGCGGCGGCCGCGGCTACATGTACACGTTCTTCCACGCATTCGGCGTCCCGTTCGACGCCGGGGACATGACCGCGGTCATGGCGACGCAGCAGTGGAAGGACGCCGCCGCGAAGTTCACCGACCTCACGAGCTATATGACAAACCCGCTCCCGGCCGAGCCGCCGGACATGTTCCAGCTGTTCAAGGAGGGAACGGCCTGGATCGGTGACTACGCCCAGGACTACACGATCTGGGCGACCACCCAGGGCCTCGTGCCACCGACCATGAAGGCGTACCCGATGGCGGAGGGGGAGAGCAAATCGGCCGACGGGCATCTCGTGGTCCCGTCGAACATCCCGGACTCGCGGAAGCCGCTGGCGTACAAGCTCATCGACTACATGCTGTCCGACAAGATCCAGCTCCAGCTGCTCACGCAGATGTACCAGTACCCGGGCACCGACGCGTGGCAGCGCGCCCCGGCAGATGCGTACACCAAGATCCCGCCGTTCGAGGAGGCGCGGAAGCCGCTCTTCACGGTCACCAACAGCTCGGCCTTCGACTGGTTCAAGGAGAACGGCATGAGCCTGGTCAAGCAGCAATAGCGACGTCGCTTCAAGCGGATCCGATCGCGGATCCAGGATGAGCTTCGCTGAACAGCCCGGCGCCGCCGCACTCGGTGGCGCCGGGCTTCGCATTCCAGGCCTATTCCGGGAGCGCCGCAACGGGCTGGTGACGCTCGCGCTCCTCACGCCGGGCTTCGGCGGCATCGCGTTCCTGTTCCTGCTGCCGCTGTGGCTCGTGTTCCAGCTGAGCTTCGCGCCGGAGGGAGCCGACAGCGGCTTCACGCTGGACAACTACGCCTCGTTCCTCGGCGACGGCAAGCTCGTCGACGCGTTCTTCCTGAGCATTGAGCTCGCCGTCCTGGCGACCCTCTTCTCGATCCTCCTGAGCGTTCCGCTCGCGCTCGCGCTGCGCCGGCCGTTCCGGTCGAACAGGGCGTTCCGGCTGCTGATCCTGCTGCCGCTCATGGTCCCGGCCCTCGTCAGCGCGGTGGGCCTGCGACTCTTCTGGGGCGACGTCGGCTGGGCGAACCTGACGATCCAGCTGCTGCCATTCGTGGATGGGCCGATCCGGATCGTGTTCACGATCCCGGGGCTCGTGCTCTTCTACGTGTGGCTCTTCTTCCCGTTCACCGCCCTGCTGACGCTCGCCGCGCTGGAGGGCATCGACCCCGCGATCGAGGAGGCCGCGGAGGTGTCGGGCGCGAGCCGCTGGCGGGTGCTGATCCACGTCCTGCTGCCGCTGGCCGTGCCCGGGATCCTCGCGGGCTCGGTGCTGACCTTCATCGAGTCGTTCGGGGCGTTCAGCGTGCCGCTCGTGACCGGCGGCGACTACCGGCCGCTGTCGGTCCAGATCTACACCGTCTCCGCGATCTTCCTGCACTGGAACGAGGGCGCGGCGATGTCCGTCGTGATGGGCGTCACCCAGATCATCTTCCTGGTCACGTACTTCCGGCTGCTGCGCCGGCGGGGGTGGAGCGAGCGATGAGCCAGCTGCCGGCGACGTACGGACGCGCGATCTGGGACGGGCGCCGCGTGCTCGGCTCGACCTTCCTGCTCGCGTTCCTGCTGTACATGCTCGCGCCCCTGGCCATCATCGCCGTCAGCTCCGTCGGCAAGACCTGGTTCGGCCCGACGTTCCTGCCGGAGGAATGGGGCCTCGACTGGTACGTCTGGGCGAACAGCATCGGCAACATCCCGGAGGTTCTGAAGAACAGCGTCATCATCGCGGCGATGGCCGTCGTCATGAGCCTCGCCCTGGCGCTGCCGACGGGCTGGGCGCTGGGCCGCCGGCGAGTTCCGATCCGGGGCTTCCTGAGCACGCTCGTGCTCCTGCCCCGGATGCTGCCGCCGATCGCCTTCGCGCTCGGCGTGGCGAAGCTCTTCTACGCCCTGGGGCTCGTCGACACGCTGTTCGGGGTCGCCCTGGCGCACGTGACGATCACGCTCCCGTTCGCGCTCCTCGTCCTGAGCGCGACCTTCGCGGGGCTCGACGACCGCCTGATCGAGGCGGCGGAGGTGTGCGGCTCGCGACCCTGGCGAACGTTCATCTGGGTCGTCCTGCCGCTCGCGATGCCCGGCATCCTGTCCGCGGCGATCTTCGTGTTCACGACCTCGTACAACGAGTTCACGCT